>CBDDRQ010000104.1:0-3704 GCA_965233125.1 uncultured bacterium
CGGCCTTCTCGACCTCGACGAGACAGTCGTAGAAGGTCGCCGCCCCGCCGAGGTCGGCGATGCGCTGCGAGGTGACTTCGTTGGCGTTGCGCCCGTCGGGCGAGAACTTCTTCCACCACACCGAGAGGGCGACCACCACGCCGCGGCGCGGCTTGCCGTTGATGCGGGCGACGGCACCGAACCAGCCGCGGTCATTGAACACGCGCACGCGGTCGCCGTCGCGGATGCCGCGCGAAGCGGCGTCCTCGGCATGCAGCTCGAGCTCCGGTGGCCGGTCGTCGTCGCGAAAGCGCGGCAGGTTGGCGAAGGTGGAATTCAGGAAGTTGCGCCGCGGCGGCGAAAGGAAGCTGAGCGGGTATTTGCGCGCGAGCGACGGGTTGCTCGAGGCGAGCTCGGCGGGGGGGTTGTAGAAGGGCAGCGGATCGACGCCCTCCTTCTCCAGCGCTTCGCTGTAGAGCTCGCACTTCCCCGACGGGGTGGCGAAGTTGCCCTGGGCGAACGGCGCGAACTTCTCCGGCACGGCAAGGCGCATCCAGCCCCGCTCGCGCAACGTCGCCCAGTCGATGCCGGCGAGGTTGGGGTGCCCGGAGGCGAGGGCCTGCTCGGCCACCGCCTCGTCGCTGTCGGCGAAGCACGCGTCCGCGAAGCCCATGCGCGCGGCCAGCCGCCGGAACACCTCGATGTTCGGCAGGGACTCGCCCACCGGCGCGATCGCGGCGTTGTTGGCGAGCACGTACAGGTGGCCGTAGGACTTGTGCACGTCGAGGTGCTCGAGCTGCGTCGTCGCCGGCAGCACGATGTCGGCGTAGTCGGCGGTGTCGGTGAGGAACGAGTCCATCACCACCGTGAACAGATCCTCGCGCGAGAACCCGGCAATCACCTTGCTCGAATCCGGGCACACGGCGACCGGATTGTTGTTGTAGACGATGGTCGCCTTGATCGGCGGCGAGGCGCGTGTGAGCGCATCGCCAAGCGCCGCCTGGTTGATGACGCGCGGCCGCCTGCCGGCGGGGATCAGGTCGGGGCGCTCGAGCGCCGCGTGGTCGAAGCCGTAGAAGTCCGCGGTGGTGAGAACGATGCCGCCCGCCGGGTCGCGCCAGGCGCCGGTAAGGGCGGGCAGGCAGGCGATCGTGCGCGCGGCCATGCCGCCGCCGGCATGGCGCTGCATGCCGTAGTTGAGCCGGATCCCTGCGGGCTTGATCCGGCCGTAGTCCCGGGCGAGCTGCACCACCTCCTCGACGCGCACGCCGCAGATCTCGGCGACGCGACCCGGGGCGTAGTCGGCGAGCACGCGCTCCTTCAGCGCGTCGAAGCCGATGGTGTAGTTCGCGATGTAGTCGCGGTCCAGCAGGTCCTCCGCGATGAGCACGTGCATCATGCCCAGCGCGAGCGCCGCATCTGTGCCGGGGTAAGGCGCGATGTGCTGGCTGCACTTCTCCGCGGTCAGGCTGCGGTAGGGGTCGATGGCAATCAGCTTCGCGCCGCGGCGCTTCGCCTCCTGGGCGCGCGACCAGAAATGCAGGTTGGAGACGATCGGGTTGGAGCCCCAGATGACGATCAGGCGCGAGTCGACAAACTGCTCGGGGTCCATGCCGTAATTGCCGCCGAGCGTCGCCTTGAGCCCGGCCTTGCCCGCCGAGGAGCACAGCGTACGGTCGAGCAGCGAGGCGCCGAGGCGGTGGAAGAAGCGCCGGTCGATCGAGCTGTACTGCAGCATGCCCATGGTGCCGGCGTAGCTGCAGGGCAGGATCATCTGCGGGTCCTCGGCGGCGATGCGCTTCAGGCGCGTCGCGATCTCGTCGAGCGCCTCGTCCCAGCTGATGCGCTGGAACTGGCCGCTGCCCTTCGGGCCCGCGCGCTTCATGGGATGCAGCAACCGGTCGGCCGAGTACGTGCGCTCCAGGTAATGCGCCACCTTGGTGCACAGCGTCCCCTCGGTGAAAGGCATCGAGGGGTCGCCCTGGACCTTCACGGCGACGCCGTCCGTGACGGTGACCAGCATGCCGCAGGTATCCGGGCAGTCGTGCGGACAGGCGGCGCGGACGACCTCGATGCTCATGCAGCCATTTTACGCCGCAGGGTCTCGTCCAACAGCTCTATCCAGTGCATGACCGGGGTGGTCGTGCCGGCCTGGAGATGCGCCAGGCAGCCGATATTGGCAGTGGCGATGCGCGCCGGCTCGCCGTGCTCCAGTGCATTGAGCTTGCGCAGGCGCAGCTCCCCGGAGAGCTCGGGCTGCAGCAGCGAGTAGGTGCCCGCGGAGCCGCAGCACAGATGCGCGTCGTCGACCGGCGTGAGCTCGAACCCGGCGCGCGCGAGCAGCGCCTCCACCCTGCCGCGGATCTGCTGGCCGTGCTGCAGGCTGCAGGGCGACTGGAACGCGACCCGCCCGAGGCTTCCGAGCGTCGGCAGGTTTTCCGGGTCGACCACCTCGCACAAGTCGCGCGTCAGGGAGGCGATGCGCTCGGCCTTGTCGCGATAGCGGGGATCCTCGCGCAGGAAGTGCGCGTATTCCTTGACCGTTGCGCCGCAGCCGCTCGCCGTCATGACGATCGCTTCCACCGCGCCGCTTTCCACGAGCGGCCACCAGGCATCGATCAGGGCGCGCATGTCGTCGCGCCCCGCCTCCTGGCGGTTGAGATGGAAGCGCACGGCGCCGCAGCAGCCTGCCGCGGGCGCTTCGACCAGGGAGATGCCGAGCCGGTCGAGCACGCGCGCCGCCGCCGCGTTGATCGAAGGCGCAAGCGCAGGCTGCACGCAGCCGGCGAGCACGAGCATCTTGCGCGCGTGCCGCGGCGCCGGCCATGCGCCCCGCGGCGTCGCTGCAAGGACGGACCGCTTCAGCTTGCCGAAAAGAAATGGCCGCACGAGGCGGCCCAGGCCCAGCGCGGCGGCAAAGAGGCGGGTGCGCGGCAGGAAGAAGGACAGGAAGGCGCGCCTGGCGCGGTCCCACGCGGGGCGGCGGGTGCGCGCCTCGACGACCGCGCGGCCGATGTCGACCAGCCGGCCATAGCGCACGCCCGAAGGGCAGGTGGTCTCGCACGCGCGGCAGGTCAGGCAGCGGTCGAGGTGCAGCCGCGTCCTGCCGCTCACCGGGGCGCCTTCGAGCACGCGCTTCATGAGGTAGATGCGCCCGCGCGGGCTGTCGAGATCGTCTCCCAGCAGCTGGTAGGTCGGGCAGGTGGCGGTGCAGAAGCCGCAGTGCACGCACTTGCGCAGGATCGCGTCGGCCTCCAGGCCGTCGGCGGTGTCGCGGATGAATTCGGCGAGCTCGGTCTGCACGGCGGCTATACTTTTTGCATGCAGACCATGGCGTGGATCATCCTCGTGGCCATCATCGCGGTGCTGGCGTTCGGGGGCTGGCTCGCGCGCAAACGATGGGCCGAGCGCAGCCGAGCGGCTGAAGCACGCGAAGCCAAGTTCGTGGCGCAGCTCGCGCCCATGCCGCCGGCGGCAGCGCAGGCGGCGCCGGGGATGGCGGCGGCGCCTGCGGCGGCCCAGCGCAAGGACCCGGGTTCGCTGCCGCAGCAGAAGCTCCTCTTCGAGGCGGCGGCCAAGGCCGCCGAGGCCGGCGAGCCGGTGCTTTCGATCCAGCTGTACGCCCGCCTGCTCGCGCGGTATCCCGACAGCGGCTTCGCCGGGCAGGTGCGCGCCGCGGTCGAGGTGCAGAAGAAGAAGCTCGCCAAGGGCTAGAGCTCCGCGTA
>CBDDRQ010000105.1:0-25510 GCA_965233125.1 uncultured bacterium
GCCGCCGTGCTCGACCCGCGCTGCCTGTCGGACCCGCGCGACAGCTGCTTCCTGACCTATCGCATGGCGCCCGCGGAAGACCGCGTGACGGTCGAGCGCACGCCCGGCGAGACCTGGCTCGAGATCCGGCCGAGCACGCTGTCCTAGAGCTACCATTGCCGGATGAAAGCCGAACACCCCGTCACCTTCAAGCCCGAAACGGCAGCGGACGCCTGGCTCGGCCTGCTCGCCGCGCGCGGCATCGAATACCTGTTCGCCAACGGCGGCACCGACTTCGCGCCGCTTGTGGAGGCGTATGCGAAGGGCCGCAAGCTCGGCTGGCGGCTGCCCGAGATCGTCATCGTGCCGCACGAGAACCTCGGCGTGGCGATGGCGCACGGCTACACCATGCTCACCGGCCGGCCCCAGGCGATGATGGTGCACGTGGGCGTGGGCAGCGCCAACGCGCTGAACGGCCTCATCAACGCCGCGCGGACGAACACGCCGATGCTCTTCACCGCCGGGCGCACGCCCCTTACGGAATCGGGCGCATTGCCCGCGGCGCGCAACAATTACATCCACTGGGCGCAGGAGCATTTCGACCAGGGCGGCATGCTGCGCGAGTTCATGAAGTGGGACTACGAGCTGCGCCACGCCGAGCAGGTCGAGACCGCGCTCGACCGGGCGCTCGCCATCGCCAAAAGCGAGCCGCAGGGTCCGGTGTATCTCACCCTGCCCAGGGAGGTTTTGGCATCCAGTTTTTCGGGTCAGAGCTTTTCCATGACGTCCACCATCGCGCCCGCTTCCCCGGCGGCGCCCGATCCGGACACGCTCGAGGAGGCGGCGAAGCTGCTCGGCCGCGCCGAGAAGCCGCTCATCATTACCTCCAACGCCGGGCGCACCGCGGAGAACGTGCGCGCGCTGCGGCTGCTCGCCGAGACTTTCGCGATCCCGGTGGTGCAGTACCGGCCGCGCTACCTCTCGCTCGCCACCGAGCACCCGCTCGCGGCCGGCTGGGATCCGCACGCGGCGCTGAAGGAAGCCGACGTGGTGCTCGCGATCGAATGCGACGTCCCCTGGATCCCGGTGCAGGGCGCGCCGCGGCCCGAGGCCAAGATCATCCACATCGGCGCCGATCCGCTGTTCGCGCGCTACCCGATGCGCGGCTTCCGCACCGACATCGCCCTCGCCGGCACGCTCGCGCCGGCGCTGACCGCGCTCTGCGAGCGCACGCAGAAGCACGCCGCTTCTCCGGCGAAGATCGAGGACAGGAGAAAAGAAGCTGTTCTGAAGAACAAGACCGTTCGTGAAAAAGCGCGTGGCGGCATCGACCCCATGCCAGCGAGCATCAGCGGCAAATGGGCGAGCGCCTGCCTCAACCGCGCCATGGGCGAGGACGCGATCCTCGTCAACGAGTATCCGATCTTCCTCGAGGAGATGACGATCGCAGAGCCGATGCGCTACTTCGGCACGCCGCCCTCGGGCGGCCTGGGATGGGGGCTGGGCGCGGCGCTCGGCGCCAAGCTCGCCGCGCCCGAGCGGACGGTGATCGCGGCGCTGGGCGACGGCGCCTACATGTTCGGCAACCCCACGCCCGGGCATTTCGTCGGCGAGTCGATGCGCCTGCCGGTGCTCTATGTCGTCTTCAACAACGCGCGCTGGGCGGCGGTGCACCGCGCGACGCTGGCGAGCTACCCGGATGGTTTTGCTTCAAAAGAAAATCAACCTCCGTTTGCGACGCTCGAGCCGTCCCCTCGCTTCGAGCATGTCGTGCAAGCCTCCGGCGGCCACGGCGAGCGCGTCACCGAGCCGGGCGAGCTCATGCCCGCGCTCGAGCGGGCGTTGCGCGTGGTGCGGGAAGAGAAGCGCCAGGCACTGCTGAACGTGTGCCTGGAAGCGAGCTACGTAAAGACCAGCTAGGGCCTGGCCGCCACAGCGTCAGGCTCGGCTGCGACGCTCGCCTTGAACGCGGGCCCCAGGCGACCGACGAAGGGCAGCTTCACGCCCGAGCCGCTGATGCCGAAGTTGAGCCCGAGCAGGTTCAGCTCGATGCCCTCCACGCCGCTCGCGGCGACGCCGAGCAGGCCGAGGAGCGAGAGCTGGAAGCCGCGGCCGCTCGGCGCGCTGGCGAAGACCGAGGCGCCGAGATAGTCCTTGCCGATCGCCGTGGCCGGCAGGTCGGCCCCCAGCTCGGGCACCGCGCGCGTGATCCAGGCGGTGAAGGTGTTCGAGTTCGGGCCGGGGAAGAGCGTGTAGTCCTTGGCGTAGGGGTATTCCTCGACCGCCTTCTCGATGCGCGCGATGAGCGCGTCGACGCCCGCGCCGCGCTTCTCGGCGTAGAGCTCGGGCACCGAGCCGTACCAGTAGCTGTCGGGCGCGCGGTTGCGCACCACGACCGCGGTGTCGGACCAGCGCAGCCGCCAGCCCATCACTTCGTAGACCGTCCAGTCGGGCGCGCCGGTCGGCTTGACCGCGACCCAGGTGTGCACGCCGAAGATGCCCTTCACGCCCCGGGTGCGCGCGCCGTAGACCTGCACCACGGCCTCGGTCACCTCGGCCGGATCGGGGGCGAGCCCGGCGGGCTCGCGGCTCGCCGTGCGCCAGTCCTTCGCGGTCACGGTCGCGCCGCCCGCGCCCACCAGGAGCGTTGCGCAGAACGCGTAAGCCAGGTTGCGGAAGAATTTCAAAGGTGCAATAGCTCCCTCAGTCGTCACGATTCTAGCGCCGGCATTGTCGCAGATCGTGCGATGCCGGCGCGCTGCGGGAACGATCCGTTCGGCGTGCGGAAGTTCCCGACGCTGCCTACTTCAGGCCGGCGAAGTCGAAGAGCTTGCGGTCCAGCAGGTGCGAGGGGCGCACGTCGGTAAGGGCGCGCAGGATCGACTCGACGCGCCCGGGATGGCGCTTCTCCCACTCGTCGATCATGCGCCCCACCACCTGGCGCTGCAGGTTGTCCTGCGAGCCGCAGAGCGTGCAGGGGATGATCGGGAACGCGCGGCTCTCGGCATAGGCCGCGAGGTCCGCCTCGGCGGCGTAGGCGAGCGGCCGGATCACCACATGGCGGCCGTCGTCGGACTGGAGCTTGGCCGGCATCGCCTTGAGCTGCCCGCCGTGGAAGAGGTTGAGGAAGAAAGTGGCGAGGATGTCGTCGCGGTGGTGGCCGAGCGCGATCTTCGTGGCGCCGAGCTCACCGGCAACGCGGTACAGCACCCCGCGGCGCAGGCGCGAGCAGAGCGAGCACATGGTCTTGCCCTCGGGGATCACGCGCTTCACGATCGAGTAGGTGTCCTGCTCGACGATGCGGAACGCCACCCCGCGGCCCTGCAGGTATTCCGGCAGCACGTGAGCCGGAAACCCCGGCTGCTTCTGGTCGAGGTTGACCGCAATCAGCTCGAAGTCGACCGGCGCCTTTTCCTTCATGGAAAGGAGGATGTCCAGCAGCGCATGGCTGTCCTTGCCGCCGCTCAGGCAGACCATCACCCGATCACCCGCCTCGATCATGTTGAAGTCGGCGATCGCCTCGCCCACCTGCCGGCGCAGGCGCTTGGCGAGCTTGCCGGCCTCGTAGCCGGACTTGCGCGGATCGCGCGTGACGCGGATGGGCTGGGCGCTCATGACGGGGTCACCAGTTTCAGGCCGGCGATGCCGGCGACGATGAGAAGGATCGAGCCGATGCGCAGGGCGTCCTTCGGCTCGCCGAAAAGTACCATGCCGAGGATGGCGACGCCGACCGCGCCGATGCCGGTCCACACGGCGTAGCCGGTGCCGATCGGGATGGTGCGCACGGCGAGCGCCAGCAAGTAGACGCTGCCGATCATCGCCGCGATGGTCAGCGCCGAGGGCCAGAGGCGGGTAAAGCCGTCGGTGTGCTTCAGGCCGACCGCCCAGACGATCTCGAGCAGGCCGGCAAGGGTGAGCCAGACCCAGGCCATGTGAGGATTCCTAGAGAAAAATGGAGCGGCCGCCGTCGATCGCGATGATCTGCCCGGTGACGTAGGGCGCGGTGGCGAGGAAGTGTACGGCCTGCGCCACGTCCTCGGGGCTGCCGACGCGCCCCAGGGGGGTGGTGGCGAGGATGCGGCCGCGCTCGGCGGGGTCGAACTGGCCGTCGTCGGGCCAGGCGATGGCGCCGGGGGAGACGCCGTTCACGCGCACGCGCGGCGCGAGCTCGAGCGCGAGCGAGCGCGTGAGCGCGGCGAGGCCGGCCTTGGCGATGCTGTAAACGGGATAGCCCTTGAGCGGACGCTCGGCGTGGATGTCGACCACGTTGACGATGGCGCCCTCGCGCTTCGCGAGCTCCGGGGCCGCCTGCTGCGCGATGAAAAGCGGCGCCCGCACGTTCGAGCCGACCAGCTCTTCCCAGTGCGAGGGCTCGATCTCGCCGAGCGCGACCGGGAAGAACGTCGAAGCGTTGTTGACCAGCAGGTCGAGCCGGCCGAAGGCGTCGAGGGCCGCCGAAACCAGGGCGCGCGGCGCGATCGGCGCCAGCAGCTCGGCTTTCACTTTGGCGGCGCTGCGCGGGCGCACGCCGTTCAGCTGGGCCTCGAGCTTCGCCGCATCGGCCTCCGAGTCGCGGTAGTGGATGAGCACGCTGGCGCCCGCCGCGTGCAGCCGCCGCGCAATCGCGGCCCCGAGCCGCTTCGCGCCGCCGGTGATGAGCGCCGTTTTGCCCTCCATAGTGCTCTGAATTCTAGGGTAGATTCGACGCATGCCGGCTCGCCAGCGGATCGCCCAGGAGATCACCGCGCGCGGCGGCTGGATCTCGTTCGCACGCTACATGGAGCTCGCGCTGCACGCGTACTACGCCGGTGGTGCGCCGAAGTTCGGCCCCGGCGGGGATTTCGTCACCGCGCCCGAGCTCGGGACGCTTTTCGGCAGGACCCTCGCCCGCTGCCTGCCCTTCAGAAGCATCCTGGAGCTGGGGGCGGGCAGCGGCAAGCTCGCCGAAACGCTGCTCGAGGCGCTCGACTGCGAGTACTTCATCCTCGAAACGAGCGCGGCGCTGCGCGAGCGCCAGCGCGAGCGCCTGGGCAAGCGCGTCACTTTCCTCGACCGGCTGCCGCGGGGCTTTCGCGGCGCGGTGCTCGCCAACGAGGTCGCCGACGCGCTTCCCGTGCACCTCGTCGCATGGACCGCGCAGGGGATCATGGAGCGCGGCGTGCGCAGCGACGGCGAGGGCTTCGCGTGGGAGGACCGGCCCGCCTCGGGCCATCTCCTCGCCGAGGCCTCGCGAATCGAAGTGCCCGTGCCCTACGTGAGCGAGATCGGCCTGGCCGCGCGCGCCTGGACGCGCTCGCTCGTCGAGAGCGTATCGGAGGGAGTGATCCTGGTAGTCGACTACGGCTTCCCGCGCCGCGAGTATTACCACCCGCAGCGCGCGGCGGGCACGCTGATGTGCCACTACCGCCACCGGGCGCATGCCGACCCCTTCGCGCATCCGGGCGAGGAAGACATCACCGCCCACGTCGATTTCAGCGCGCTCGCCGAGGTGGCGCGCGAGGCCGGCGCCGAGGTCCTGGGCTACGCGACGCAGGCGCAGTTCCTCGTGAACTGCGGCATCACCGAGGTGCTCGGAGAGGCGAACGCGGAGAACGCCCTGCACTACGCGCCGATCGCCGCCCAGGCGCAGAAGCTGCTTTCGCCCGCGGAGATGGGCGAGCTCTTCAAGGTGCTGGCGCTGGGACGCGGCGGCGCATCGCTAGCGGGCTTTTCCCAGGGCGAGCGTTCGCATACCCTTTAGCCATGCGGGTATTGCCGTTTCTGCTTCTCCTGGCCAGTTCCTCCGTCGGCGCCGACGAGATCGAGGCCGCGCAGCACCGCTGGGCCGAGAGCCCGCACGGGCCGCTGCTCGAGCGCATCCTGCCGCCCTCGTTCGACGCGGGCGAGCTGCCCGAGCCCCGCTCGCGCGGCGCGCAGCTCACGCTGCGCTACTGCGTGCAGTGCCACAACCTGCCCAACCCGGCGATGCACCATGCCGCCAAGTGGCCGGGCATCGTCGAGCGCATGGTGAAGCGCATGGAGGGCCGCGGCAACCTCGGCGAGCTGATGGCGGACATGATGGCGGGGGTGAAGGCGCCCGCCCCTGCGGAGGCCGCCACGCTCGTCGCCTACCTGCAGAAGCACGCGCAGGCGCCGCTCGACGCCGCGCGCTACCCGGAAGTGTTCCAGCCCCCGGGCGAGGCGTTCCGGCTCGCCTGCAACCAGTGCCACGTGCTTCCAGACCCGCGCCGCCACACCGCCGCCGAGTGGCGCGCCGTGGTCGCGCGCATGCAGCGCAACATGCAGTGGATGAACCGCGTGGTCGGCTCGCGGCCCATGCCCGGAGAGCCGCAGCTGCGCGTCGAGGAGATCAACGCCTTTCTCGGGAAGTACGCGCGCCGGTGACGGCGGGCGGCGGGACGACTACTTGATGAAGACCGAGACGCCCTGGATCTGCAGCATCTCGAGGATGACGTCGGCGAAGTAGAACACCAGCGCGGCGACGATCAGCAGCCCCACCAGCGCCCAGCGCTTGGCGGCGAGCCAGTGCTTGATGCTCTCGGGCTCCCTGACCTTCTCGGCCTTGAGCTCCTCGACGTACTTGCGCAGATGCTCGCGCGTCCTCGCCGTCTCGTTCGCGCCGCGGGCGAGCCGGATCAGGTTGCGGATCACCTGCAGCGACACGTCGGGGTGCTGCAGCAGGAAAGCCTTGAAGTCCGCGCGCGAGATGACCGCGAGCTGCGAGGCCTCGAGCGTGGCGACCGAGGCCGAGCGCGGATTGTCGTCGAGCATCATCTCGCCGAAGTACTGCCCGGGACCTTTGGTGTCCAGCACCAGCTCGGTGCCGTCGGCGTTGCGGGTGAACACCTTCGCCTTCCCCGAGACCACGACGTAAAACGAGTCCGGGGCGTCGCCCTCGCGGATCACCGTCTCGCCGGCGGGGACGGCGCGCAGCGTCGCGTGCTCGCCGAGCACGCGCAGCTCGTCGGCCGGCAGGCCCTCGAACAGCCCGGTATTGCTGAGCACGGCGCTCATGCCGGGCTATGGTAGCTAATTTAGCTGCGGCACGCTCATGCCCCGCGCCACCGCCGCCCGGGCGCCCACGGCGTCGAACCAGCGCTTCACCGCGGGGAAGGCGGCAAGCTCGACGCGATGCCACTCGAAGCGCGCCACCCACGGGTAGATGGCCATGTCGGCGATGCTGTATTCGCTTCCCGAAATGTACTCGTTCGCCGCCAGCTGCCGGTCCATTACCCCGTACAGGCGCTTCGCCTCGTTTCCGTAGCGCTCGCTGCCATAGGGCACCTCGTCCTTCTTCGCCCGCATGAAGTGGTGCGCCTGGCCGAACATGGGGCCGACGCCGCCCATCTGGAACATCAGCCATTGCAGGACCTGGTAGCGGCTCTTCTGCGGAAAGAACTTTCCGGTCTTCTCCGCGAGGTAGATCAGGATCGCGCCGGACTCCATCATCGCGATCGGCTTGCCGCCGGGTCCCTCGGGGTCGACGATCGATGGAATCTTGCCGTTCGGATTGATCTTCAGGTACTCGGGCGTGAACTGCTCGGCGTTGGTGCCGATGTTGACCTTGTGCACCCGGTAAGGCAGCGCGCACTCTTCCAACATAATGGACACCTTGCGGCCGTTCGGCGTGCTCCAGGTATAGAGATCGATCATGTTGAAGTGGCTGCTCACGGTTCTTGTGGTGCTGGTGATTCTAGCGGCTGCCACCCCCTGGCTCGGCCGCTTCGCCCCCGGCCGCCTGCCCGGGGACTTCCGCATCCCGGTGCGCGGTCGCATGTTCTACGTCCCCCTGGCGAGCACGGTGCTGCTCGCCCTGCTCGTCTGGGCGCTGGGCAAGCTCCTCTAGAGGGCCGCGGCGATCGCCCGGCGACGCGCCTCGTCGATGCGTTTCGCGATCTCGTCGCCCTGCGCCGCGGCGGCGATCGCGCCGGCGTCGACCGCCGCCGCGGCGGCGCGCGCGCGCTCGGGGCGCCCGGTATCCACCGCCGGGTCCGCTAGACGCGCCGCCTGCAGCAGCTCGGCGAAGCGCTCGGGCCTGCGCAGCGCGTCCGTGCGCTTCAGGAGCCCGAGCAGCGCCGCGGCGTCGGCCTTGCCGGCGGCGAGCAGCGCGGCGCGGTTGCGGCTCGCGAGAAGGGCGAGCTCGCGCACGTCGTTCGGCGCGCGCAGGCGCTCGCACAGCGCCGTGACTTCGCTTTCCTCCAGGGGCCAGGCGAGCAGCGCGAAGCGCACCGGCAGCGCGCCGCTGAAGTTCAAAGTCGTGTTCCTAATTTCAGGAAGCAGCCTGGCGCGCAGCCCGCTCTCCTCCAGAACCTCGAACATGCGCTGCGGATGGGGCTCGCACAGTCCCTTGGCGAGCTCCTGCCAGACGCGCTCGGGCACCAGCGCATCGGCCTCGCCCGAAGCCACCATGCTTCGCATCAAGTTCATGGTGGTTTCATGAACCTGAAAATCGAATCTCGCCGCGAATCTCGCCACGCGCAGGATGCGTACCGGATCCTCGGCGAACGCCTCGCTCACGTGCCTCAGGATCCCGGCGCGCAGGTCTTTCTCGCCGCCGAACGGATCGACGAGGGTGCCGTCCTCCGCCCGCGCGATCGCGTTGATGGTGAGGTCGCGCCGGCGCAGGTCCTCCTCCAGGGTGACCTCGGGCGCGGCGTGCACGGTGAAGCCCTTGTAGCCGCGTCCGCTCTTGCGCTCGGTCCTGGCGAGCGCGTATTCCTCGTGCGTCTGCGGGTGCAGGAACACGGGGAAGTCCTTGCCCACCGGCTTGTAGCCCAGCCGCGCCATCTCCTCGGGGGTCGCGCCCACGACGACGTGATCGCGGTCCTTGACCGGAAGGCCGAGCAGCTCGTCGCGCACCGCGCCGCCGACGACGTACGCTTTCACTCGGTCAGGTCGAACTGCGGGATCGACTCCGGCTCGCGCTCCGCGGCCTCGATCCATCCGCGCATCGCCGGCAGCGCCAGCACCGCCTCGGCATAGGCGCGATTCGAGACCCGCACCTCGTAGGTCCGGAAGCGCAGCACCACCGGCGCATACATGGCGTCTGCGGCGCCGAACGCGCCGAAGAGGAACGGCCCCTTCGCCTGCGACCAGATCGCGTCGATGCGCTTGATCTCCTCGAGCACCTCCGGGGTGCGGCCCCGGCCCGGATAGCGCTTGCGCACGTTCATGCCCATGTGGTTGCGCAGGTTGGCGAATCCCGAATGCATTTCGGCGGCCAGGGCGCGCGCGCGGGCGCGCTCCCCGCGCTCGGCCGGCCAAAGCTGCGGATGGCCCTCGGCGAGGTACTCGAGGATGGCGAGCGAATCCCACACCGCGAGGCCGCCGTCGACCAGGCAGGGCACCTTGCCCGAAGGCGAGTGCTTGAGGATCTCCCCCTTGGTCGCCGGGTCATAGAGGGGGATGCGCTTTTCGTCGAACGCGATCCCGAGCGCTTTCATGGCAATCCAGGGCCGCAGCGACCAGGACGAATAGTTCTTGTTGCCGATCACGAGGAGCATGGCGCGCAGGATAAACTGAATCGATGGCTGCGTTCGCTGCACGCCTCGCCGGGCGCTTCGCGCGCGAGGCGCTCGCGCTCGGTGCGGGCGAAGTCTGCGCGCTGCTGCGGCGCGGCTTCTACCTGCGCCTGCCCGGCGGGCGCTTCGCCTGCATCGGCGATGCGGCGCTGTGCGCCGGGCCGCTCAACGCGCTCGTCGACGCCTTGCCCGCCGTGTCGCTCGGCGAAAAGCTGTCGATAGCTCTCCAGGACGCCGCCCCCTGGCAACCGCCGCCATCGAACGGGGCGTTTCCCGACAACGCCCGCGCGCTTTCTCGGGTGGCAGCGCGCCGCGCGCCGGCCGAAGGGCTCGCCTGCCTGATCGCCGGCAGCCACGACGCGCTCAGCGTGCATGCGCAGCCGGCCCTCGAGGCGCTCGATCGGTGGCTGGTCGGCAATGCGCTTGCGCCCGAGGTCGAGGCGCTGATCGGCCTGGGCGCGGGCGTGACCGCGCCGGGGGACGACTACCTCGGCGGCATGCTGCTGGGGCTGCGCCTCGCCGGGCGCGGCGCGCAGGCCGCGTCCCTGTGGCGCTGGCTCGAGCCGCGGCTCGCCGGGCGCACGCGCGAGATCAGCGCCGCGCACCTGGCCGCCGCGGCGGCCGGCGAGACGCAGGAGCCGCTGCACGCGGTGCTCAACGGCGAAGATGCTTTCGAGCGGCTGGACGCCGCGGGATGGAACGGACTCGCCGGCGCCCTGGCCGTCGCGAAGCGCTACGACTGGAGATAGGCGGGCGCGACCGCTTCCAGCGCGGTCGCCGCGAGCCCGAAGGGCAGCGTGCAGTCGCGCGCGCAGACGTTCGGCACCTGCATCGAATAGTAGTTGTCGCGCGTCATGAGCGGCCCCGGCGACCACTCGAGCAGGCGCGCCTGCAGGTAGGAAAGCGCGGGCGGCAGCCCCAGCACCAGCCGGTGCCGCCCGGTTGCCGCGCAGGCGAACTCGACCAGCTGCTTCAGCGTGTACTCGCGCGGCCCGCACAGCTCGTAGCGCTTGCCGCGCGCGCCGGGGTCCACGAGCGAGCGCGCCATCGCCTGCGCCACGTCGGCGACGTAGACCGGCTGGAAGCGCGCCTGCGGGCATGCGAGCGCCAGCACCGGCAGGTAGCGCGCCAGGCGGGCGAAGGTATTGAGGAAGCGGTCCTCGGGGCCGAACACCACCGAGGGGCGAAACACGGTGACCGCGAGCCCTTCGGCGCCAAGCACGACCTCTTCGCCGCGCGCCTTCGAGCGCAGGTACGCCGAGGGTGCGTCGGGCGCGGCGCCGAGCGCGCTCATGTGCAAAAGGCGCTGCACGCCGCTGGCGCGGCAGGCGGAAACGATCGCCCCGGGCAGCTCGACGTGCGCGCGCTCGAAATCGCCGTGCAGGATGCCGACGAGGTTGATCACCGCGTCGCTGCCCTCCGCCAGGCGCGCGAGCGCCCCGGGCGCCTTCACATCGGCTTCGAGCACCTGCACCGTGGGCAGCACGATCAGGTGCTTGGCGCGCTCGCGGCGCCGGGTGGGCACCGTCACTTCCATGGCGCGGCGCACGAGCTCCGCCACCAGATGGCGCCCGATGAAGCCCGCGCCCCCGAGGACCAGGACCCTCAGGGCAACCCGTCCTCGATCGGCTCGGCGGCGTTGCGCGGCGGAATGGTGCCGAGCCGCGTCTTGATGGGCGTGAGCCTGGCTTCGAGCATCGCGGCGTAGAAGACTGCGTTGGCCGTCACCTTCTTCACGTAGTCGCGCGTCTCGCCGAAGGGAATGGTCTCGGCGTAGATGGCGCCCTCGAGCGCTCGCTCGGGGTCGCGCCACCGCCGCGCGCGCGAGGGGCCGGCGTTGTAGGCGGCCGAGGCGAGCACCGGGTGGCCGAGCTGGTCGAGCACCATCTTCAGGTAGCCGGTGCCGAGCGTCACGTTGGTCTCGATGTCGGTGACGCTGCCCGGGCGGTAATTGCGCAGGCCGATCCGCGCCGCGACGTAGCGCGCGGTGCGCGGCATCACCTGCATCAGCCCGGCGGCGCCGGCGCTCGAGCGCGCCTCGGCGATGAAGCGGCTTGCCTGGCGCACCAGGCCCATCACCCAGGCCTCGTCCAGCCCCTGCGTGCGCGCGTACTCGCCGAACACGTCGCGGAAGGGCACCGGGTAGCGCAGCGCGAAGTTGTGCAGGCGCTCGGTGCGCTCGGCGGTGCTGATCGCGCGGTCGTACACGCCCGCGCGGCGGGCGAGCTCGGCGGCGGCGAGCAGCCGCTCGTCGCCGAGGCCGCGGATGGCGAACAGCCATTCGCGCACGCCCTCGGTGCGCAGGCCCAGGCGGATCAGCTCGAGGGCGCGCGCGAGGCCGGGGTCGCGGCGCGCCGCCTCGACGTCTTCCTCGGCCGGCTCGTGCATCGCCTCGGGCGGGGTGACGACGTAGCCGAGCTCCTCGGTGGCGAGCAGGCCGTAGAAGTCCGGCTGGCCCGCGATGCGCAGGAAATAGGCGCGGCTGCCGTCGCTCTCGCCCAGCGCCGCGAGCGCGCGCCCGTACCAGTAGGTCCAGGTGCCTTCGTGCCGCGCCGCGGCCGACATGCGGTCGATGGTTTCGCGCACCGTGCTCCACTGCCCGGCGCGCAACGCCGCGCGCACTTTCCAGGCGAGCGCGTGGTCGTCGAGGTCCGCGTCGCCTGCGCGCGCGTACCACTCGAGCGCCTCCGGCAGGTGCTCGCGCGCCGCCTCGTGCGCGACGCGCGACCAGAGGTACTCGACGTCGGCGCGCGGCAGGCGCGTGCCGAGCGCGCCGTGCACCGCCTCGGCGGCGGCTCTCGGGTCGTTGCGCGCGTAGCGCACGGCGGCGAGCACCGCCACTTCGCGCGCCGGCCGGCGCTCCAGGTTCTTCGGCAGGCGCGCGAAGAAGCGCCCGGGTTGGCGCGCCGCCTCGGCAAGCAGCCGCTCGTCGGGCGCTTCCTTGCGGGGCAGGTAGCCGAGCGTGGTCTTCGCTGCCGTGATCTGGCCGTGCTCGAAGAGAACGCGCACGCGCTTCCAGATGTCGGTGACGTCGAGCTGGTCGCGCGACACCATGGTGTCGGCGAGGCGCGCGCAGCCTTCGGGCAGCTCGCCCGGCACGAGCCACATCGCGCGGGCCTCGGCGAAGGCGCTGTCGTCCTCGCGCGAGAGCCGCGAGAGCCATCCGTAGCAGCGGATCTCGAGGTCCTCGCGCGGCCAGGCGCGCACCTCGCGGTCGAACGCCTGCCATTCGCTCCGCCTGCCGGTGAGCCTCAGCCAGTCGCCGCGCATGAGCTCGGCGACGTAGGTGTCTCTGTGGCGCTCCAGGAACTCGCGCACGTCGGCCGGGGTCGCGTCCTCCAGCCGCATGGCGAGCCGCCAGTAGTCGAGCCAGGGAGAGAGCAGATGCTCTTCGAGGTCGCCGGCATGGCGCTCGAACCGGATCGCATCGCCGGCGCGATAGGCGTCGTAGGCGCCGACAACAACGTCGTCCTGCGTGGCCGCCGCGCCGCCCGCGGCGCCAAACGCCGTCGCGAGTGCGAGCGCGAGATTGCGCAAACGCCCGAAACTCATAAACTCGAGCAACCCCCCATGGACGCGGCCACCCTCAAATCCTGGCGCAAGGCGCAGCGCGAGCGTCTCGTCGCCGCGCGCGAGGCGCTCGCCCCGGCCGTCCTCGACGCCTGGCGTCGTCGGATCGATGCTGCGCTGGAACGCTCGTTCCCCGGTCTTGCGCGCTGCCGCCTCGCCTTCTGCTGGCCGATCAGGGGCGAGTACGACGCCCGCCATCTTGCCAGAACGCTGCGCGGCCGTGGCGCGTTGACCGCGCTGCCGGTCGTCGTTGCACCGCGACAACCGCTCGTCTTCCGCGAGTGGCATCCCGGCGTGGCGCTCGCCAAAGGCGCGCTCGACATCCCGTACCCGGTCGGGTCCGCCGAGGTCGTGCCCGACGCGGTGCTTTTGCCGATGAACGGATGGGACATGCAGGGCTATCGCCTGGGCTATGGCGCGGGATTCTTCGATCGCACGCTGGCGAGCCTTGCCCGGCGGCCGGCCGTCATCGGCATCTCCTACGAGATGGCGCGCCTCGACACCATTTACCCGCAGTCATGGGACATCCCGGCGGACTATGTAGTCACGGAGCGCGGCGTCTACCGCCGGGATGGGGAAGCGCTCGCTTACCTTGGCGAGCCCGAAATGGGCGAATCGAGCAACCTGGCCTCGCCGGTGTGCTACGCCGATGAAGACTACTTCGATCAGACCAAGAAGAGCCGGTAGGCGGGATTGCGCGTCTCGTCGGCGAACGGGTAGCCGAGCTTGTCGAGGAAGCGCCGGAATACGGGCATCTCGCGCGACGGCACCTGCATTCCCACCAGCACCCGGCCATAGTCGGCGCCGTGGTTGCGGTAGTGGAACAGGCTGATGTTCCAGTCGCTGCGCATGTTCTGCAGGAAGCGCATCAGCGCCCCGGGCCGCTCGGGAAACTCGAAGCGGTAGAGCAGCTCGTTGCGCGCGAACGGCGCGCGCCCGCCGACCATGTGGCGCACGTGCCACTTCGCCATCTCGTTGTCGGAGAGGTCCAGTGTCGTCAGGCCACGACGCCTGAGGTTGCGCACGATCGTCGCCGTCTCGGCGCGCCCGCCGGTCTCGATGCCGACGAAGATGTGCGCCTGCGCGGCGTCGGCGATGCGGTAGTTGAACTCGGTGATGTTCTTCGCGCCGAGCGTGGCGCAGAACGTCTTGAAGCTGCCCGGGCGCTCCGGGATCGTCACTGCGAGCACCGCCTCGCGCTGCTCGCCGAGCTCGGCTTCCTCGGCGATGAAGCGCAGCCGGTCGAAGTTGGTGTTGGCCCCGGAGGCCACCGCCACGAGCGTCTTGTCCTTGAGAGAGCGTTTCTGCGCCCAGGCCTTCGCGCCCGCGATCGCGAGCGCGCCGGCCGGCTCGAGCACCACGCGCGTGTCCTCGAACACGTCCTTGATCGCCGCGCACATCGCGTCGGTATCGACGAGCACCATCTCGTCGACCAGGCTGCGGCACAGCCGGAAGGTCTCCTTGCCGACCTGCTTCACCGCGACGCCGTCGGCGAACAGGCCGACCTGTTCCAGGACGATTCTTTTCCCGAGCTCGAGAGACCTGGCCATCGCCGCCGCATCCACCGGCTCGACGCCGATGATCCTCACCGCGGGGCGCACGCGCTTCACGTAGGCGGCGATGCCGGCGATGAGGCCGCCGCCGCCGACGGGGACGAAAATCGCGTCGAGCGCGCCCTGCCGCTGGCGCAGGATCTCCATGCCGATCGTGCCCTGGCCGGCGATCACGTCCGGGTCGTCGTAGGGATGCACGAAGACCAGGCCTCTCTTGCCTTTCAAATGCACCGCTCTCTTGTGAGCTTCGGCGTACGAATCGCCGTGGAGCACGATCTCGGCGCCGAGCGCCGACACCGCGTCCACCTTGATGCGCGGCGTGGTGACCGGCATCACGATCACCGCGCGGCATTTCAGGCGCCGCGCCGCGAGCGCGACGCCCTGGGCGTGATTCCCGGCGCTCGCCGCGATCACGCCCTTCGCGAGCCGCGCCGGCGCCAGCGCGGCCATCTTGTTGTAGGCGCCGCGCAGCTTGAACGAGAATATCGGCTGCAGGTCCTCGCGCTTGATGAGCAGCTCGTTGCCCAGGCGCCTGGACAGGGCGCGCGCCGGCTCGAGCGGCGTTTCGACCGCGACGTCGTAGACGCGAGCTTTCAGGATCCGTTCGAGGTAGTTCTTCTTCAAGGCCGGTCGAATTTAGCATGGCGGAACTCGCAGCCCTGTTCGCCGCAAGCTTCGCCGCGGCGACGCTCGTGCCGCTGCCCTCGGAGGCGGCGCTTTTCGCCTATCTGAGCGCGCACCCGGAAAACGTCGCGGTCGCGCTCGCCGCCGCGACGCTCGGTAATACCGCGGGCGGCATGACCTCCTATGCCCTCGGCCGCCTGTTTCCGCAGAAGAAGCTCGCACAGCTCGAGGCCGTAAAGCGCTTCGGCGCCCCGGTGCTGCTCCTCGCCTGGCTGCCGGTCGTGGGCGATGCGCTCTGCGTCGCCGCAGGGTGGCTGCGCATGCCCTGGATCGCTGCGCTCGCCTTCATGGCCGCCGGCCGACTGGCGCGCTATATCGCGGTGGCCTCGCTGGTTTCATGAATGCTTCCGATCGGAAGCATTTGCAGGCCGCCCGCGCCTTTTTCCACGGCCGGTAGCTTAGAGGTGCGCCTTGCGCGCGAGCAGCTCCTCGACCCTGACGCCGACCTCGTTCTTGCCGCCGAAGCCGGTGCCGAGCTTCTGCGAGGCGAAGTTCCTGAGCGCCATTTCGTAGTGCTGGCGCGTGAGGGGGACATAGCCGACTTCCTTGACCAGCGCGGGCGCGTTCTTCAGGTAGTACTCGATGAACTCCCTGACCTCGGGGCGCTGCATCGCCTTGTCGCTCACGTAGATGAAGATCGGGCGCGCCAGCGGCTGGTAGGTGCCGTCCATGACGGTCTCGAGGGAGGGCGATACCGCCTTGGAGGCGCCCTTGTCGACGATCGGCGCCGCCTTCAGCTTGTCCTTGTTCTCCGCATAGTAGGCGAGGCCGAAGTAGCCGATCGCGTTGACGTTGCGCGACACGCCCTGCACCAGGATGTTGTCGTCCTCGGAGGCGGTGAAATCGCCGCGGCTCGCCTTCTCCTTGCCGTTGATGGCGTCGGTGAAGTAGTCGAAGGTCCCCGAGTCGGCGCCCGGCCCGAACAGGGCGAGCGGGGCGTTCGGCCAGGCGGGGTTCACCTGGTTCCAGTGCGTGATCTTGCCCTGGGCCAGCGGCTCCCACATCTTCTTCAGCTCCGCGACCTTGAATTCCTTCACCCAGGTGTTCTTCGGGTGGATCACCACCGTGAGCGCGTCGAATGCCACCGGCAGCTCGACGTACTTGATGCCGGCCTCGGCGCAGGCTTTCATTTCCTTCGCGGTGATCGGGCGGGAGGCATCCGAGACGTCGGTCTCGCCGCGGCAGAACTTCTTGAAGCCGCCGCCGGTGCCGGAAATGCCCACGGTGACGCGCACCGCGCCGCGCTTGGATTTCTGGAATTCCTCGGCCACCGCCTCCGAGATCGGATACACGGTGCTCGATCCGTCGATCTTGACGATGGGGGTCTGCGCCAGCGCGGGCGCCGCGGCGACGAATGCGCCGGCCAGGATGAATGGGGCAATACGGGTCATGAGTGGTCCCTTGTGTGGTGGCAAAGCGAAAGACATGCCGCGCACTGTAGGCGCCGGTCATTTCCGTTTCGTGACAGCCGGCGGCGGTCATGACCCGGTAACAATTGAAACATAGGCTCTCGCCATCCCATGCCCCAAGCGAGCCTAGCGCTGCCCGGCCCGGCTTACCTCGCGCGCCGGCGTGCGCGCATGATCCGCGAGCGCCTGATCGAGATCACGCTGTTCCTCGCCGCGCTGGTGTCGGTGTTCACCACCGCAGGCATCGTCTACATCCTGGTGCGCGAGTCGGTGGTGTTCTTCCAGGCCGTGCCGATCGTGGACTTCCTCACCGACACGCAGTGGACGCCGCTCTTCGACGACGCGCATTTCGGCATCATGGTGCTGCTCTCGGGGACGCTCACCAGCTCGATGGTCGCGCTCTCGATTGCGATCCCGCTGGGCACCATCATCGCCATCTACCTGTCCGAGTTCGCGCCCTTCAGGCTGCGCGAGATCGCCAAGCCCTTCCTCGAGCTGCTCGGCGGCGTGCCGACCATCGTCTACGGCTACTTCGCGCTGCTCTTCGTCACGCCCCTGCTGCAGAAGATCTACCCCGGCCTGCCCGGCTTCAACCTGCTCTCAGCGGGCCTGGTGATGGGGATCATGATCATCCCCTACGTCGCCTCGATCTCGGAGGACGCCATGCGCGCGGTACCGATGAGCCTGCGCGAGGGCTCCTACGCGACCGGGGCGACCCGCCTGCAGACCGCGCTGCGCGTGGTGTTCCCGGCGGCCTTCTCCGGGGTCGCCGCCGCCTACATCCTGGGCATCTCGCGCGCGGTGGGCGAGACCATGATCCTCGCCGTGGCCGCGGGCATGCAGCCCAACCTCACGTTCAACCCGCTCGAGCCGGCGGCCACCATCACCGCCTACATCGTGCAGGTGGCGCTGGGCGATCTGCCGCACGGCTCGATCGGCTACCAGACCATCTTCGCCGCCGGGCTGTCGCTGATGCTGCTCACGCTGGTGTTCAACATCGGCGGGCACGTGCTGCGCCGGCGCTTCCGCGAGGCCTATTGATGGACCTGAAGCGCGGCATCCGCTCGAGAAAGCGCTACGAGGCGATCTTCGCGATCGTGGGCCTGCTCGCGCTGATGATCGGCGTGCTGACCTTCGCGGCGCTGTTCGTGGACATGGCGATCAAGGGGGCCGGGCGGCTCGACTGGGACTTCTTCACCTCGTTTCCTTCGCGCCGCGCCGGATCCGCCGGCATCCTCTCGGCCTGGGTCGGCTCGACGCTGGTGATGGTGGTGACGGCGTTCTTCGCCGTGCCCCTGGGGGTGGCCGCCGGCGTCTACCTCGAGGAGTACGCGCGCAAGAACTGGGTGACGGATCTCATCGAGATCAACATCACCAACCTCGCCGGCGTGCCTTCCATCGTGTACGGGCTGCTCGCGCTCGGCCTGCTCGTCTACCAGTTCGGCCTGGGGCAGAGCATCCTCTCCGCCGGCCTCACGCTCGCGCTGCTCATCCTGCCGGTGGTGCTCGTCGCCACGCGCGAGGCGATCCGCTCGATTCCGCAGGCGATCCGCGAGGGCTCCTATGCGCTGGGCGCGACGCGCTGGCAGACGGTGCGCTACCACATCCTGCCCTACTCCTCGGCCGGCATCCTCACCGGCGTGATCATCGGCATGGCACGCGCCATCGGCGAGACCGCGCCGATCATCACCATCGGCGCGCTCACCTTCATCGCCTTCCTGCCGCCCTCGCCGGTCAAGGCCGAGCCGCCGTTCGTGTCCTTCGAGTGGCTGTTCTCGCCCTTTACCGTGATGCCGATCCAGATGTTCAACTGGACCTCGCGGCCCGAGGCCGCGTTCCAGGTCAACGCCGCGGCGGCGGGCTTCGTGCTCGTGTTCATGACCCTGGCGATGAACGGCCTGGCGATCTGGCTGCGCTACCGGCTGCGGCGCAACATCAAATGGTGAAGGAGATATGATGTCCGCTCCCGATACGGCCCTGAGCACCCAGCTGATGGAGGAGCACACGACGGCGCCCGTCGCGAAGGCGGAGGTCGACAGGCTGGACTTCCACTACGGCGACTTTCGCGCGCTCAAGGCGATCAGCATGCCGGTGTACGAGCGCCAGGTGACGGCGCTGATCGGGCCTTCGGGCTGCGGCAAGTCGACCTTCCTGCGCTGCTTCAACCGCATGCACGACCTGTACCCCGGCAACCGCTACGACGGGCAGATCGTGCTGCATCCGGACAACACCAACCTGCTCGCGCGAGAAGTCGACCCGATCGAGGTGCGCATGCGCATCGGCATGGTGTTCCAGAAGCCCAACCCCTTCCCCAAGACGATCTTCGAGAACGTGGCCTACGGCCTGCGCGTGCGCGGCGAGCGCTCGCGCCGCGCCATCGAGGACAAGGTCGAGCAGGCGCTCCAGGACGCGGCGCTGTGGGACGAGGCGAAGGACCGGCTGCAGCAGCCGGCCTACAATCTCTCGGGCGGGCAGCAGCAGCGGCTGTGCATCGCCCGGGCGCTCGCCACCGACCCCGAGCTGCTGCTGTTCGACGAGCCCACCTCCGCGCTCGACCCGATCGCGACCGCCTCGATCGAGGAGCTGATGCACGACCTGAAGAAGCGCGTCACCATCCTGATCGTCACGCACAACATGCAGCAGGCCGCGCGCGTGTCGGACTACACCGCCTACATGTACCTCGGAGAGCTCATCGAGTTCGGCGTCACCGACGACGTGTTCATCAAGCCCAAGCAGAAGCAGACCGAGGACTACATTACCGGCAGGTTCGGGTAGAAGAAGATGAGCGAGCACCTGTCCAAGCAGTACGACCTCGACCTCGGGTCGATCCGCTCGCGCGTGCTGGCGATGGGCGGACTGGTCGAATCCCAGATCCGGCGCGCGCTCGACGCCTTCGCCACCGGCGACCTCGCGCTCGGCGACGAGGTGATCGCGGCCGACCACCGCGTCAACGCCATGGAGGTCGCGCTCGACGGCGACTGCAGCCAGCTCATCGTGCGCCGGCAGCCCGCGGCCTACGACCTGCGCATGATTTTCGCGATCACCAAGACGGTGACCGACCTCGAGCGCATCGGCGACGAAGCGCAGAAGATCGCGCGCATGGCGAAGAACATCCACGAGCGCGGCGTCGCGCAGATGCCGCCGGGGGTCGAGGTGCGCCACGCCGCCGAGGCGGCGATCTCCATGCTGCGCAGAACGCTCGATGCCTTCGCTCGCCTGGACTGCGAAGCCGCCGCCGAGGTGATTCGCGCCGACGCCGGCATCGACACCGAGTTCCGCGCCATCCTGCGCCAGCTCATCACCTACATGATGGAAGACCCGCGCACCATCTCGACCGCGCTCGAGATCGTGTGGATCGCCAAGGCGATCGAGCGCATCGGCGACCACGCCAAGAACATGGCCGAGTACGTCATCTACATCGTGAAGGGCACCGACGTGCGTCACACGGGAGTGGCGCAGCTCGACGCATGAGCGCGACCGTCCTCGTGGTCGAGGACGAGCCCCACATCCAGGAGCTCGTCGCCGTCAACCTGGAGCACGCCGGGCACCGCGTGGTGCGCGCCGCGAGCGCCGAGGAGGCCGACGCGGCGATCCGCGCGTCGCTTCCCGACGTGCTGGTGCTCGACTGGATGCTGCCCGGCGAATCCGGCCTCGCTTTCGCGCGGCGCCTGCGCGGCGACCCGCGCACGCGCGACCTGCCGATCCTCATGCTCACCGCGCGCGCGATGGAGGCGGACAAGCTCTCGGGCCTCGAGGCTGGCGCAGACGACTACCTCACGAAGCCGTTCTCTCCCAAGGAGCTGGCGGCGCGCATCAAGGCCGTGCTGCGCCGGCGCGCACCGCAGCTTTCCGACGACGCCGTGGAGGTCGAGGGGCTGCGGCTCGACCCGGCCTCGCGGCGCGTCACGGCGGGCGGGCGCCGGCTCTCCCTGTCGCCTTCGGAGTTCCGGCTGCTGCACTTCCTCATGACCCATGCCGGCCGGATTTATACTCGGGCGCAGTTGCTCGACCACGTGTGGGGCGACCACGTGTTCATCGAGGAGCGGACCGTCGACGTACACATCCGGCGCCTGAGAAAAGCGCTCGAGCCTTCGGGCCACCACCGGCTCATCGACACCGTGCGCGGCGCCGGCTACGGCCTGCGCACCGATTGAGCCCCGTCCACCGGCACGCGCTGGGCGCGCTCGCCGCCATCGCGGGGCCGGCGCTCGCCGCCGGCCTGCTCGCCGGCGCCGCCTGGGGCTGGGCCACGTTCGGCGCCGGCCTGCTCGGGCTGCTCGCCTATCACGTAAGGCACCTGGCGAGCCTCTCCGGGTGGGCGGCAGACGCGCAGCGCGCGCGCGTGCCCGAAGGGGCCGGCGTCTGGGACGAGGTGCTCGCGGCCCTGCACCGCCGGGAGCGCGCCGCGGCGGCGCGCGAAAAGGAGCTCGCCGAGGCGCTCGGGCGCTTTCGCCGCGCGGTGCAGGCGCTTCCCGACGGCGTGCTGACCCTGGATGCCGAGAACCGCATCGAATGGAGCAACGACAAGGCCGCAGCGATGCTGGGCCTGGACCCGCGCGCGGACCTCGGGCAGCCGATCGGCAACCTGGTGCGCGCCCCCGCTTTCGCCGAGTATGTTGCCGGCGACGGCGCGCAGGAAGTGCACATCGATGGCGCGCAGGGCGCGAAGCTGACGCTGCGCCTCATTCCCTACGGGAGGTCCCAGAATCTTCTGCTCTGCCGCGACGTGACGCAGGCCGAGCGCGTCGAAACCATGCGTCGCGATTTCGTGGCGAACGTCTCGCACGAGCTGCGCACGCCGCTCACGGTGCTGGTGGGCTTCCTCGAGACGGTGCGCGAGCTCAAGCTCGACGCGCAGCGCCAGCGCGACTACCTCGGCATGATGCGCGAGCAGGCCTCGCGCATGCAGCGCATCATCGACGACCTGCTCGCGCTCTCGGTGCTGGAGTCCGCGCCGCCGCCACCCGCCGACCGGGTGCGCGTGCGAGCGCTCCTCGAGCGCCTGCTCGCCGACGGCGAGGCGCTCTCCGCAGGGCGCCACGCCCTGTCGCTGCAGGCGAGCCCGACGCTCGATCTCTCCGGCTCGGAGCACGAGCTCGCCAGCGCCTTCGGCAACCTGGTGAGCAACGCCATCCGCTACACCCCCGCCGGCGGACGCGTGGGCCTCCTCTGGCAGGAGGGTCCGGAAGGCGCGAGCTTCGTCGTCGAGGACACCGGGGTCGGCATCCCCCCCGAGCACATCGCGCGGCTCACCGAGCGCTTCTACCGGGTCGACCGCGGCCGCTCCCGCGAGACCGGCGGCACCGGCTTGGGGCTCGCGATCGTCAAGCATGCGCTGGCGCGGCACCAGGCGACGCTCTCCATCGACAGCACGCCGGGCGCCGGCAGCCGCTTCAGCGTGCGTTTTCCGCCGCAGCGCACGCTGCCCGCGCTCGTCGCCGACCGGCGCGAGGCCTGAGGACTGAGCTAGGCCGCCTGCAGCTTGGCGACGGCGACCGCGAGCCATTTCACGCCCTGGCCGCCGAAGTTGACCTGCACGCGCGCATCGCTGCCCTGCCCTTCGGCGTCGACGATGACGCCGCTGCCGAATCTCGGGTGCACGACGCTCTGGCCGATGCGGAAGCCGCCGACTTCGCGGCTCGAGGGCTTTTTCAGGGGAAACGGCTGCTTCGTCCTCGAGAAGTCGGGGGCGAAGGCCTTCTGGCGCGAGAAGCGCGGCGTCAGCCACTTCATGAGCCCCTGCGGCACCTCCTCGAGGAAGCGCGAGGCGAGGTTGTAGCGCGTCTGGCCGTGCAGCATGCGCGTCTGCGCGTGCGAGAGGTACAGGCGGTTGCGGGCGCGGGTGATGGCGACATAGGCGAGGCGGCGCTCCTCCTCCAGCCCGTCGCGCTCCATCGCGCTCTGCTCGTGCGGGAAGAGGCCCTCTTCCAGCCCCGAGAGGAACACCACGTCGAACTCCAGGCCCTTGGCGGAGTGCACCGTCATCATCTGCAGCGCGTCCTGCCCCTCGCCCGCCTGATGCTCGCCCGCCTCGAGCGCGGCGTGCGTGAGGAAGGCGGTGAGCGGATCGGCGGCCTCCCCGGACTCGACCTCGCGCTCCTCCTCCGAGAAGGTGGCGGCGGCGTTCACCAGCTCCTCCAGGTTCTGGATACGGTCGGCGCCTTCGCGCTCGGTCTTGAAATGCTCTATGAGGCCGCTCTTCTGGATCACCACTGCGACGGTCTCGTGCAGCGGCAGGCCCTGCGTCTCGTTCCTGAGGTCTTCGATCAGCTTCTTGAAGATCGACGCTTTCCCCTCGGAAGCCTTCAGCAGGGAAACCCCGGCCTGCTTCGCCGCGTCCTGCAGCTGCTCGATGCTGCGCGCGCCGATGCCGCGCGGCGGGAAGTTCGCCACGCGCAGGAAGGCGTTGTCGTCGTCTGGGAGCGCGACCAGGCGCAGGTAGGCGAGCGCGTGCTTGATCTCGGCGCGCTCGAAGAAGCGCAGGCCCCCGTAGACGCGGTAGGGCACGCCCTGCGAGAAGAGCGCGTGCTCGAGCACGCGGGACTGGGCGTTGGAGCGGTAGAGCACCGCCATCTGCGCGCGCGGGGTGCCCTCGCGCGCGAGCGCCTGCACTTCCTCGACGATCCAGCGCGCCTCGTCCGAGTCGGACTCGCCCTCGAAGACGCGGATCGGCTCGCCGGCGCCGGCGGAGGTCCACAGGTTCTTGCCCAGGCGCTTGCGGTTGTTGGCGATGAGGGCGTTGGCGGCGTCGAGGATGTTGCCGTGCGAGCGGTAGTTCTGCTCCAGGCGAACCACGTGCCGGACGCGGAACTCGCGCTCGAAGTCCGACATGTTGCCGACGTGCGCGCCGCGGAAGGTGTAGATGCTCTGGTCGTCATCGCCGACGCAGAAGAAGCAGTTCTGATTCGAGAACAGTTTCAGCCACCGGTACTGCAGGCGGTTCGTATCCTGGAACTCGTCGACGAGGATGTGGCGGAAGCGCTGCGAGTAATGGGCGCGCAGGACTTCATTACGATGCAATAGCTCGAAACTCCGCAGGAGGAGCTCCGGAAAGTCCACCACGCCCTCGCGCTGGCACTGCTCGTCGTAGGCGGCGTAGAGCTCGACCAGGCGCCGGGTGTTGTCGTCCCCGGCGGGCACGTCGCGCGCGCGCACGCCTTCTTCCTTCTGGGCATTGACGAAGTACTGCAGGTCGCGCGGCGCGATGCGCTCCTCGTCGACGTTGAGCGCCTTGCACAGGCGCTTCAGCGCCGCGAGCTGGTCCTGCGAGTCGAGGATCTGGAACGCCTGCGGCAGGCCGGCATCGCGGTAGTGGGAGCGCAGCATGCGGTTGCACAGGCCGTGGAAGGTGCCGATCCACATGCCGCGCGGGTTGAGCGGCAGCATGGCGGTGATGCGCGTGAGCATCTCGCGCGCCGCCTTGTTGGTGAACGTGACGGCGAGGAGCTGCGCCGGCGAAACGCGGCCGCCCTTCACCAGCCAGGCGATGCGCGTGGTAAGGACACGCGTCTTGCCGCTGCCCGCGCCGGCGAGGATCAGCGCGTGCTCGTCGGGCAGGGTGACTGCGGCTAGCTGCTCGGGGTTGAGAAGTTCGAGATGAAGCGACAAGCCGATGATTTTACTGCGTGACGAGCGGCTCCGTAACGCCCAGCTTGCCGCGCAGGCTCTCGGCGAGCGCCTCCGCGTCCTCGCGCGAGGCAAGCTGCCGGATCCTGACGTGATAGATGCCTTCGCGCGTCGGCTGGATCTCGGCCGGGTAGCCGGCGTTGCGCAGCCGGTCGTAGTACTCGAGCGCGGTGCGCTGGTCGTCGAGCGTGGCCAGGCGCACGCCGAAGCGACCGCCGACGCGCGCCGCGCCCCTGCCCGCCTCGATGTCGGTCTCGCGCTTCCATTGCTCGATCTGCTTCGCGTCCACCACGCCTACCGGCTGCGTGGCGCCCTGCACTCGGCGGTAGAACTGCAGCGGCTGGTCCATGACGAGCGGCGGCTCGCCGTCGGCGGCCACCTCGACCTCGCCCTCGATCAGGCAGACGATCTCGTTGCCGGGGCGCGAGCGGCCCCACAGGTCGGTGCCGCGGATGCCGGCGGTGACCGTCGAGATGCGGAAGCTCACCTCGCGCCTGCGGTTCCTGGCGACGAGGTCGGTGGTGAAGCGGAACGCGCCCTCGAGCACGCTGAGCGCGGCTTTGAAGAGCTCCTTGGCGGGGGAAAGCTCGGTGAAGCGCAGACGGCCGTTCTCGCCCAGCTTCACGATGCTGCCCTCGGCGAGCTTGATCACCACGCGCGATCCGCCGCCGGCGTGCACCTCGTCGCCCGCCCGCAGCGCCATGCCCGGCGTCAGCGGCATGCGGCTGCCGCCGCGCTCGACCCACGCCGGCATCTGCACGCCCTCGACGGTGGCGGCCACCTGCGCGGCCGCCGGCGCCGCAACCAGCGCGAGCAACAGCAATATAATTCGCGGCTTCCCATGCAAGAAGCCTACGAGCCGCAATCGGTCGAGCGCGAAGCCCAGCAGTTCTGGGAAAGCGAGCGTTCTTTTCACGTCGCGGAGGATCCTGCGCGGAAGAAGTTCTATTGCCTCTCCATGTTCCCCTACCCCTCGGGGAAGCTGCACATGGGGCACGTGAGGAACTATACCATCGGCGACGTCCTCACCCGGTACCACCGCATGCGCGGCGCCAACGTGCTGCAGCCGATGGGATGGGACGCCTTCGGCCTGCCCGCCGAGAACGCGGCGATGGCGAACGGCGTGCCGCCGGCGAAGTGGACCTACGACAACATCGCGTACATGAAG
>CBDDRQ010000106.1:0-11897 GCA_965233125.1 uncultured bacterium
CCTGTTCGGCGGCTTCACCAACGAGGCGATTCTGCGCGCGGAGCTGCGGCGCCTGTTCCGCTGGCTCAAGGACCGCGGCGTGACCGCGGTCATCACCGGCGAGCGCGGCGACCAGTCCTACACGCGCCAGGGCCTGGAGGAATACGTCTCCGACTGCGTGATCCTGCTCGACCACCGGGTGAACGACCAGATCTCGACGCGCCGCCTGCGCATCGTCAAGTACCGGGGCACCACGCACGGCACGAGCGAGTATCCCTTCCTCATCGACGAGAAGGGCATCTCCGTCCTGCCGGTGACCTCGCTGCAGCTCGATCACGAGGTGAGCGACGAGCGCGTGTCGGGCGGCGTCCCGCGCCTGGATGCGATGCTCGACGGCGGCTACTACCGCGGCTCCTCGATCCTCGTCTCCGGCACCGCCGGCACCGGCAAGACCACCCTCGCGGCGTCCTTCGCCCACGAGACGGCGAAGCGTGGCGAGCGCGTGCTGTACCTCGCTTTCGAGGAGTCCCCGCAGCAACTGGTGCGCAACATGCGCACCATCGGCCTCGACCTCGACCGCTACGTCGGCAAGGGCCTGCTGAGAATGCACGCCTCGCGGCCGACCTTCCACGGCCTGGAGATGCACCTGGTGCATATCCACAAGCTGGTGACGGAGTTCAAGCCCTCCGCGGTGGTCATCGATCCGATCAGCAACTTCAGCTCGAGCGGCAGCACCTCCGACGCGGCGCTCATGCTGCTGCGCCTGATCGACTTCCTCAAGGCGCACCAGATCACGGCCTTCCTGACCCACCTCACCTCCGGCGGCAAGGCCGCCGAGGCGACCGACGTCGGCATCTCCTCGGTGATCGACACCTGGCTGCTCGTGCGCGACATCGAGCTCGGCGGCGAGCGCAACCGCGGCCTGTATGTGCTCAAGTCGCGCGGCATGAAGCACTCGAACCAGATCCGCGAGTTCGTCATCACGCCCCAGGGCATCGACCTTCTGGACGTCTACGTCGGGCCCGAAGGCGTGCTCACCGGCTCGATGCGCGCGGCGCAGGAAGCGCGCGAGCAGACGGCCGCCCGCGTGCTCCAGGAGGAGATCGCGGCGAAGCAGCGGGAGGTGGCGCGGCTGCAGGCCGAGCTCGAGACGCAGACGCAGTACCGCGCCGAAACGGCCCAGCGCCGCGGCGCCGATTCCCCGAAGACGAAAGGACGGAAGCCGGCATGACCACAAGCGAACGCTGGGACCTCAGGCTCTATACCGCCGGGCAGTCGCCGAAGTCCCTTGCCGCGCTGAGCAACCTCAAGCGCATCTGCGACGAGCACCTCGCGGGGCGCTACTCGATCGAGGTGGTCGACCTCATGAAGAACCCCCGCCTCGCCAAGGACGACGAGATCGTCGCCATCCCGACGCTGGTGCGCAAGCTCCCCGCGCCGCTGCGCAAGGTCATCGGCGACCTGTCGAACGAGGAACGCGCCCTGGTCGGCCTGCAGCTGCGGCCGCAGAAAGGAGCGGCCGCATGAAGCACAACCCGACCGAATCCGACGAGCTGCGCCGCGCCATCACCGAGGGGGAAGTCGACGCCTTCGTCGTCGGCAACGAGAGCAACCGGCGGGTGCTGCTGCTCGCCACCGCCTACCAGCGCTACCGCCAGCTCGTCGAGCGCATGGCGCAGGGCGCGGTCACCGTCACCGCGCAGGGCAGCATCCTCTACGCCAACCAGAAATTCGCCGACATGCTGGGCATCCCGCTCGCGCAGCTCTACACCGCGCCGCTCGAGGCCTACGTCGGCATGGGCGACCGCGCGCGCCTTTCGAGCTTCCTGATGCTCAGCACGCGCAACTCGCAGCTCGAGCTCTCGTTGAGCCGGCGCGACGGCACCACCCTGCCCGTGAGGCTGGCGCTCGCCACCTATGCCGACGGCTACGCGACGGTGCTCGCCACCGACCTGCGTCCGCAGCAGTGGCCCGCGCTCACCGTCGACGCGCTCGACGCGATCCGCGACTCGCTGGCGAAGCTCAACCAGAGCACGCTCGGCAAGGACGCGGCGGCGCGCGACGCGCTCGATCGCATCAGCGAGGAGATCAACGGCCTCGCGCGCATGATCGACGAGATGCTCGACGTCGAGAGGCGCCCGGAGGGGCCCGGCGCCGAGCGGTAGCAAGGCGCGTTCCCGGCCGCTGAGGCAGCCCTCCCCGGGCACAGGGATTGCGGCGCGTGGGCCGTGACGCTCGCGCGCAAGCCCAAGGTCCTCGTAGTCGACGACAAGCCCGGCAACCTGCTCGCGCTGGTGGCGGTGCTCGAGGACGAGTGCGAGGTCGTGCCGGCCAACTCCGGCGCCGAGGCGCTCGCGGTGCTCGAGCGCCGCAGCGACATCGACGTGGTGCTGCTCGACGTGCAGATGCCCGGCATGGACGGGTTCGAGTGCGCGACGCGCATCCGTGCGGTCCCGGCCTGGCGCGAAATCCCGCTCATCTTCGTCACCGCCGTCTACGTGGAGGACCCGCACGTCAAGCGCGGCTACGAGGTCGGCGCCATGGACTACTTCGGCAAGCCCTTCGACCCCGACATCCTCAAGAAGAAGATCGCCGTCTACGCCTCGTTCCGCATGAAGGCGGAATTCCTGAAGGAAAGGGAGCGCCACGTCCGCGAATCCGAGGAGCTGCTGCGCGTCGGGCGCAAGCTCTCGGCGGTGCTGGAGACGCTGCCCGTGGGGGTGCTCATCGCCGACGCGGGCGGCGTGGTCTGCCAGATCAACGAGGAGCTCTCGCGCATCCTGAAGGCGGTCGACCCCCTGCAAAGCGACGACTATGGGGAGATCCTCGACTGGTGGGACGCGCAGGGCCGCATGCTCAAGGACCAGGGCGGCCCGCTCGCCCGCGCCATCCAGCACGGCGAGACTTCGCACAGCGAGCGCATCCGCATCCGCTGCCTGGACGGCACGGAGAAGGCCATCCTCGCCTCCGCCTCGCCGCTGCGCCACCTCGACGGGCGCATCGCGGGCGCGGTGGTGCTGGTCCAGGACGTCACCGAGACCGAGAAGATCGCCGTGGACCTGCAGGAGCGCGTCGCGCGCCTGGTCGGCGTGGGCATGGAGCTCGAGGAAGCCTCTCAGGGAAGCGGCGCCAGCCCGGCAGAGCTCAGCCGGTAGCGGCGGTCGCAGCCGGCGGCGGCCTGCTCGGAATGCGTGGCGAGGATTGCAGCCGCGCCCTTCTCCTTTACCTGGGTTCTCAGGAGAGAAAGAATCCTTCGCGCGTTGTCCGGATCCAGGTTTCCGGTGGGCTCGTCGGCGAGCACGAGCCGGGGATCGCCGACCAGCGCCCGGGCGATCGACACGCGCTGCAGCTCCCCGCCCGAAAGCTCGCGCGGCGGGCTGCCCTCGCGCCCGGCGAGGCCGACGCCGGCAAGAATTCCCCGGGGACGGTCCGGGGCTCGAATGCCCCTCAATAGCAGCGGCAAGGCGACGTTCTGCTCGACCGTGAGCTGCGGCAGGATGTGGAAGGCCTGGAAGACGAACCCCATCTTCTCGCGCCGCAGCAGGGTCAGGGCGTCGTCATCCAGGCGCGTCAGATCGAGATTCTCGAACTGTATGGCGCCGGAATCGATGGTCTCCAGCCCCGCAATCACGTTGAGGAGGGTGGACTTGCCGATGCCCGATTCGCCGATCACGGCGACGTACTCGCCGGCAGCCACCTCGAGGGAAACCCCTTCCAGCACGCTGCGCGCGCCGAACCGCTTGGTCACCCCGGTCAGCTTCAGCACCCCGGCATCCTACTTGCGCTCCGCTCGGTGGCTCCCGTAGACTGCATAAGTCCCGGTTTTGTCAGCACTATATTTCCTGAGGAGGAGACGGTGAACAAACCATTCCGAAGCGCCCTGGCGCTGGCTGCCGCCCTGGCGTTCGCCACGGGCGCGCAAGCGCAGCAGAAGATCAAGATCGGCTTCGTCACCACCCTGTCGGGCCCGGCGGGGATCATCGGCAAGCACATGAAGGACTCGGTCGACCTCGCCCTCGAGCATCTCGGCGGCAGGATGGGCGGCGTGCCGGTGGAGGTGATCTTCGGCGACGACCAGTTCAAGCCCGACGTCGGCGTGCAGGTCACCGAGGAGATGCTGAAGAAGCACCAGGTCGACATCATGTCCGGGATCATCTGGTCGCACGTGATGATGGCGGTGGTGCCCGTGGTCACCGGCGCCGACAAGGTGATGGTCGGCACCAATGCCGGCGCCAGCCCGCTCGCCGGCAAGGCCTGCCACCCGCAGTATTTCTCGACCTCCTGGAACAACGACCAGACGCCCGAGGCGATGGGCAAGTTCATGCAGGAGCAGGGCATCAACGACGTCTACGTGCTGGCGCCCAACTACCAGGCCGGCAAGGACATGGTCGCGGGCTTCAAGCGCTTCTACAAGGGCCGCATCGTGGACGAGGTCTTCACCACGCCCGGCCAGCAGGACTACCAGGCGGAGATCACGCAGCTGCGCGCGAAGAGCCCCAAGGCCGCGTTCGTGTTCTACCCCGGCGGCATGGGCGTGCAGTTCGTGCGCCAGTACTTCCAGGCCGGCCTGCGCGACCGCATCCCGCTCTACTCGGTGTTCACGGTCGACGAGACCACGCTGCCGGCGCTCAAGGAATCGGCCGTGGGGCAGTGGGAGACCAAGTTCTGGAGCCCCGACCTCGACGTTCCTGCGAGCAAGCGCTACGTCGCCGACTTCCGCAAGAAGTTCGGCTACACGCCCTCGTTCTACGGCGCGCAGAGCTACGACGGCATCATGCTGATCGACTCCGCGGTGCGCCTCAACAAAGGCAGCCTCAAGGACACCAAGGCGGTGGTCGCGGCGATGCGCAAGGCCGACTACCAGTCGATCCGCGGCCCGTTCAAGTGGAACGTCAACCAGCACCCGATCCAGGACTTCTACCTGCTGCGCGCGGAGAAGGGCGGTCCCGACGGCGTGCAGATGAAGATCCAGAAGAAGGTCTTCGACGACCACAAGGACTCGTACTACCAGGACTGCAAGATGAAGTGGTGAGCAACGCCGCGCAACGCCAGCCGAGGGGCGCGGCACTGCCGCGCCCTTCTTTTTTGTGACCGCGATCCTCGTCTTCGAGCAGCTGCTGAACGGGCTGCAGTTCGGCGTCATGCTGTTCCTGATGGCCGCCGGGCTGACGCTCGTGTTCGGCATCATGAACCTCGTCAACCTGGCGCACGGCTCGCTCTACATGGTCGGCGCCTACCTCACCGTGGCGGCGGTGCAGTGGACCGGCTCGTACCCGCTGGGCGTGCTGCTCGGGCTCGCCGGCACCCTAGTGGTCGGCATGGCGGTGGAGGTCGTGGCGCTGCGCACGCTCTACCAGCGCGACCACCTCGATCAGGTGCTCGCCACCTTCGGCCTGATCCTGTTCTTCAACGAGCTGATCGCCATCCTCTGGGGCCGCGCCGCGCTCTACACCTCGCTGCCCACCTACCTGCAGGGCTTCATCGAGATCATCCCGGGCTCGATCTACCCGGTGTACCGCGCCCTGATCATCGTCGTGGGATTGCTCGTCGCCGTGCTCCTCTGGTACGTGGTGACCCGCACGCGCCTGGGCATGCTGATCCGCGCCGGCGCCTCCAACCGCACCATGGTGGCGGCGCTGGGCATCAACATCCGCCTGCTCTACACCGTGGTGTTCGGTTTCGGCGCGGCGCTCGCCGGGCTCGCCGGGCTGATGGCCGGGCCGATCTACGCGGTGCAGCCGGGCATGGGCGAGCTGATCCTGATCCAGGTATTCGTGGTGATCGTGATCGGCGGCATCGGCTCGATCCGCGGCGCCCTGGTGGGGGCGCTGATCGTCGGCATCGTCGACACGCTGGGCCGCGCCTTCCTCAAGCCGATGCTGGCCCACGTCATCTCGCCCACCGCGGCGGAGGCCGCCGGCCCGGCGCTCGCCTCGATGCTCATCTACCTCCTCATGGCGCTGGTGCTCGCGTTGCGCCCGGCGGGGCTTTTCCCGGCGCGCGGATGATGGGGCGATATCTGTTCTGGGGGAGCATGGTCGCGGCGCTCATCGCCGTGCCGCCGCTCGCCGCGCTCGCCGGCGAGCCCTACTACATCGACCTGCTGCGCCGGGTGATGATCTTCGCCATCGCCGCCGCCAGCCTCAACCTGATCCTGGGCTACGGCGGGCTGGTGTCCTTCGGCCACGCCGCTTACCTGGGCACCGGCGGCTACTCGGTGGGCATCCTCGCCTTCTACGGCATCAACAACGGCTGGCTGCAGTTCGCCACCGCCATCGCGGCCTCGGCGCTGGTGGCGCTCATGATCGGCGCCATCTCGGTGCGCACGCGCGGCATCTACTTCATCATGATCACCCTTGCCTTCACCCAGATGCTCTACTACCTCGGCATCTCGGTGGAGGAGTACGGCGGCGACGACGGCCTGCGCATCCGCACGCGCAGCCAGTTCTCGGGCCTGGTGGACCTCAACGACCCCGTCGTCTACTACTACGTGGTCCTGGCGCTGCTGCTCGCCACCCTCTACCTCGTGCACCGCATCGTCGAGTCGCGCTTCGGCATGGTGCTGCGCGCCGCGAAGTCGAACGAAGCGCGCTCGCGCGCCATCGGCTTCTCGCCCTACGCCTACCAGCTCGCGGCTTTCGTCATCGCCGGGGCGCTGTGCGGGCTGGCGGGCGCGCTGCTCGCGAACCACACCTCGTTCGTCACGCCCGAGTTCATGCACTGGACGCGCTCGGGCGAGATCATGTTCATGGTCATCCTCGGCGGCATGGGCACCCTGCCCGGCCCGGCGCTCGGCGCCTTCGCGCTGCTCATCGTCGAGGACCTGCTCGCGGGCTGGACCCAGCACTGGCAGGTGATCCTCGGGCCGCTGCTGGTGCTCTCGGTGCTGTTCTTCCGCCGCGGCCTCGCCGGCGTCTTCAGGAAGAACGATGCTTCTTGAGGTCAGAAACCTCTCGAAGAGCTTCGGGGCGCTGCGCGCCACCGACGGCGTCGACCTCGAGGTGCACGAGGGCGAGACGCTCGCCGTGATCGGCCCGAACGGCGCCGGCAAGACCACGCTCATCGGCCAGCTCGCGGGCAACATCAGGCCCGACGCGGGCTCGATCCGCTTCGGCGGCGAGGACGTCACCGGCCTGCCGGCGCCGCGGCGCGCGCGCAAGGGCTTCGCGCGCTCCTTCCAGATCACCAGCGTCTTCCCCGAGTTCAGCGCGCTCGAGAACGTCGCCCTCGCCGTGCTCGCGCAGTCGGGCCGCACCGGCTTCTGGCGGCCGGCGATGCGCGACCCGGCGCTGATGACGCCGGCCCGGCAGATCCTGGAGGAAATCGGCCTGCAGGAAAGACTCGACACCCCGGCGGCCAACATGTCGCACGGCGAGCACCGGCAGCTCGAGGTGGCGATGGCGCTCGCCGGCCGCCCGCGCCTGCTCCTGCTCGACGAGCCCATGGCCGGCATGGGCACCGACGAGTCGCAGCGCATGATCGAGCTGCTCGGCACCCTCAAGCGGCGCCAGGCCATGATCCTCGTCGAGCACGACATGGACGCGGTGTTCCGCCTCGCCGACCGCATCGCGGTGCTCGTCTACGGCCGCATCATCGCCGTCGGCGCGCCCGAGGAGATCAGGACGAACGCGGAAGTCCGGAAGGCCTACCTCGGGGAGGGCGCCTGATGCTCGAGCTCAGCGGCCTCGAGACGGCGTACGGGCGCAGCCAGGTGCTGTTCGGGGTTTCCCTGTCCATTTCTTCCTCCCAGGTGGTGAGCCTGCTGGGCCGCAACGGCATGGGCAAGACCACCACCGTGCGCTCCATCATGGGCATCACCCCGGCCAGGGCCGGGAAGATCCTCTTCCACGGCAGCGAGATCCAGCACCTGCCCTCCTACCGCGTCGCCAAGCAGGGCATCGGCCTGGTGCCCGAGGGCCGCCAGGTCTTCCCCAACCTCACCGTGCGCGAGAACCTCGTCGCGACGGCGCGGCGCGGGGCGTGGGGCCTCGAAAGAGTTTTGCAGCTCTTCGAGAATCTTCGGGAAAGACAGAACCACTACGGCAACCAGCTCTCCGGAGGCGAGCAGCAGATGCTCGCCATCGCCCGGGCGCTCATGACCAACCCGCGGCTGCTGATCCTCGACGAGGCCACCGAGGGCCTCGCGCCGATCATCCGCCACGACATCTACCGCTCGCTCGCCCAGCTCAAGGCCGAGGGGCTGTCGATCCTCGTCATCGACAAGGACGTGCGCGCGTTGACCCAGGTAGCGGACGTAAACTACGTGCTCGAGAAAGGCCGCGTCGTCTGGAGCGGCAGCTCGGCGGAACTCTCGGCCAATCAAGAGGTTCAGCACAAGTACCTCGGAGTATGAAATGAAGCGCGAGAACGTCATCGGGCGGGCGAACGTCGAGGACACGCCCGAGCTCGAAGCCTACTACCGCAGCCTCGAGGGCGAGGCGCTCGGCGCGCTGTGGACGGTCGCGAACGAGATCGAGCCGTGGTACCCGCAGCCGAAATCGGTGCCGACGCTATGGGCCTGGAGAAGAATCGAACCGCATGTAAGAAAGGCGGCCGAGCTCGTCTCGGCGGAGAAAGCCGCCCGGCGCGTGGTGATGCTGGTGAATCCCGGGCGCAAGGAGTGGAGCGCCGCCGCGGGCCTGCTCTACACCGGCGTGCAGGTGATGAACCCCGGCGAGTCCACCTCCGCGCACCGCCACCAGGCGTCCGCGCTGCGCTTCGTCATGGAGGGCCGCGGCGCCTATACGGTCGTCGACGGCGAGCGCCTTTCCCTCGGCCCGCGCGACCTCGTGCTCACCCCGAACGGCACCTGGCACGACCACGGCGTCGAAGCCGGGGGCACCCAGTGCGTCTGGCAGGACGGGCTCGACATCCCGCTCATGAACTCGCTCGACGCCAACTTCTACGAGGTGCATCCGGAGATCGTCCAGAAGCCTTCGCCCCTTTCACGGGAGAACTGGTCGAAGCCCTACTCGCCCGTTTTCCAGTACCGCTGGGACGACGCCTACAGGGCAGTCAAGAAAGAGAAGGTCCATGAATATTCCAATGCCCTGACCGGCGGGCCGATCATGCCGACGATGGGTGCAAGACTGGAACTGATTTCAGGAAGCACGAAGCCTGTCCGGCACACCGGCAGCGTGATCTACCAGGTGGCCGCCGGGCGCGGCTGGTCGGAGGTGGGCGGGCAGCGATTCGAATGGGAGGAGAAGGACATCTTCTGCGTGCCCTCGTGGACGCGCTACCGGCACGGCGCGCCCGGCGAGGCGGTGCTCTTCTCCTTCAACGACCTGCCCGCCATGCGCGCGCTCGCGCTCTACCGCGAAGAATGATCAGCCGGGAGCAGAACGAGCTGATGACGCGCGTCGGCGCCGGCACGCCGGCCGGGAAGCTCCTGCGCCGCTACTGGCAGCCGGTGGCGCTCGTCGACGAGCTGCAGGGCGCTCGCCCGATCAAGGCAGTACGGGTGTTCGGCGAGAACCTGGTCCTTTTCAAGGAAGGAAACCAGTACGGGCTTCTGGAGCGCCATTGCGCCCATCGCGGCGCCGACCTGGCCTACGGGCGGCTGGAGGACGGCGGGCTGCGCTGCGCGTTCCACGGCTGGCTGTTCGACGCCCGGGGGCGCTGCCTCGAGACGCCGGCGGAGCCCGAGGGCAGCCGGATGTGCGAGCAGATCCGCCAGCGCGCCTACCCGGTGCTCGAGAAGAGCGGCGTGCTCTTCGCCTATCTCGGCGAGGGCGAGGCGCCGGCGTTCCCGGCCTTCGACTGCTTCGTCGCGCCCGAGGCGTACACCTTCGCCTTCAAGGGCTACTGGGACTGCAACTGGCTGCAGGCGCTGGAAGTCGGCATCGACCCGGCGCACGCCTCGTACCTGCACCGCTTCTTCGAGGACGAGGATCCGGCGGCGAGCTACGGCCGGCAGTTCCGCGGCACACCCTCGGACTCGCCGATGCCCATCACGAAGGTGCTGCGCGAGTTCTCGCGCCCGGAGATCCGCGTCGAGCGCACCGGCTACGGCATGCGCCTGCAGACGCTGCGGCGGATCAGCGACGCGCACACCCACGTGCGCGTCACCAACGTGCTCTTTCCGCAGGCGTTCGTGATCCCGATGAACGCGGAGATGACGATCTCGCAGTGGCACGTGCCGGTCGACGACACCGGCTGCTACTGGTACGCGATCTTCACCAGCTTCGGCGCGCCGGTCGACAAGGCGACGATGCGCAGCCAGCGCCTGAAGACCTACCCTGCTCCTGAATACAAGCCCATCCATGGCCGTGGGGACGGATGGGGCTTCAATGCGCAAGAGCAACGGAAGCAGACCTTCACCGGCATGGGCTTCGACATCAACATCCACGACCAGTGGGCCTGCGAGTCGCAGGGGCCGATCCAGGACCGCACGCGCGAGCACCTCGGCAGCACCGACAAGGGCATCGTGCTCTACCGGCGGCTGCTCCTGGATGCCATCCGCAAGAGCGAGGCCGGAGAACTGGTCGTCGACACCCAAGCCTCGGGCCCGCCGGCCATCGACGGCATCGGCCCTACCTCCGCCATTGACGAATATTGGAAGGACGCCGACCAGACGCGCCGCAAGCAAGCCAAGTGGGCAGCGTGAAGCTCGATGGCCTGAAGGCAGTCCGGTTTTCGTTTGCCGACCAGCACGGGGTGCTGCGCGGCAAGACCCTCGCGGTGTCGGAGGTGCCGGCGGCGCTCGAGCGCGGCGTCACCGTCACCAGCACCCTCCTCCTCAAGGACACCTCGCACCGCACGGTCTTCCCGGCCTTCACCCCGGGCGGCGGCGTCGGCATGGCGCAGATGCAGGGCGCGGCCGACCTGCTGATGATGGCCGACCCTTCCACCTTTCGCGTGCTGCCGTGGGCGCCGGAGACCGGCTGGGTGCTTTGCGAGCTCGCCTTCCAGGACGGCAAGCCGGTGCCGTTTTGCACGAGGAGAATTCTCAGGACCGCGCTCGAGAAGCTCAAACCGTTCGAATTCCGTTGCGGCCTCGAGATCGAGTTCCACGTCTTTCGCATCGCCGACCCGAACCTGCGGCCCGCGGACGCCGGCCAGCCCGGCACGCCGCCCGGGGTGGAGCTCCTCACCACCGGCTACCAGTACCTCACCGAGAACCGATACGACCTGATTGATCCCGTAATAAAAATCCTGAGAGACGATCTGGAGCGGCTGGACCTGCCGCTGCGCTCCTTCGAGGTCGAGTTCGGGCCGAGCCAGGTCGAGATCACCCTCGGAGTGCTGCCCGGCCTGGCCGCGGCCGACGCGATGGTGCTCTTTCGCAGCGCGGTGAAGCAGATCGCGCGCCGCCACGGCTACCACGCCACCTTCATGTGCCGGCCGAAACTGCCGCACGTCATGTCGAGCGGCTGGCACCTGCACCAGTCGCTCGCGCGCGACGGCAGGAATGCTTTCGTTTCTGAAGCCGAAGACTTGTCTCCCGTCGGGAAAGGCTGGCTCGCCGGCCTGCTGGCCCATGCCCGCGGTGCCTGCGCGCTCTCGACCCCGACCATCAACGGCTACAAGCGCTACCGCCCCTACACGCTCGCGCCCGACCGCGTGGTCTGGGGCAAGGAGAACCGCGGCGCGCTCGTGCGCGTCATCGGCGGCCCGGGCGAACCCGGCACGCGCCTCGAGAACCGCATCGGCGAGCCGGGGGCCAACCCCTACCTCTACCTCGCCTCGCAGCTCTACTCCGGCCTCGACGGCATGGCCCGCAAGCTCCCCCTGCCCCCTTCCGCCGAAACGCCTTACGAGGCGAAAGCCGACCCGCTTCCCAGGACCTTGGAAGAAGCACTGCACGCTCTCCGCGCCGACGAAGCCCTGAAGAAGGGCCTCGGTGAAACCTTTGTCGACTATTACTGCAGGATCAAGGAAGCTGAGATCGCGCGCTTCAATTCCGAAGTCAGCGA
>CBDDRQ010000107.1:0-4953 GCA_965233125.1 uncultured bacterium
CCACAGCGCCCTCGTGCAGTGGAAGGACGGCGAGCAGGACCGCTATTCGCTCGGCCTCGACATCCGCGGGCCGCAGCACCAGACGCTGCTGAGCGGCCCGGGGCAGGCCACCGCCGAAGCGGCGGTCGAGGCGGCGTTCCGCCTTGCCCGCGAGCGGCTGCAGCGCAAGTAAGGCTTCATGGATGGTTCTTCAGCAGGGCGAGCAACTGCCTTATGGCAGCGTCGACTGTCAGGGTCTGCGAAAGAACCGCGTCGATGGCGAACGTGATCGGCATGGGCACGTCCAGCTTGCGCGCGAGCGCCGCGACGGCAGCGGCGGAGTAAGCGCCTTCAGTCAGCACGGCCGGCGGCGGCTTGCCTTCGCCGAGCGCCACGCCGAGCGCGGTATTGCGCGACTGCAGGCTTCCCACCGTCAACATCAGGTCCCCGGCGCCCGCCAGGCCGAAGAACGTTTCGGCGCGGGCGCCCTTGGCGAGACCCAGGCGCAGCGCTTCTTCAAGGCCGAGCGTGGCGAGCGTTGCGCGCGCGTTCTCGCCGAGGCCGCGCCCGGCGGCGACGCCGCTCGCAATGGCGATCACGTTCTTCATCACGCCGCCGAGCGCGACGCCGACCAGGTCGTCGCTCGGGTGGACGCAGAATTTCTCGCTCGCCAGGACGAGCGCGAGGCGCGCCGCCGTGGCGCGCTCCCCGCAGGCAAGTGCGACGCCGCAGGGCAGGCCGGCCGCGATCTCGCGCGCGAAGGACGGGCCGGAGAGCACGCCGAGCGGCCTGCCCGGGAGGACCTCGGCCAGCACCTCGGGCATGAGGGCGAGCGTGTCGCGCTCGACGCCTTTGGCGCAGCTCACGACCGCGGTGCCCGGGGCGAGACACGGCCACAGCGCCTGCGCGACCGCTCGCATATGCTGCGCTGGCGGGGCGAGAAGCAGCAGCTCCGCCCCGCCGGCGGCGGCGGCGAGGTCGTCGGTCGCCTCGATGCCCGGCGCGAGCTCGATCCCGGTCAGGAAGCGAGGATTCGTCCTTTGGTCGTTGATGGACGCCACGACCTCCGGCTCGCGCGCCCACAGCCGTACGCTGTGGCCGGCCCTGCGCAGAACGCAGGCCATCGCCGTGCCGAACGCTCCCCCGCCGATGATGCCGATACCCGCCATGCTGCATCTTGGTGCGTGCCGCCCGATCCAGGATTGATCTCGCTCAATAGCCCGGGATGCCTGCGCCGTATCGTGGAAGCGTCCGCCAACCAACGACCGGAGATGAACATGGATGTCACCACCGACAAGCTGATGCAGGACCTGAAAACCGTCGTCGTCGACGCCGAAGAGCTGCTGAAGGCCACCGCGAGCCAGGGCGGCGAGCAGATCGCGCGCATCCGCACGCGGGCGGAAGAGTCGCTGCGCGTCGCGCGCTCGCGCATGAGGGAGGTCACGCAGACCGCCGAGGCGCAGGCTCGCGACACGGCGCTCGAGGTGGACCGCCAGGTGCGCGACAACCCTTGGACGGCAGTCGGCGTCGCGGCCGGCGTCGGCGTCCTCGTCGGCATCCTGCTCGGGCGCAAGTAAGCCCCCGGCGGTGGCGCTCCTGCATTCGGCGCAGTCGCTGGCGGCGAGCCTGCTCGGGCTCGCCCGCACGCGGCTCGAGCTCTTCAGCACCGAGCTGCAGGAGGAGTTCTCCCGCCTGCTCACGGTGATCGCACGCCGTGCGGCGGAGCGGCAGCTCCGGGGCGCTGGAGCGGATGCTGCACGAGCGTTGACATGGATCAATACGACCGGACCGGCCCACGGCAAGATGTAGGAACGGTACGCCACCCACACCTCCTCCTCCAGGGTGGAAACCGGGAGCGCGGCGCGAGCCGCGCTTTTTTTTGGGGAGCTCCACGATGCTGCCGCGCTGGGAACTGGACGGCGTCCGCCAGGCGCGAGGAGAGCAGCGGTGCCGCAGGCGATGACAAGGCTAGCGCGCGGGCGTCTCGTGGCGCTTCACGTCGCCGCGCTCCTCGCGCAGGTAGTCCTCGAGCTTGCGCCGCGCGGCGTCGAACGCATCGCGTAGCGCGACCTGCAGGTCCTCGTCGTGCACGTGGGTGACGGCGATCTCCCCGCCGGGGACCTTGAGGTCGATGTGCGCCGTGAACTGCCTGCCGTGGCGCTTGTGCCGGCCTTCCAGCGACAGCACCACGCGGCAACTGACGATGTGATCGTAGTAGCGCTCGAGCTTCTCCGCCTTCTCGCGGATTGCGGTCTGCAGGGCGTCCGAGGACGCGATGCCGTGCAGGGACACCTGGAGGGGTAGTTGCATGAGGCCACGATAGCCGGGCGCGCCGCGCCGGGCTTGACCTGGGTCAAGCGCGCTAGTCGTGCGCCAGCGGCTTCTCGGTAAAGAGGTAGTCCTTCAGCTCCTTGGAGAAGCGCGGGTCGTGGCGCCGGATCCACTCCAGGACCATCGCCGCGTGCTCCTTCTCCTCGTCGCGGTTGTGCGCGAGGATCGCCTTGAGCTCGGGGTCGCGGCAGGCGTCGACGCGCTGCTGGTACCAGTCCACCGCCTCGAGCTCCTCGATCAGCGAGACGATCGCGCGATGCATGTCGATCGTCTGCGCGCTCAGCGCGTCGGCCGGCTCGTGCAGTCCTTCGTGTGCTGCCATGGAATGGCTCCTTGTGCTTTTCCGGGGAGTCGTGATTCTAGAGGAGTACGATGGGCGGGCATCGATCTCGGAGGAGCGCATGGGCGTGCCAGACTTGTCGGGCCACAGCAGCCAGGCCGAGCTCGGCCGCCGGCAGTTCGGCCGGCTCGCGCGCAGCACCTACGCGGTGGTGCTCGCGGGCGGGCGCGGCAGCCGCCTGAAGGAGCTCACCGACTGGCGCTGCAAGCCCGCGGTGCCCTTCGGCGGCAAGTACCGCATCATCGACTTCACGCTCTCCAACTGCGTCAACTCCGGCGTGCGCCGCATCGGCGTCGCGACGCAGTACAAGTCCTACAGCCTGCTGCGCCACCTGCAGCGCGGCTGGAGCTTCCTCGACGGGCGCATCGGCGAGCACATCGACATCCTGCCGGCGCAGCAGCAGCTCGACGAGGAGAGCTGGTACCGAGGCACCGCGGACGCGGTGTTCCAGAACCTCAACGTGCTGCGCCGCGACGGCTGCAAGTACGTGCTGGTGCTCTCCGGCGACCACGTCTACAAGATGGACTACGGGCGGCTGCTGGACGACCACGCCGCGCGCGACGCGGACGCGACCGTGGTGTGCGTCGAGGTGCCCCTCGAGGAGGCGAGCGGCTTCGGGCTGGTGAGCGTCGACGCCTCGGGCCGCGTGGTGGGCTTCGACGAGAAGCCGGCCGCGCCCCGGCCGATGCCGGGTTCCGCCGACCGCGCGCTCGCGAGCATGGGCGTGTACGTCTTCAACGCGCCGTTCCTCTACGAGCAGCTGATCCGCGACGCCGACGACGCCCGCTCGGCGCACGATTTCGGCAGGAACGTGATCCCGCACATCATCGAGCGCTACCGCGTGCACGCGCACCGCTTCGCCGACAGCTGTGTCGACATGCCCGAAGGCAGGCCCTACTGGCGCGACGTCGGCACGCTCGACGCGTACTGGGAGGCGAACATGGAACTCGCCAAGGTCACGCCGCAGCTCAACCTCTACGACCGCGACTGGCCGGTGTGGACCTACCAGGAGCAGCTGCCGCCGGCCAAGTTCGTGTTCGATTCCGACGGCCGACGCGGCATGGCGCTCGACTCGATGGTCTCGGGCGGCTGCGTCGTGAGCGGTGCCACCGTGCGCCGCTCGGTGCTGTTCTCCAACGTGCGGGTGCACGACGGCGCGCTCCTCGAGGACTGCGTGGTGTTGCCCGACGTCGAGATCGGGCCGGGCGTGCGGCTCGCCCGCGCGATCGTCGACCGGCATTGCCGGCTCGACGCGGCGTTGCTCGAGGATGCCGGGCGCTTACGCGTCACCGGGAAGGGCCTGACGCTGATCACGCCCGAGATGCTCGGCCAGCGGGTCCACCAGCTCCGTTAGCCTGGCGGGATGTCCGCCGCGCGGAACGCCTCGGCGAGCGCCGGGGGCGTGTGCTTGCGCACCTCTTCGAGCGAATGGAGCTGCTCGCGCGTGCAATTCGGACAGCGGTACACCGGCGCGGTGAGCTCGACGCGGAAGGGCTGGAGGCCGGGCAGCGACACCTCGAGCGGGAAGGTGTCGCGCCGCTCGGCGTCTTTCCCGAGCTCCGCGTCGCATTCGCCGCAGTGGTAGTGCGTAAAGAGCAGGCCCTTCTCCTTCCCTGCGGGCAGCTTCGCTTCATCCTCCTTCACCAGGCGCTCGACGAGCTTCAGGGCGAAGTCCGGCCCGACGAACTGGCGATGCCCGTTCGGGCAGGCGAGCACCGGCATGTCCTGCAGCCGGAGGGCTACGGGGTCGGATGCGCCGGCGGCCGTATTGAGCCGGGCCGGCCCTGTCTGGGCGCGGCAGCGCTTGCAGATCGCGGTTGCCATGCTGTCTCCTCCTCTGGGGTGACAGAGGTTGGACAGCGCCGGGGCGAGGAGTTTCCCGCCACCGGAGGAGCCACGCGGGCCGCGCGCATCGTGCGCGGACTACGTCAGCCGCGGCCCCACTCGATCCAGTGCCTGACGTCCTCGCGACCCTGCCGGCGGGTCCACAGGGCGCGCCACCAACGTGCGATGCGCAGCCCCATGGCTAGTTGGCGCGCGCGCGCAGGAGCTTCTCGAGGCCCTCGATGTCGATGATGCGCACGTGCTTCTGCTCGACCTCGATCAGGGCGTCCTTCTGGAACTGCGAGAAGAGCCGGCTCACCGTCTCGAGCTTCAGGCCCAGGTAGCTGCCGATCTCGTCGCGCGTCATGCGCAGGTGGAAGTCGGAGGCCGAGTAGCCGCGGCGCACGAAGCGCTTGGAGAGGTTGATGAGGAAGGCCGCCAGGCGCTCTTCCGCGCGCATCGAGCCGAGCAGCATCATC
>CBDDRQ010000108.1:0-9858 GCA_965233125.1 uncultured bacterium
ATCCGCACGCCGCAGGGCCGGCGCATCCGCGAGGCGTTCGTCGCGCCACCGGGACGGCGCATCGTGTCGGCGGACTACTCGCAGGTGGAGCTGCGCATCATGGCGCACCTCTCGGGCGACGAGAACCTGCGCCGCGCCTTCCGGGAGGGCGAGGACGTCCATCGCGCGACCGCCGCCGAAGTCTTCGGCGTGCCTTTGTCTCAAGTCGATTCCGACCACCGCCGCGTGGCGAAGGTGATCAACTTCGGCCTGATCTACGGCATGTCGGCGTTCGGCGTGGCGCAGAACCTTGGCATCGACCGCGCTACGGCGCAGACCTACGTCGACCGGTATTTCGCCCGCTTTCCGGGCGCCAAGCGCTACATGGACCAGACGCGCGGGCGGGCGCGCACCGAGGGCTACGTCGAGACCGTGTTCGGCCGCCGCCTTTGGCTTCCCGAGATCCGCAGCGGCGCTCCGGTGCGCCGGCAGGCCGCCGAGCGCGCGGCCATCAATGCGCCGATGCAGGGCACCGCGGCGGACCTCATCAAGCTCGCCATGGTCGCGGTGCAGAAGTGGCTCGACGACGGGAAGCTCCGCACCCTGCTCATCATGCAGGTGCACGACGAGCTGGTTCTCGAGGTACCCGAAGACGAGCTCGCCGTGGTGAAGGAGCGCGTGCGCGATCTCATGCAGTCGGTCCACAGGCTCGACGTCCCGCTCGTCGTCGATGTCGGCGTCGGCGACAACTGGGACCAGGCGCACTAGGGCAAAAAAAGACCCGCCGCTCGGCGGGTCGTGATGTATCGCTTACTGCTAGCTCAGCGATCGCCGCCGCCGGACCTGGGGCTCCGCGAAGGCGTGGGCCCGGTGTTCGGGTCTTCGAACTTGGGCTGGTGCGCGAGCGAGTTTCCCGGCGCGAAGTTTTCGCCGTTGCCCCAGCCGTTGTTGCCGTGCACCTTGCCGCCCCCGCCGCCACCGCATCGGCCGATGGCTTCCTTGACGCCGACATTCAGCACGGTCTTGATGGCGCTCTTGCTGGCATCTCCGAACGCCGTCTGCGGCAGCACACCGACGTGCTGTAACGGTCCGGCCACTACGAACGCCCCGAGGGCGCCTACTGCAACAAGCTTCAGTACCACGTCAGTCTCCCCAACGTTGAACAGTGCGGGCGCTTTTCCTCAAGCTTCTCTCCATTTGCGCACCGCCGACTACGGATGGAAACGGCCGTGGAGCGATGATCCCGTCTCGCCGTTGCAGGCAATGGGTCAGGCGGAGCCTTGCCGATGGTGCGAACGGACTGACGTTCCAACGCGACGGTGTCCCAGGGCTCGATGCGCGGTTACCCGGGGAACAATGCAGAGTGGAGCGGGGGACAAGTCTTGAACTTGCATCTCGACCGAGGAGAGATCGCGCTTTGCCGGCTTAAGCTACCCCCGCTTGGCCGAAGCCCGCATGTTCGCGCGGCAATCTTGCGCGCGCCCGATGACGCCGTAGTCCGACAGGTATCACGGACCAGGCTCTGCGCCGCCTTACTTGAGCGCCCCGAACACCTTCTTCAGGAGGGCCGAGCCGGTGCGCACGGGGTCCTTGCGGATTTTCCTCTCTTCCTCCGCGACCATGGCGTACAGGCCGTCGAGCGCCTTCTGCGTCACGTACTGGTCGAGATCGGCGTGCTCCTGCTTCACCACTCCGAACGCGACGCCCTTGTCGGCATAGCGGTTGTACTTCTGCGCCAGCTGCACCTTTGCGGTCGCACGCCTCACGATGGGAAGAAAGCGCGTCTGCAGACGGCTGCGCGTCGTGCGCTTGAAGTACTCCGTGCCGGCCGTGTCGCCGCCGGTGAGGATGCCCTTGGCGTCCTGCACGCTCATCTGCCGGACGGCGGCGACGAGGATCTGGCGCGCCTCCGGCACCGCCGCCTCGGCGGCACGGTTCATCGCCACGATCAGCTCGTCGGCGTATCGCCCGAGGCCGACGCGGCGCATCGTCTTCTCGGCACGAACAAGCGAGTCGGGCAGCGGGATCCGCACCTTCGGGTTGCCGAGGAAGCCGTCCGCCCGCCCAAGCGTCGCGACTGCCTGATGCGAGCCCCGCTCGAGCGCCGCCCGCAGGCCCGCGACCGCTTCGCCGCTCGTGATGCGCTCGAGCTGCGCCGCCGCCAGGGCGGGCCAGGCGATGGCGGCGGCCGCAAGCAGGTGCAGAAGCGCGCGCCTCATGGGCCAAGACTACTCCAGAACCCATGGTTCCCGATCGGGAACCAAAACCGGCTTTCCTAGCTTTTTTCCAAGGCCGGTAAGGCGAGCCCGGCGTCGTGCGCCTGCCGGTCCGCATGGTAAGAGGAGCGCACCATTGCGCCGACGGCGGCGTGCTTGAAGCCCATCGATGCGGCTTGCTTCTCGTACTCCTTGAATACATCGGGATGCACGTAGCGCTCGACCGGCAGGTGATGCGGCGAGGGCTGCAGGTACTGGCCGATGGTGAGCATGTCGACGCCGTGCGCGCGCAGGTCGCGCATCACCGCGAGGATCTCCCCGTCGGTCTCGCCCAGGCCCACCATCAAGCCGGACTTGGTCGGTACGCCGGCATGCCGATCCTTGAAGGTCTCTAGCAGCTTCAGCGAATGCGCGTAATCCCCGCCGGGCCGGGCGCGCTTGTACAGGCGCGGCACGGTCTCGAGGTTGTGGTTCATCACGTCCGGCGGCGCGGCGGCGAGAATACCGAGCGCGCGGTCGAGGCGCCCGCGGAAATCGGGCACCAGGACCTCGATGGTGGTCGCGGGAGAAGTCTTTCTTATCTCGGCAATACAGCTGACGAAATGCTGCGCGCCGCCGTCCTTCAGGTCATCGCGATCGACGCTGGTGACGACGACATAGTTCAGCTTGAGAAGCGCGATGGTCCCGGCCAGGTGCCCGGGCTCGGCCGCGTCCGGGGCGAGCGGGCGGCCGTGCGCTACGTCGCAGAACGGGCAGCGACGCGTGCAGATGTCGCCGAGGATCATGAAGGTGGCCGTGCCCTTGCCGAAGCACTCGGCGATGTTCGGGCAGGCGGCCTCCTCGCAGACCGTGTGCAGCCCCTGCGTGCGCAGGAGGCGCTTCACCTCGTGGAAGCGCGAGTCCGGGCTCGCCGCCCGCACGCGGATCCATGCCGGCTTGGCGAGCGGCGCGCGCGGCACGATGCGGATCGTCTTCGCCTGGCCTTTGTGCTTTACGCCGGCTTCACGCATGGTCTAGGCATTGGACAAGGATGTGCGCCAGCCGATTCCCTACTTGGAATGCATTCTCTGTAAAACCCAGATCGCGCAACTGGGTGACCGGCAGGCCCGGATAGCCGCAGGGGTCGATCGCCGAGAAGGGCGCGAGGTCCATGTCGACGTTGAGCGCGAGGCCGTGGTAGGCGCGGCCGCGCTTGACGCGGATGCCGAGCGCGGCGAGCTTGGCGCCGGCGACGTACACGCCCGGGGCTCCCGGATGGCGCACGGCGCGCGGGCCCACGAGGTCGATCACGGACTGCTCGAGCAGCCACACGAAGCGCTTGACCGCGATGCGGCGGCGCGCAAGGTCGACCAGCGTGTAGAGGACCGCCTGTCCCGGCCCGTGGTAGGTGATCTCGCCCCCCCGGTCGCTTGCCGTTACCGGGATGCCAAGATCCTGTTTCAATGCGCTCGTAGCGCCTTGCCCGAGCGTATAGACGGGCGGGTGCTCCACGACCCAAATCTCGTCGGCCGTCGCCTCGGTCCTGGCCGCGGTGAACTCGCGCATCGCCTGCAGCGCCCGGCCGTAGGGCAGCGTTCCGAGGTGCCTGACGACGATTTCGTCGACGAGAGTCACAGCACCATGACCACCCAGGGATGGTCGCAGAGTTCCTGGTACAGCGCGTCGAGCTGCTCGCGCGAGGTGGCGCGCACCACGCAGGTGATGCTGAGGTAGCGGCCCTGGCGGCTGGGGCGCATCTCCACCGTCGCGGGGTCGAAGCCGGGGGCATGGCGCCGCACGATCTCGGTGATCGCCTGGGCGAAGCCCGGCGCCTTGCGCCCCATCACCTTGATCGGAAAGTCGCAGGGGAAATCGAGCAGCGACCCTTCGGCGAGGAGCGGCATCAAGCCGATACTGTCTCTCGTTTGCCGGCGCGCATCACCTTCTGCTTGAACTCCTGGTAGAGCCGGTACATGTGCGCGAACACCGGCCCCGGCCGGCCGTCGCCGACCGGCTCGCCGTCGAGCGACACGATGGCGAGCACCTCCTTGGAGGAGGAGGTGACCCAGATCTCGTCCGCGGCGCGCACCTCGGCCTCGGCGATCTCGCGCAGCTCGAGCGCCATGTCGTTCGCGCGCGCGAGCTCCACCACCACGTCGTAGGTGATGCCGGGCAGGATCAGGCTCGACTTGGGCGGCGCGGCGATCACGCCGCGCTTGACGATGAAGACGTTGGAGGCGGAGGCCTCGGTCAGCTTGCCGTCGCGAAACAGGATCGTCTCCGCCGCGCCGGCCTCGGCCGAGCGCTGGCGCAGCAGCACGTTGCCGATGAGCGAGATCGACTTGATGTCGCAGCGCAGCCAGCGGAAGTCCTGCGCGCTCACGCCGGCGGCCCCGGCCTCGACCTGCGAGCGCGGCGGGTTGACGAGCGGATTGGCCATCATGAACACGGTCGGCTCGGCGTCCTTCGGGAAGGCATGGTCGCGCTTCGCCACGCCGCGCGTGACCTGGAAGTACACGCCCTGGTCCTCCCAGGGCTGCGCGTCGACGAGCGCGTACACGTGCGAGCGCCACTGGACGCGCGAATACGGGTTGCGGATCGCCACCGCGGCGAGGCTGCGCTCGAGCCGCTCGAGGTGCTCGTCGAGGCGGAACGCAACGCGCGAGTACACCGGCACCAGCTCGTAGACGCCGTCGCCGAAGATGAAGCCGCGGTCGAGCACCGGGACGCTCGCCTGCTCGAGCGGCAGGAGCTTGCCGTTGAGGAATACCATGCCTACCTCGCCCACAGGCGCAGTGTATCCCACGCCCGTCCGAAGAATCCCGCTTCGCCGACCTGCTCCAGGGCGACCAGCGGGTACTCGCCGTGGGGCTTTCCGTCCAGCGTCACGCGCAGCGTGCCCACGCGCTGCCCGCTCGCGAGCGGCGCGACCAGAGGCTGCTGCGACACCAGCTCGGCCTTCAGCTTTTCGGCCTCGCCCTTGGGGACGGTGAGGAAGAGATCGGCCTGTACCCCGACCTTGACCGCTTCCGCCGCGCCTTTCCACACCTCGAGCGATCTCACCGCCTCGCCAGCGCCGTAGAGCTTGACGCTGTCGAAGAACTGGAAGCCCCAGTTGAGCAGCTTCTGCGACTCCTGCGCGCGCGCCGACTCGGAGGTCGAGCCGAGCAGCACCGACAGCAGGCGCCGGCCGCCGCGGCGCGAGGAGGCCACCAGGCAGTATCCCGCCGCCTCGGTGTGCCCGGTCTTCACGCCGTCGACGCTCGGGTCGAGCCACAGCAGCCGGTTGCGGTTGGGCTGGGTGATGTTGTTGTAGCGGTACTGCTTCTGCGCGTAGTACTGCGCGTACTGCGCCGGGAAGTCGCGGATCAGCGCCGCCGCCAGCAGGTAGAGGTCGTACGCGGTGCTGTAGTGCTGCGGGTCGGGAAGCCCGGAGGCGTTCATGAAGCGGGTGTCCTTCATGCCCAGGCGAGCGGCCTCAAGGTTCATCATCTGCACGAACGCTTCTTCGGTGCCCGCCACCGCCTCGGCGAGCGCGATGCAGGCATCGTTGCCCGACTGCACCACCACGCCGCGGATCAGCTCTTCCACGGTGACCGGGCGGCGCGGCTCGATGAACATCCGCGCTCCGGCCGCGCGCCAGGCGCGCTCGGAGACGTTCACCCGCTGCTCGAGCGAGAGCTTGCGCGCGCGCAGCGCGGCGAACACCAGGTACGCGGTCATGAGCTTGGTGAGCGAGGCGGGCTCGACCCGCTCGGCGGGCTTCTCGGCGGCAAGGAGCTGCCCGCTCGAGAGGTCCGCGAGGACCCAGGACTTGCCCATCACCGAGGGCGGCTGCGGCGAGGCGGCGTGCGCGCAGGAGCAGGCGAGGAGCAAAGCCAGGAAGAAACGGACCACCATCAGGCGCTCTGCGGAAAACGGCGGATTATAAGGCGCGCGAGGCGCCCGGCACGATCGCCTCGACCTCGACCTGCGCGCTGCCCGCGGCGATGTAGCCGAGCTTGTGGGCGGCGACGTAGGAAAGGTCGATGACGCGCCCGGCGTGGAAGGGGCCGCGGTCGTTGATGCGCACCACGACGCGCCTGCCGTTGGCGAGATTGGTGACGCGCGCGTAGCTCGGGATCGGCAGCGTGGGATGCGCCGCGGTCATCTTGTACATGTCGTAAGGCTCGCCGCTCGAAGTCTTCTTGCCGTGAAAGCGCTTGCCGTACCAGCTCGCCATGCCGCGTTGGCGGAACGGCTGCACGGAAGCGAGCGGGCGATAGTCCTTTCCGAATACCCGATAGGGGCGGTTCGCGTAGCGATGCAGCGGCTCGGCGCGCGGGGTCGCATCGGCGATGGCGTCGAGCCCCGCGGGCGGCCGCTCGTGCGGGCCGTCATCCTTGTAGTAGCCGCCTTTCTTGGGTGGGGCGGAGCCGCACCCCACCATCAGGAGCAGCGAAAAGCAAACCAATGCCCTCATGCCTCGTACACCACGTTGCCGCCGACGATGGTCCAGCGCACGCGCCCGGGAAGCTCGTAGCCGGCGAAGGGCGTGTTCTTGCCCTGGCTTTTCAGGGTCTCGGGCGCGATGCGCAGCGGCGCCGCCGGGTCGAAGAGGGCGAGATCGGCGGGCGCGCCGGGCGCGAGCCCTCCCGAGGCCGCGCCGAGGATGCGCGCGGGCTCGGAGCTGATGCGCGCGAGGGTCGCGGCGAGCGGCAGCTCGCGCGCCTGGCCCCACTTGAGGGCGAGGGGCAGCAGCAGCTCCAGCCCGGTCGCGCCCGGCTCGGCCTCCGCGAAGGGCAGGTGCTTGCCGTCCTCGTCGACCGGCGTATGGTCGGAGCACAGGCAGTCGACGGCGCCCTCGGCCAACCCGCGCGAGAGGGCGTCGCGGTCGCGCTGGCTGCGCAGCGGCGGCTCGAGGCGGCAGTTGGCGTCGAAGTACCCCAGGTCCCGGTCGCACAGGTGCACGTGGTGGATGCCGACGTCGCAGCTCACCGGCAGGCCCTCGGCCTTGGCGCGGCGCATGAGCTCCACCGCGCCGGCCGTGGAGAGCCGGCAGACATGCACGCGCGCGCCGGTGGCGCGCACGAGCTCGAGCAAGGTGGCGAGCGCGATCGTCTCGGCGAATGCCGGGATGCCGGGCAGCCCCAGGCGCGTCGCCACCTCGCCGTCGTGCGCGACGCCGCCCTGGGCGAGCCACGCGTCCTCCGCGCGCAGCCAGACGGGAAACCCGAAGGTCGCGGCGTACTGCAGGGCGCGCCACAGCACCTGCGTGTCGGCGAGCGGCACGTTCGCCTGCGAGAACGCGACGCAGCCCGCCTCGGCGAGCTCCGCCATCTCGGTGAGCGCCTTGCCCTGGAGCTTCATGGTCAGCGCGCCGATCGGGTACACGCGTGCGCGCTCGAGCGACAGCGCGCGCCGGCGCAGCATGTCGACCAGGCCCGGCTCGTCGAGCGGCGGGTCGGTGTCCGGCGGGCAGGCAAGGCTGGTCACGCCGCCCGCGACCGCCGCCGCCATCTCCGATTCGAGCGTCGCCTTGTACTCGTAGCCCGGCTCGCGCAGGCGCGCCGAGAGGTCGATGAAGCCCGGCGACACGACCAGGCCTTTCGCGTCGATGGTCCGCTCCGGGCTCTTGAGCCGCTCGACGATCTTTCCGCCCTCGAGGTAGAGATCGCCCGCGCCGTCCTTGCCCGTCGCCGGATCGACCAGCCTGCCGTTTTTGATGTGAATGCGCATCAGTTCCCGGCGACGATGCTCATGACGGCCATGCGCACCGCGATGCCGAAGGTCACCTGCGGCAGGATCACCGAGTGCGGCCCGTCGGCCACCGTCGAGTCGATCTCGACGCCGCGGTTCATCGGCCCGGGATGCATCACGATCGCGTCGGGCTTGGCGAGGCGCAGCTTCTCCGCGGTCAGGCCGTAGCTCTTGAAGTACTCCTGCGCCGAGGGCAGCAGCGCGCCGCCCATGCGTTCGTTCTGCAGGCGCAGCATCACCACCACGTCGCAGTCCTTGAGCCCCGCGCGCATGTCGTGGAACACGCGCACACCGAGGGCCTCGACGCCGCTCGGCAGGAGCGTCTGCGGTGCGATCACCCGCACCTCGGGCGTGCCCAGGGTGGTGAGCCCGTGGATCAGCGAGCGGGCGACGCGCGAGTGCAGCACGTCGCCGATCACGGCGATGGTGAGGCGCGTGAAATCCTTCTTGTAGTGGCGGATGGTGAAGAGGTCGAGCAGCCCCTGGGTCGGATGCGCGTGGCGCCCGTCACCGGCGTTGATCACGTGCTCGTGCGGCTTGACGTGGCGGGCGATGAGGAACGGCGCCCCCGAGGAGCCGTGGCGCACGACGAAGATGTCGGCCTGCATCGCCGAGAGGTTGGCGACCGTGTCGAGCAGCGATTCGCCCTTCGACTGCGAGGACACCGCGATGTTGAGGTTGATGACGTCCGCGGAGAGGCGCTTCGCGGCGATCTCGAAGGTGGTGCGGGTGCGCGTCGAGGGCTCGAAGAACAGGTTGAACACGCTCTTGCCGCGCAACAGCGGCACCTTCTTCACCTCCCGCTCGGTGACGCCGGCGAAGGACTCCGCCGTGTCGAGGATCTGCACCAGCACCTCGCGCGGCAGCCCCTCGATGGACAGCAGGTGCTGCAGCGCGCCGTTGGCGTTGAGTTGCGGGTCACGCAGCACGGTCGGGCTCCAGCGCGAATTCGAGCTTTGTTCCTTCCTGTCTAAGCGTCAGCCGCATTCCTGCCGGCACCTCGACACGCGCGCCGCAGTGCTGCGCGCAGATCGGCAGCTGGCGGCCGCCGCGGTCGGCGAGCACCACGAGCGAGATGCTGGCCGGCCGGCCATAGTCGAAGAGCTCGTTCATCGCCGCGCGCACCGTGCGGCCGCTGTACAGGACGTCGTCGACAAGCAGCAGATCGCTGCCATTGACGTCGAAGGGGATCTTGGTGCGCTTGGGGTCGTGCTTCAGGCCGCGCGCCGCGTAGTCGTCGCGGTAGAACGCGATGTCCATCAGCCCCAATGGACTTTTCATCTCCAGCAATTTGTGCAGGCGCTCGGCGAGCCACGCGCCGCCGGTGTAGAGGCCGATCATGGCGCTCTGGGGCCCGATGCGCGGCCGCAGCTCGGCAGCGAGCTGCTCGCAGAGCTTCTCGGCGTCAGGCAGCTTCATGGAAGTACTGCTCCAGGAGAAGCTGCGCCGCGACCGAGTCCACCGGCCGCCTCTTCGCGCCGCGCAGCCGGCTCTGCGCCTCCACCGAGCTGTAGCGCTCGTCGACGCGCGCCACCGGCAGCTTGAACTGGCGCTCCAGGCGCCGCGCGAAATCCTCCGCGCGCCGCGTCATGTCGTGCGCGCTGCCGTCGACGCGGGTGGGCCGCCCGACGACGAGCTCGGCCGGCTTCCATTCTTCTATCAAAGGAGGAATCTCGGCGAAACCCTGGATGCTCCGCAGCGGATGCGCCGTGCCGAGCTCGGGCTCGCCGACCGCCACGCCAATGCGCTTGAGACCGAAATCGAAGGCGAGAATTGTGGTTCGCGCGGAGCGCTCAGCCGTTCTCGCGGCCCGATCAGGCATGTCCCGCTTCGTCCTGCAGCCGCCCGAAGTCGATGCCGAGAAGCTCCATCGCCGCCGGCAGCCGCTCCTCGGCCGGCGTCTCGAAGATGATGCCGTCGGCCGCCTTCACCGTGAGCCAGGCGT
>CBDDRQ010000109.1:0-29074 GCA_965233125.1 uncultured bacterium
GACCACCAGCGAGAGCGGCGCCACCACTTGCCTGCCTTCCCACGAAGTCTGCATCGACAGCGAATCCTTGCCGACCGGGATGGAGACGCCGAGCGCCGGGCAGAGCTCGAGCGCCACCGCCTTCACCGTGTCGTAGAGCGCCGCGTCCTCGCCCGGGTGGCCGGCCGCCGCCATCCAGTTCGCCGAGAGCTTCACCCGCGAGAGCGATTCGACCGGCGCCGCGGCGAGATTGGTGAGCGCCTCGCCCACCGCCATGCGCCCCGAGGCCGGCGCATCGATGAGCGCGATCGGGCTCCTCTCGCCGATGGCGAAGGCCTCGCCTGCGTAGCCCTCGTAGTCGGCGAGCGTCAGCGCGCAGTCGGCGACGGGCACCTGCCAGGGGCCGACGAAGGGATCGCGCGCGCACAGCCCGCCCACGGTGCGGTCGCCGATCGCGACGAGGAAGGTCTTGTCGGCCACTGCCGGGTGGTGCATGACGCGGTGCGCCGCGCCGTGCAGCGAGATGCGCTCGAGCCTGAACGGCGTGACCGTGGTCTCCTGCCGGCGCACGTCGCGCAGCATCTTCGGCGGCTTGCCCAGCACCACCGAGAGGTCGATGTCGACCGGCGCGCGCCCGAGCTTGGCGTCGGTGACGAGCAGGTGAGCGTCGGCAGTCGCCTCCCCCAGCACGGCGAACGGGCAGCGCTCCCTGTCGCAGATTCCTTTGAAGGTTTCAAGAGAAGAAGGTGAAATCCCGAGCACATACCTCTCCTGCGCCTCGTTGCACCAGATCTCGCGCGGCGACATGCCGGCGTCCTCGCTCGGGATGGCGCGCAGCTCCAGGCGCGCGCCGCGCCCGGCGCCGTGCGCGAGCTCGGGCAGCGCGTTGGACAGCCCGCCCGCGCCGACGTCGTGGATGGAGAGGATCGGGTTCGCCGCGCCGAGCTGCCAGCAGCGGTCGATCACCTCCTGGCAGCGGCGCTCGATCTCGGCGTTGTCGCGCTGCACCGAGTCGAAGTCGAGGTCCTCGACATTCGCGCCGGCGCCCATGGAGGACGCGGCGCCGCCGCCCATGCCGATGAGCAGGCCCGGCCCGCCGAGCTGCACGAGCAGCGTTCCCGGCGCGAGCGGCGCCTTGGCCGACTGCGCCGCGCTGATGCTGCCCAGGCCGCCCGCCAGCATGATGGGCTTGTGGTATCCGCGGTCGTTGTGCTCGAAGGTGCGGAAGTAGCCGCACAGGTTCGGACGGCCGAACTCGTTGCTGTAGCCCGCGGCGCCGATCGGCCCCTCGAGCATGATGTCCAGCGCCGAGGCGATGCGCCCGGGCTTGCCCAGGCCCTTGCCCTCCCAGGGCTGCTCCTGCCCGGGAATGCGCAGGTGCGACACGGAGTAGCCGACGAGCCCCGCCTTGGGCTTCGCGCCGCGCCCGGTCGCGCCCTCGTCGCGGATCTCGCCGCCCGCGCCGGTCGCCGCGCCCGGGAAGGGCGAGATGGCGGTCGGGTGGTTGTGCGTCTCGACCTTGATGACGGTGTGAGTCAGTTCTTCATTTCTCTTGTAGGAAAAATTCCTGTCGGGATAAAACCGCTGCGCTGCGCGGCCTTCGATGATCGCCGAGTTGTCGGCGTACGCGAGCACCGTGCCCTGCGGGCTGGCGGCGTGCGTGTGGCGGATCATCGAAAAGAGCGAGCGCGGCTGGCGCTCGCCGTCGACGATCCAGTCGGCGTTGAAGATCTTGTGCCGGCAGTGCTCGGAGTTCGCCTGCGCGAACATGGTGAGCTCGGCGTCGGTGGGATCGCGGCCGATCCTGCGGTAGCCCTGCTCGAGGTACTCGATCTCGTCGTCGCTCAGCGCGAGGCCAAGGCTGCGGTTTGCTTCCTTCAATTCCTTTGTTTTTATGAACTGCAAAGGCCGCGGTGAAACTTCCTCGAACAGCTTCGACGCCTCGTCGAACGAGCCGAGCACCGCCTCGGTCATGCGGTCGTGCAAGAGCTGCAGTACTGCCTGGTTGGAGGTTTCGAGGTAGAACACCTTCCCACGCTCGATTCGCCTGACGGCTGACAGGCCGCAGTTGCGGGCGATGTCGGTCGCCTTGGAGGACCACGGCGAGATCGTCCCCGGGCGCGGCACCACCAGCCAGGCGCGCCCGGCCGCCTCGGGCGCGGGCCTGCCGTAGGCGAGCAGGCGCTCGAGCACGCGGCGCGCGGCGGGGTCGAGCTCGCCCTCGCAGGCGACGAAATGGCGGTACTCGGCGGCCACCGAGCCGATGCCGGGGTCGAGTCTCTTCAGCGCAGCGAGCAGCTTGGCGAGGCGGAAGTCCGAGGCCGCGCGCGGGCCCCGGAGCTGGAGGATGTGGTGCACTAGTTGCGGACCTGGGGCTCCTTCACCGTGCCGCCCAGGAGCAGCGTCGCGCGCAGCGTCTGCGACGCGGTGCGCACGTCGGCGACGATGCGCCCGGAGAGCGCGCCCTTCTCGCTGATCACCGCGCTGGCGCCCGCGTTGAGCGCGCCGGCGCCGATGGTGACGTTGCGCAGCTCGACCTCGCCGCGGTCGTAGCTGACCTGTCCGTTCATCTCGGTGAACTGCGTGCGGCCCTGCGCCTGCTTGCCGCCGGTCTGGATCGCGCGCGAGAGGTCGAAGCTGCCCAGCACGCCCTTGTTCACCGTGAAGCTGCCGTCGAGGCGCGCGCCGCTCGCGAGCTTGCCGGGCTCGACGCCGCTCATCGCGAACTTGCCGGTGCCCTCGCCGCGGCCCTCGGAGAGCAGCGCCGGGGCGAAGACCGCGGCGTTGATCCCGCGCGCGGTGATGACGCCGTCGACGATCCAGGTGCCGCCCCAGCGCACGCGCGCCGTGCCGGTGAGCGTGCCATCCAGAGCCTGGGCATCCCATTGCTTGATCTGGATGCCCTGCGCGGTCGCGGTGCCCTTCATGCCGAACTGGCTGAACGAGATCTCGGGGGCGAACGGCAGGGTGAAGGTGCTCGCGTCGAGGCTGAGCGCGATGTTCCCGTCCTGCGGCTCGAGCCTCGCCACCAGGCCGTCGGCGCCGCGCAGCGTCGCGAGGCGCACCGCGCCCTTGTCGTCGAGCAGGAGCTCGGCGTCCAGGCCCCTGGGCATGGCGAGCGGCCCGGGCAGCTCGAGCTTGCGCGCGAGCACGCGCGCCACGCTGAAGTTGTCCCCTTTCGCGCGCGAGAACAGCACTTCGCCGAGCGCCTGCTGCGGCACGCTGACGCCCTCGAGCTCGATGGTGCTGAAGGACTTCTCCGGCTCGGTGAGCGAGCCGATGCTCGGGTGGGCGATGACGCGGGCGATCTTCACGTCGCCCGCGGTCACGTCCTCCAGGCGCAGCTGCAGCCCGGTAATGAGCCAGAGCTTCGCCGAGCCGATGCGCACCGGCCGGCCGAGGGCCTCGGCGGCGGCGCGCTCGTAGTCGACCGTGGCGATCGGCATGACGTGCGCCGCGCCCAGCGCGACCACCAGGATGAGGAACAGCGTCAGGGCGACCGGCTTGCCCCAGCTCTTCTGCTGGCGGCGCACGAGGGAGGGATCGCGCGGCCCGACATCGAGCGCGCGCTTGCGCCGCTGGTCCTCCGACACGTAGCCGCCGGGCGCGATGCTCTGCGACTTGCGCGCGAGCGCCTCCTCCTCCTTCGCCTTGCGCTCGCGCTCCTCGGCCTCCTTCTTGCGCCGCTCCTCCTCGGCGCGGATGCGCTCCTTCTCCTCCTCCTCCTCCCGGCGCAGGCGCTCCTCTTCCTCGCGCTTCTGGCGCGCCTTCTCCTCCTTCGCGCGCTGCTTCTCCTCCTTGGCGAGGCGCTCGGCCTCCTCCTTGTCGCGGCGCGCGGCCTCCTCCTTTTCGCGGCGCTCGCGCTCCTCGCGCGCCTTGCGCTCGGCCTCTTCCTTCGCCTTCGCCTCTTCCTCCTCGTGGGTGTTGAAGGAGTCGAGGTCGGCCATCAGCGAGTCGGCGAAGCCCCCGCCGACGGCGGCCTTCGGCTGCCTGGCCGGCGCTTGGGCCGGCTCTTCGCGGGCCGGCTTCTCCTTCTCCCGGTCCTTCTTCTCCGCTTTCTTCGCCGCGCGCTCCTCGGCTTCGCGCTCCTCCTCCTCCGCGCGCGCCTTGCGCCGCGCCTCGCGCTCCTCGGCCTCGCGCGCTTCCTCTTCCTCGCGCGCCTTGCGCCTCGCCTCGCGCTCCGCGGCCTCGCGCTCCTCCTCCTCCTCGCGCTTGCGGCGGCGCGCCTGCTCCTCCTCCTCGTCGCGCCGGCGGCGCTCGGCGCGCTCTTCCTCTTCCTTCGCCTTGCGCTCGAGCTCCTCCTCCTCGCGGCGCCGGCGCTCCTCCTCGAGCTTGCGGCGCTCCTCCTCGAGCTGTTTGCGCGCGCGCTCGGCCTCCTCCTTCGCCTTGCGCTCGCGCTCCTCGGCCTCCTTGCGGATGCGCTCGGCCTCCTCGCGCGCCTTGCGCTCGCGCGCCTCGGCTTCCTTGCGCACGCGCTCCGCCTCCTCGCGCGCCTTGCGCTCGCGCTCGGCGTTTTCCTCGGCTTGCTTGCGCGCGCGCTCGGCCTTCTCTTCGGCTTCCTGGCGCGCGCGGTCGGCTTCCTCGCGGGCGCGCTTCGCCTCGGACTCGGCTTTCGCCTTCGCCTCGGCGGCGGCCTTGACCGCCGCGTCGCGCGCTGCCTTGATCTTGGCCTCCGCCTCCGCGGCGATCTTCGCCTCCGCGTCCGCGCGCGCCTTCGCCTCGGCTTCGGCGCGCAGCTTCGACTCGGTCTCGGCGCGCACCTTGTCCTCGGCTTCCTTGCGCGCGCGATCGCGCTCGGCCTGCGCCTTGGCCTCGGCTTCCTGGCGCGCCTTGAAGAGCGCCGATTCCTGCTCCTTCGGCGGCGGCGGGGGTGGCGCGGCGGGCTTCGGCGGCGGCGCGGCGGGCCGCGGCGGCGCGGCGGGCCGCGGCGGCGGCGGCGCCGCCCTCGGTGCAGCCGCGGGCTTGGAGGGCATCCCGAGGGAGCTGAAGTCGAGGTCCGAGGCCGGGTCGGCGGGCGCCGCAGGCCGGGCCGGGGCTTTGGCCGCAGGGCCGGGCTTCGGCGCGGCGCCGGCGGGCGCCGCGGTGCCGGCGGAGACTTCGCGGATGAAGCCGTCCTTGTCGAGCTTGCCGATGAGCTGCTGGAAAGGCGGGTCGAAAGCCTTGCCGACCTTCTGCGCCACGTCGGCGAGCGTCGCGCGCCCGTCGATCGCCGAGAGGACCGCCCGGTCCGGCCGCCCGAGGAGGCTCGTCTTGCCGGCAGCCTCCTGGACTCCCTTGCCGGACTTCGAGTAGATGGCGCTCGGGTTCATTCTTTGGCGCTAATTATATTAGGCGGGGGCGCCATAGCCCCCCCCGCCGGGCGTCTCGATCACGAACACGTCGCCCGCGGCCATCTCGGTCTGCTCGAAGGGACCGAGCTCGGTGCGCCCGCCCGCGGCGCGCAGCACGTAGTTTCTTCCCGGCAGCCCCGGCTCGCCGCCCGCCATGCCGTGCGGGCGCACCAGGCGGTGCCCGGAGAGGATCGCCGCGGTCATCGGCTCGAGGAAGCGCACGCGGCGCACCGCGCCCTCGCCACCGCGCCAGCGCCCGCGCCCGCCCGAGCCGCGCCGGATCTCGAAGCTCTCGAGCAGCACCGGGAAGCGCCATTCGAGCACCTCGGGGTCGGTAAGACGCGAGTTGGTCATGTGCGTCTGCACAACGTCGGCGCCCGCGAATCCCTCCCCGGCGCCGGAGCCGCCCGCGACCGTCTCGTAGTACTGGTAGCGATCGTTGCCGAAAGTGAAGTTGTTCATCGTCCCCTGCGAGGCGGCGAGCACCCCGAGCGCGCCGTAGAGCGCGTCGGTGATGCACTGCGAGGTCTCGACGTTGCCCGCCACCACCGCCGCCGGGTAGCGCGGGCGCAGCATGCTGCCTTCGGGTATCAGCACCTCGAGGGGCTTCAGGCATCCGGCGTTGAGCGGGATGTCGTCGTCGACCAGCGTGCGGAAAACATACAGCACCGCCGCCATGCAAACCGCCGAAGGCGCGTTAAAGTTGTTGGGGAGCTGTGGGGACGTGCCGGAGAAATCGATGCTTGCGGTCCTGCGGTCCCTGCCAATCGCTATCTTCACGTTGATGTTCCCGCCGCAGTCCATGGGAAGGGAGAAAGACCCGTCCTTCAGCACTCCCAGGACGTTGCGCACCGACGCCTCGGCGTTGTCCTGGACGTGGCCCATGTAGGCGCGCACCACGTCGAGGCCGAAGGTCTCGACCATGCGGCCGAGCTCCTGCACCCCCTTCTCGTTCGCCGCCACCTGTGCGCGCAGGTCGGCGAGGTTCTGCTCGACGTTGCGCGCCGGGTGCGCGCCGGAGGCGAGCAGCGCGCGCGTCTCCTTCTCGCGCCAGCGCCCTTCCTCCACCAGCAGGAAGTTGTCGATGAGGACGCCCTCCTCCTCGACCACCTTCGAGCCCGGCGGCATCGACCCGGGCGTGATGCCGCCGATGTCGGCGTGATGTCCGCGGGAGCCGACGTAGAAGAGGATCTCTTCTTTTTCTTTCTCAAAAACGGGTGTGATCACCGTCACATCGGGGAGGTGCGTGCCGCCGTTGTAGGGCGCGTTCAGCACGTAGACGTTGCCCGGCTTCATCCTGCCGGCGTTCAGCCGGATCACGGTGCGGATCGACTCGCCCATCGAGCCCAGGTGCACCGGCATGTGCGGCGCGTTGGCGATCAGGTTGCCGACCGCGTCGAAGAGCGCGCAGGAGAAGTCGAGGCGCTCCTTGATGTTCACCGAGTAGGCGGTGTTCTGCAGGCGCAGCCCCATCTGCTCGGCGATCGACATGAACAGGTTGTTGAAGATCTCCAGGCGCACCGGGTCGACCGAGGTGCCGATGGCGAGCTTTCTGCTTTTCTCTCTTCCCCTTTCGAGAACCAGATGATTGAGTGCCGTGACGATGGCGCGCCACTCCGGCTCGATGACGGTGGTGGCGTTCGCCTCGGCGATGATCGCCGGGCCGTCGATGCGCTGGCCCGGCGCGAGCTCGTCGCGCCGGTAGAGCGGCGCCTCGTGCCACTTGCCGCCGCTGAACATGCGGACGGTTTCGAGCGGAGAGGCCCTTTTCGTTTCCTCCAGGGTTTTTTCTTCCTTGATGTCCTCCCCTGCGGCGATCGCCTCGACCGACACCGCCTCGACGATGAGCGGCTTGTCGGGCATGAGGAAGGAGAACTGCTGCCGGTAGGCGGACTCGAACTGCGCGAGCATCTGCGCGATCGGCCCCAGGGCCACGACGAGCGCGGTATCGGTTCCCTCGTATTTCAAATGGACTCTTCTCAGGACGGAGACATCGGCGGCCGCTACCCCCTGCGCGACGAGATCCTGGCGCGCCTCGATGGCGAGCTTCTCGGCCCAGTCCTCTAGCTCGCGGAGCGTCTTCTCCTCCAGGCGCAGCTCGAGGGCCTGCTCGCGCATCGCCGTCTGGTCGGCGAGCCCCATGCCGTAGGCCGAGAGCACGCCCGCGTGCGGGTGGATGAACACGTGCGTCATCGCCAGCGCATCGGCCACCAGGCAGGCGTGCTGGCCGGCGGCGCCGCCGAAGCAGCACAGCGTGTACGCGGTCACGTCGTGCCCGCGCTGCACCGAGATGTGCTTGATGGCGTTCGCCATGTTGCCGACCGCGATCTCGACGAAGCCTTCGGCGACCTGCTCGGGGGAGCGGCCGTCGGCGATAACAGAAACAAGTTTTTCAAACCCTCCCTTCACCACGTGTGCGTCCAAGGGCTCCGTTCCGGAAGAACCGAATACATGGGGGAAATGCCGGGGCTGGATCTTGCCGAGCATGACGTTGGCGTCGGTGACGGTGAGCGGGCCGCCGCGCCGGTAGCTGGCGGGGCCGGGGTTGGCGCCGGCGGAGTCGGGCCCGACGCGGTAGCGCGCGCCGTCGAAGTGCAGGATCGAGCCGCCGCCCGCCGCCACCGTATGGATGCGCATCATCGGCGCGCGCATGCGCACGCCGGCGACCCTGGTCTCGAGCTCGCGCTCGAACTCGCCCGCGTAGTGCGACACGTCGGTCGAGGTGCCGCCCATGTCGAAGCCGATGATGCGCTCGAAGCCCGCCATGCGCGCGGTGCGCGCCGCGCCGACGATGCCGCCCGCCGGCCCGGAGAGGATCGCGTCCTTGCCCTGGAAGCGGCGCGCGTCGGTGAGCCCGCCGCTCGACTGCATGAAGAGCAGCCGCGCGCCGCCGAGCTCGCCGGCGACCCGCTCCACGTAGCGGCGCAGGATCGGCGAGAGATAGGCGTCGACCACGGTGGTGTCGCCGCGCCCGACCAGCTTCATGAGCGGGCTCACCTCGTGCGACACGGAGACCTGCGTGAAGCCCGCGGCCCTCGCCATCGCGGCGACTTTCGCTTCATGCCCGGGGAAGCGGTAGCCGTGCATCAGCACGACGGCGATCGAGCGAAAACCCTCGTTGTAGACATTGGTGAGTTTCGCGAAGGTGTCTTCTTCGTCCAGTTCCTTGAAGATCTTTCCTCGCGCCCCCACTCGCTCTTCCACCTCGACGACCTTCTCGTAGAGCATCTCCGGCAGCACGATGTGCCGGTCGAACAGGCGCGGCCGGCTCTGGTAGGCGATGCGCAGCGCGTCGCGGAAGCCGCGCGTGGTGAAGAGCACCGTGCGCTCGCCCTTCCTCTCGAGCAGCGCGTTGGTGGCCACCGTCGTGCCCATCTTGACCGCTTCGATGAGATGGGAGGGAATCGCCGCCTTCCCTTCAAGGGAAAGCATCTCTCTCACGCCCGCGATGGCGGCGTCTTCGTAGTGCTCCGGATTTTCGGAGAGCAGCTTGAGGGTGGAGATCGCGCCGTCGGGGGCTCGCGCGACGATGTCGGTGAAGGTGCCGCCGCGGTCGATCCAGAATTGCCAGCCTCGCATTGCGAGGCTGCATTGTGCCACTATCTCGCCGATGTTCAGCCTTGCCGAGCTGGAGACGGCGGCCGCGCTGGTGCGCGCGGTGGTGCCGCCGACGCCGCAGTTCGCCTGGCCGCTGCTCGCGGCGCGCTTGGGCGCGCAAGTGGTCGTCAAGCACGAGAATCACACGCCGACCGGCGCCTTCAAGGTGCGCGGCGGCCTCACCTACTTCGAGCGCCTGAAGCGCGAGCGGCCGCAGGTGAAGGGCGTGGTCAGCGCGACGCGCGGCAACCACGGCCAGTCGCTCGCCTTCGCAGGCAGCCGCGCCGGCGTCGCGGTGACCCTCGTCGTGCCGCACGGCAACTCGGCGGAGAAGAACGCGGCGATGCGCGCTTTCGGGGCGGAGCTCATCGAGCACGGGCGCGACTTCGACGAAGCGAAGGCGCGCGCCGAGGCGCTCGCCGCCGAGCGCGGCCTCGAGTACGCGCCCTCCTTCCACAAGGACCTGGTGGTGGGCGTCGCCACCTACGCGCTGGAGCTCTTCCGCGCCGAGCCGGCGCTCGACACGGTCTACGTGCCGATCGGCCTGGGCTCGGGCATCTGCGGCGTGATCGGTGCGCGCGATGCGCTCAAGCTGAAGACGCGCGTCGTCGGCGTGGTGTCCGATCGAGCGGCCTGTTACAGCCTTTCTCTCCAAAGAAATACTTTGGTGAGAACCGAAAGCGCCCTCACGTTCGCCGACGGCATGGCGGTGCGCGTTCCCGATGCCGGGGCGCTCGAGATCATCCGCCGCGGCGCCGAGCGCGTCGTGGAGGTGTCCGACGACGAGGTCGCCGAGGCGATCCGCATCCTCTTCACCGATACGCACAGCACCGCGGAAGGCGCCGGCGCCGCCGCGCTCGCCGGTTTCATGAAGGAAAAATCTCCTGGAAAAAGAATCGGCGTCATCCTCACCGGCCAGAACATCGACCGCCCGATGATGCAGGAAGTGCTCGCCGGCCGCACCCCGCGCGTCGCATGAAGCTCACGGTGCTCCTCGGCGCGCTGATCGCGCTGCCCGCGCTCGGCACCGACTTCTTCGTCCCGGCGCTGCCCGCGCTCGCCGAGTCGCTCGCGGTGGACGCGGCCGCCGCGCAGCTCACGCTCACCACCTACTTCGCCGGCCTCGCCGCCGGCCAGCTCCTGTGGGGCCCGCTCTCGGACCGCTACGGCAGGAAGCCGGTGCTCTTCGCCGGCCTGGCGATCATGCTCGCCGCCTCCGCCGCGGCGCTCTTCGCCGGGTCGATCGCCTCGCTCTCCGCGGCGCGGCTCGCCCAAGGCCTGGGCATGTCGAGCGGCGCGGTGATGGGCCGCGCGGTGGTGCGCGACCTCTACGTGCACGAGCAGGCGGCGCGCATGCTCGCCGCCATGATGATCGTGTTCAGCATCGTGCCGATCACCGCGCCGCTCGCCGGCGCGCTGCTCGCCGCCTCGGTGGGCTGGCGCTCGATCTTCGCCGCCAAGGCGCTGATCGCCGCCGCGCTCCTCGCCTGCGTCTTCCTCATGCTCGCGGAGAGCGCGCCGCGCGAGCGGCGCTCGGCGCACCCGGCGGCGATCGCGCGCACTTTCGTCCAGATCCTGCGCGAGCCGCGCTTCGTCGCGCCGTTCCTGCTCGTGCTGTGCTGCCACGTCGGCATCCTCGCGTGGGTCTCCAACTCCGCGCTCACGCTCATCCGCGGCATGGACGTCTCGGCGCCGGCCTACGGCCTGATGTTCGCGTTCGTCGCCACCGGCCAGATCGTCGGCGCAGCGGCGGGCACCCGGTTTCTGAGGAAATACGGAACAACGGGTGTCATGCGCCTGGGCGCGCTGCTCCTGCTCGCGGCCGGCGGCGCCGGCGCCGCCTTCGCCTGGGCGGGGGTCGCGCACTGGGCGGCGGTGGTGCCGCCCTTCGCGCTCTTCCTCTTTGGCTCGGCGCTGCTCATCCCGCCCGCCACCGCCGCGGCGCTCACCCCCTTTCCGGCCGCCGCGGGCAGCGCGAGCTCGCTCATGGGCGCGATCGGCTTCACCGCCGGGGCGCTGGTGAGCACCCTGCTCGGCGCCGTCTTCGACGGCAGCGCGCGGCCGATGGCCACCGTGGCCGCGCTCGCCGGCGTCGCGGCCTTTGCCTTCTACCGCTCCCTGGTCCATGGAAAAGCTTGAAGCCGTCGTGATCGGCGCGGGCGTGGTCGGCCTAGCGGTAGCGCGCGCGCTCGCCATGGCCGGGCGCGAGGTGGTGATCCTGGAAGCCGAGGACGCGATCGGCACCCACACCAGCTCGCGCAACTCCGAGGTCATCCACGCCGGCATCTACTACCCGCAGGGCTCGCTCAAGGCGCGCGCCTGCGTCGAGGGCAAAAGGCTCCTCTACGAGTACTGCGAGAAGCACGGCGTGCCGCACCGGCGCTGCGGCAAGCTGATCGTCGCCACCGAGGAAAGGCAGACGGGCGAGCTGGAAAGCCTGGTCGAGAAAGCCAGAAGCAATGGCGCGGGCGACCTGTCATGGCTGACCCGCGGCCAGGCACGCGAGCTCGAGCCCGAAGTGTCCTGCGCGGCGGCGCTGCTCTCGCCCTCGACCGGCATCGTCGACAGCCATGCCCTCATGCTCGCCTACCTCGGCGACGCCGAGCGCCACGGGGCGATGCTCGCGCTGAAAAGCCGGCTGAACCGGGTTCTCATCAAGGAAGGACTTTTTCAACTTCAGGTCGAGGGCGCCGACCCTGTGGCTTGCTCGATCCTGGTGAACAGCGCCGGTCTGCGCGCGCCCTCGGTGGCGAGGGCGATGGAGGGGTTCGACGCCGACCTGGTTCCACGGGAGCTGTACGCGAAAGGCAACTACTACTCGCTCGCGCGGCGCTCGCCGTTCTCGCGCCTGGTCTATCCGGTGCCCGAGCCGGGCGGCCTGGGCGTGCACGTGACGATCGACCTCGCCGGGCAGGCGCGCTTCGGCCCGGACGTGGAGTGGGTCGAGAACATCGACTACGCGGTCGATCCCGCCCGGGCCGCGCGCTTCTACGCGGCGATCCGGCGCTACTGGCCGGGGCTACCCGAGGGCGCGCTGCTCCCGGGCTACAGCGGCATCCGGCCGAAGACCGCTGGCCCGGGCGAGCCGGCGCCCGACTTCCAGGTGCTGGGGCCGCCGGCGCACGGCATCCCGGGCCTCGCGCACCTCTTCGGCATCGAGTCGCCCGGGCTCACCGCGAGCCTCGCCCTCGCTCGCCTCGCCGCGGAGCAGTTAGGCTAAGATTCCGCAGTCCAACCCGGGAGAACGCTCCATGAAAAGAATCTATGTCGCCGTGGCCGCGGCCGCGCTGGTCGGCGGCGCGCAGGCGCAGACCAAGTGGGACATGCCCACGCCCTACTCCGACGGCGAGTTCCACACCCGCAACGTCAAGGCGTTCGTCGAGGACGCGCAGAAGGCGACCGGCGGCAAGCTCGAGATCGTGGTGCACTCGAACGGCTCGCTCATCAAGCACCCCGACATCCTGCGCGCGGTGTCGACCGGCCAGGTGAACATCGCGGAGTTCCTGCTCGGCCAGTTCGGCAACGAGGACCCGGTGTTCGCCGCCGACAACATCCCCTTCGTCGCCGCGGGCTACGACAACGCGTGGAAGTTCTACCAGGCGCAGAAGCCCCAGCTCCAGGCGAGCCTGAAGAAGCGCGGCCTGCGCCTGATGTACTCGGTGGCCTGGCCCGGCCAGGGCTTCTACACCAAGGAGCCGCTGAAGTCGGTCGACGACCTGAAGGGCACCAAGTTCCGCACCTACAGCCCGCTCACCGCGCGCCTCGCGGAGCTCCTCGGCGCGAGCCCGACGGTGATCCAGGTGCCCGAGATCCCGCAGATGTTCGCGACCGGCGCGGTGCAGGCGATGATCACCTCCTCGGCCACCGGCACCTCGACCAAGGCCTGGGAATTCGTCAAGAACTACTACAAGACGAGCGCCTTCCACCCCAAGAACGTGGTGGTGGTGAACGAGCGGGGCTTCTCGCGCCTGCCCAAGGACCAGCAGGCGGCGCTCACCAAGCCCGCCGCCACCGCCGAGAAGCGCGGCTGGGAGATGTCCAAGGCGCGCGAGAAGGAAGGCGACGAGACCCTCGCGAAGAACGGCATGACGGTGCGCGAGCCCGATGCGAAAATGAAGGCCGCGTTCCAGAAGATCGGCGCGCAGATGGCGCAGGAGTGGGAGAAGTCCGCCGGCGCCAGCGGCCAGGCGATTCTGAAGCGCTACCGCGGTAAATAGGTCTTGAGGCGGTTTCTAGACCGCCTCTACGACGCGAGCGGGGCACTGGCAGCCGTCTGCCTTGCCTCGATCGCGGCCGTCATGCTGGCGCAGGCCGCGATGCGCGAGCTGGGCATGCTCCTGCGCGGCGCCGACGACATCGTGGCGTGGCTGTGCGCCGCGTCCGCCTTCCTCGCGCTGGGCTACACCTTCCGGCACGGCGAGCTGGTGCGCGTCGGCCTGCTCATCGAGCGGCTGCCGCCGCGCGCCCGCCGGCACGCCGAGACGCTCAGCCTGCTGGTCGCGCTGGTCTTCATCGGCTACACCACCTGGGCCGCGGCGCGCTTCGTCTACGAGAGCTGGCAGTTCGACGAGGTGGCGCAGGGGCTGATCCAGATTCCGATCTGGATCCCGCAGATGTGCTTCGTGCTCGGGGCCGCAGTGTTCCTGGTCGCGGTCCTGGACGAGCTGGTGGCGCACCTCGCCGGGCGCAAGACCGCCTACCAGGCGGCGGAGGACGCGCGCCGCGCCGCGGCCGACTTCAGCGACCACGTCTGATGGGCACCCTCGCGATCGCCGCCGTCCTGATGGCGCTCCTGCTGGTGCTGCTCGCCGGCGGGCTGTGGATCGCCATGGCGATGAGCATCGTCGCCTGGGCCGGGCTGCAGTTCTTCACCACCTCGCCCCCGGAGGTGAATCTCTTCCAGTCCTACTGGGGCTCGAGCGCGTCCTGGACGCTCGCGGCGCTGCCGCTGTTCGTCTGGATGGGCGAGATCCTGTTCCGCACCCGGCTCTCCGAGGAGATGTTCGAGGGCCTCTCGCCCTGGCTGGGCTGGCTCCCCGGGCGGCTCATGCACGTGAACATCTTCGGCTGCGCGATCTTCGCCGCGGTCTCGGGCTCCTCCGCGGCCACCGTGGCGACGATCGGGAAAGTGGCGCTGCCCGAGCTCACGAAGCGCGGCTACGACGAGCGCATGTGCCTGGGCTCGCTCTGCGGCGCGGGAACGCTGGGGCTGCTCATCCCGCCCTCGATCATCATGATCGTCTACGCGGTCGCCGCCGAGGTGTCGATCCTGAAGATGTTCCTCGCCGGCGTCTTTCCCGGCGTGCTGCTGGTGTCGCTCTTCTCGGGCTACATCGTGGTCTGGGCGCTGCTCAATCCCGGCAAGACGCCGCGCCATGTCGACACGCTCTCCTTCATGGAAAGGCTCCGCAAGGCGCGCAACCTCATTCCCTGCCTGATCCTGATCGCCTTCGTCATGGGGGTGATGTTCACGGGCTACGCCACCGCCACCGAGGCGGCGGCCTTCGGCGTGCTCGGCGCCCTGGGCATCGCCGCCTGGAGCCGCTCCCTCAGCTGGGCGAGCTTCCGCTCGAGCCTGATGGGCGCGACGCGCCTGTCGTGCATGATCCTGTTCATCCTCGCCGGCGCCTCCTTCCTCAGCTCCTGCATGGCGTTCACCGGCATCCCGCGCGCGCTCGCCGCCTGGGTGGTGTCGCTGGAAGTCAACCCGTACGGCCTGATCGCGGTGCTCGCGGTGATCTACCTGCTGCTCGGCATGGCGATCGACGGCATCTCGATGATCGTGCTCACCATGTCGATCGTGCTGCCGATGATCGACGCCGCCGGCTTCGACCTGATCTGGTTCGGCATCTTCATCGTGCTGCTGGTGGAGATCGCGCAGATCACGCCCCCGGTCGGCTTCAACCTGTTCGTGCTGCAGACCATGAGCGGGCGCGACTCCAATTACGTGGCGCTCGCCTCGGTCGCGTTCTTCGTCATGATGGTGCTGGCGATCATGGTCGTGGTCGCCTTCCCGCAGATCGCCACCTGGCTCCCCGACGCCCTGCTCGGGGTCACCAAGAAGTAGTCCTTTAGGCCTAGTCCCCCCTCCTCAGCCTGCCGCCTCGAGCAGCTAGATTCGGCGCATGGAACCGCGCCAGGCCGTCGTCTGCGCCGGCAACGGCGGCATCAACGCCCTCGCGAGCGTGCGCTCGCTCGGCCGCCGCGGCGTGCCGGTCCACGTGTTCGCGCTGAAGGGCAGCGCGCAGATCGCATCGCACAGCCGCTATTGCCGCGGCCGCACGCTCGTCGACGGTCCCGGCGAGCTGTGCACCGCGCTGCTCGACTTCGCGCGCGGCCGGCCGCGGCGGCCGGTGCTCTACGTCGACAACGACCCGATGATGAGGCTGCTTGCGCCGCATGCCGCGGTGCTCGGGGCGCGCTTCGAGCTCGTCGACCCGATCGGCGATGCGGTGCGCCTCACCGACAAGCAGTTCCAGATCGGCCTCGCGCGCCGCTGCGGCATCGCCGTGCCGCGCACCTGGTTCCCGACCAACTGGTCGGGGCTCGCCGCCATCCGCAGCGCGAAGCGCCTCATCGCCAAGCCCTGCGGCCGTGCCGACTTCAAGGCGCTGGTCGCGGCCTCGGCCGATGCGCTCGCCGCGCTGCTGCGCGCGCGCGGCGCCGCGCCGGGCGAGGTGCTGGTCCAGGAGTACGTCGAAGGCGGCGATGCGCAGATCTACGCCGGCCTCGCCTACCGCGCGAAGAGCATCGACCGCTGCTTCGTGATGAGCGCGCGCAAGCTCCGCCAGTCGCAGCCCGGCGCCGGGGTGATGGCGGTCGGCCAGGCGGTCGATGCGCCGCAGGTGCGCGAGATGACGCGCCGGCTCGCTCGCGCCACCGGCATGCGCGGGGTGCTGTGCAGCGAGTTCAAGCTCGACCCCTCCGACGGCAAGTACTACTTCATCGAATGGAATCCGCGGCCGGCGTACTTCCAGTCGCTCGGCTGGAAGGCGGGCTTCGATCTCGCCTGGCTGGCGTGGTGCGACCACGCCGACCCGGCGCGGCTCGAGGCCCCGCCCGCGGTCGAGGCGACCGGCCACTACTGGGTCAACCTGAGCTGCGACGTGGCGCACCTCGCGAAGGCGCCCGGCCTCGCGCGCCGGCTGAGCACCTGGCGGCCCTACCTCGGGCGCACCGAGTGGGCGGTGTTCGCCGCCGACGACCCGCGGCCCTGGATGGCCGCCACGCGCCAGCTCGGCGGCTGGATCAGGAAGAAATTCGCCAGGCGAGCCGCAGCAGCCCGCGCGGTGCCGGGTGCCGCGGCAGCAGCAGCGGGTCGCAGCCCGGCTGCACGCCCCCCGGCGACGCCGTGACGGCGACGCGGTAGGTGCGCCGCGCGAGCTCGAGCACCGTGGCGCTCACGTCGCCGTTCGGATAGCAGAAAAGCTCGACCGGCCTGCCCAGGCGCTGCTCCAGCACCTCGCGGCTGCCGCAGATCTCGTTTTCCGCCTCGTCGCGGCTCAGCTTGGTGAGGATCGGATGCGTGTGCGTATGCGAGCCGATCGCGACCAGCGCCGGATCGAGGCGCGCGAGCTCGTCCCAGCCGGCGAGGTCGTGCGCCTCGCGATCCGCGGCGCTGGGCCGGTAGTCCGGCGTCTCGTCGCGCAGCCGCTCTTCCGCCGCGCGCCGCGCCGGCAAGTCCATGCCTTTCATGCGCTGGACCCGGCGCTCGATCGCCTCGGCGCCGGCGCCGAGCGCGCGCAGGCGCGCGCGCGCCTCGTGCGTCCACAGCCAGCGGCGCTCGTCGATGAGCGCCGGGCAGACGAAGAACGTCGCGGGCAGGCCGAGCTTCTGCAGGATCGGATAGGCGACCTCGACGTTGCTGCGCAGGCCGTCGTCGAAGGTGAGCGCGATCGTTCCGCGCCGCCCCGCCTGCTCGCCGAGCGGCACCACCTCGAAGCGGCGCCGCAGGTAGCGCAGCTGCCACTCCAGCTCGGTGGCGTGGCGCCGCGGCGTGCCGTGGAACATGAGGATGCGCGCGGGCGCGGCGGCACGGCGCTTGGCGACGCTCGACACCTGCCAGAGTGCGACGGGGACGCGGACCAGGAGCCGGGCGCGCAATGCGAGATTCATACCCGTGGAATGGTAGGCTCGTAGAATGCATTTCGTGAATGGCCCGATCTACTTGACCGAGCAGATCCGCCGCATGGAGCAGGCCGAGGCCGATGCGCGCCCGCCGCTCATGGAGCGCGCCGGCGCCGCCGCGGCCGAGCTCGCGGCGCGGCTCGTCTCCGAGCGCAGCAAGGACGTCCTGGTGCTCGCCGGCCCCGGCAACAACGGCGGCGACGCGCGCGTCGTCGCGGCCCGACTGCAGGAGCGCTTCTTCCGCGTCACTGTCGTCGCCGCCGGCGAGGAAATCCCGGACAGGAACTGGGGCCTGGTGGTCGACGGCCTCTTCGGCATCGGGCTCGCGCGCGAGGTCGAGGGCCCGCATGCGCGCCTGGTGGACCATGCGAACCGGCAGCGCTGCCCGGTGCTCGCGCTCGACGTGCCGAGCGGCATCGAGTCCGACACCGGGCGCGTGCTCGGGCACGCGGTGCGTGCCTCGCACACCATCACCTTCATCGGCCTCAAGCCCGGCCTGCTCACCCTCGACGGGCCCGATCACGCCGGCGAGATCACGGTCGCGGATCTCGGGCTGAGCCTTCCTCCCGCGACCGCCTGGGTCGCCTCCCCGGCGCTCTTCCGGGAGGCCCTCAAGCCCCGCCCGCGCAACTTCCACAAGGGGCAGGCCGGCTCCCTCGGCATCCTCGGCGGCGCGAGCGGCATGACCGGCGCAGCGCTGCTCGCCGCGCGCGCGGCGCTGAAGCTCGGGGCCGGAAGGGTCTATGCCGGTTTACTCGAAGAAACCCTCATCGGGGTCGACCCTGTAAACCCCGAAGTGATGATCCGCCACGTCGACGATGCGCTCGGCCTTGACCTCGACGCGCTGGTGGTGGGCCCCGGGCTGGGCGAGAGCGAGCGCGGCGAGACCGTCGTCGGCGCGGTGCTGGCGAGCGAGATTGCGTGCGTGCTCGATGCCGACGCCCTGAACCTGCTCTCCCAGAACGAGTCGTTCCGGAAAACCTGCGCGCACCGCGCGGCCCCGACGCTGGTCACGCCGCACCCCGCCGAGGCGGCGCGGCTGCTCGGCTCGAGCGTCGCCGCGGTGCAGGCCGACCGCGTCAAGGCGGCGCGCATGATCTCGGAGAACCTGAACGCGCACGTCGTGCTCAAGGGCAACGGCAGCATCATCGCGGCGCGCGACGGGCACTGGTTCGTCAACGCGACCGGCAACCCGGGCATGGCGAGCGCCGGCATGGGCGACGTGCTCTCGGGCATGCTCGGCGCCCTGCTCGCCCAGCGCTACTCGGGCGAGTCGGCGCTGGTCCTGGGCACGCACCTGCACGGCGCCGCCGCCGACGCGCTCGTGCGCGCCGGCATCGGCCCGGTCGGCCTCACCGCGAGCGAAGTCACCGACGCCGCGCGCCGCCTCTGGAACGACTGGCTGCTGGATAAATAGGGACGTACCCTGTTTATTGGATGAACGGGGACGTACAGGACGTACCTCCATTCATCGGCCCTGGTAGCCGGGGCCAGAAAGGCAAAAATGGGTACGATCGTACCCATTTCAGGAACGCGCTAGACTCGCACCAGTCTCCCGGCTGCCGGATCCCAGCGCCAGGGACATTGCTCATCGACGCGCACGCCGCCGATCCACCTCGGCACGCGTCGAACCGGCTTTCGACCCTTCAGCGTCCATGTCCTGCCCGCATGCCCGACCAGGCCTTGTTTCTCCATCTGCTCTAGACGCCACTGGAAGACCGAGTCTCCGACGAACACCGGCTCGTCTCGAATCCGCACGAAAAGATCGACGAAATGCAGCGGACCTTGATCCAAGGCATCGACCACGCGACGTTCGAGGAGGGAAAGGTCGTCGATCGTCCACGGATACTCCTGCAGCAGCCGGCGGAGCGCCGCGCGGAGGAAAGGCAGCGCGCTTGTTCGAAGATCGGCCATCCCCGAAGGGTCTGGGGCGATGAAGGCGGACCAGGCCTCGCTCGCCTCCCGGAATTGCTGTGCGGTGACGGGCTTGCGGATGGGGAAAAGCTCGCGCATGCGTGCGGGTAGCATGTGGCCGACGTACTCGGCTTCGCAGATGAGCGTCAGGCGGGCATGCGGATGCCGCGAAAACCAGTCGAGAAGCTGGATGAGCTGGAGCTGGTCGTAGAGGTCGTGCTCGAACCAGAGAACGATTTCCTCCCGGTTCTTCGAGCTCTTCAGGGCTTCGTCGCGCTGCTGGAAGCCGAGCTCTACCTCCGGCAGGGAGGCCCATCCGCATTCGGCGATGAAGGCGGCGCGCTCCCGGGACAGCTGCTCGAGCGAAAGGCCCCCGCGCACCGGACCTTCGTGCAGGACGTCGCGCCATGGCAGCACTTCACCGGGAAATGTCCGTGAAAGAAGAGCGGCGGCGACGTCGCCGTTGGTGACGTGCAGCAATGCTAGAAGCGCAGTCCTGCCTTGACGCTGAAGCCTTCCACGTCGCCGGTCTTGTCGGCTTCGAGGTTGATGTTGAAGAGCGCGAGCCTGAAGCCCAGGCCGATGAACGCCTTGTCGAGCTCGAACTCCTCCTTCACCAGGCCCGGCACGCCCCTGGGCTCGCTCTCGACCCACACGCGCCCGAGGCCCGCATAGGGCGTGAACACCGCGAAGCCCTTGGAGATGGAGATGTCCAGGCCGCGCGTGTCGACCTCGAGCTGCTCGACGCCGCGCAGCTTGGTGAGGTTGCCGCGCACGCCGAGCGCCGGCGCGGCGACGCCGCCCAGCAGCAGCGCGTAGCGCAGCTCGCCGCCGATGTACTCGAGGTTGCTGCCCGGGACCGCCGCGTAGATGAGGCCGACGTCGAAGCCCAGCGGCAGCCCCTTGTGGATGCGCAGGCTCGGCACCGGGATGGTCTCGGAGGCGCTGTCGGAGGTGACCCGCTCGAGGATCCCGGCGTTGCGGATGCGCGCCGCGGTGAGGCCGACGCCGATGTCGAAGCCGGTGATGCCGAGCGGCGCGGTCGGCGTCTGCGGCCGGTAGGCGAGCGCGCCGCCGAGGTCCTCGGAGAGCAGGCGGAACTCCGCCTGGTTGATCAGCTGCAGCTGGTCGACCTGCTGCGCGGCGAGCGGGGCGGCTATGGTCAACCCGGCAATGAAAGCGAATGCAGATCTCATCTTGGTCATCCCGTTCTCGTCATGTCGGGGCAGGCAGCGTTCGCGCCCTTCGCCCACGCCTTGACTGCGCCCGTCAGCGCATCATAGCCGCTGGAGGCGAAGAGCTGCACCGCGGTGCGGTCGCGCCGCACCGGCCATGCATCGACGACCAGCACGAAATGGGCGTCCGCGCCATCCTGCCGGTGCACGTGCAGCTCGGCCTTGCGGGCGCTCGCCACCATGGTCGACTTGTAGGTTCTCGCGTCGAGGCATTTCTGGGCCTGGCGATGCAGGGTCGCCGCGACGTCGCGGTGGCGCCGTCGCACCTCGAACCTCTCGGCCTTCGAGGTGGTCATCTGCTGGCGCAACGCTTCCGCGCTCTGCGGGCGCTGCGCCGCGCAGCCGGAAAGAAGCACCAGCAGGAGAACGGCCCGGCCCAGGATCGCTACACCCGTTCCTGGAGGAACTGCAGCACCAGCACCTCGTCGCGGCGCAGCGCCGCCCCGGGCTGCTTGCGCCGCGCCTTGCGCGAGAGCGCCGGCGGATTCGGCACGGTATGGCCCAGCAAGTAGGCCTGCAGCAGCGCCGGATGCACGTAGTACTTGCGGCACACCGCGCGCGTATTGCCCAGGCGCTCGGCCACGGCGTCGATCGCGGCGATGACGTTGCGGTCGGCCTCGCGGCGGCTCGCCGCCGCGCCCAGGCGGCGCAGCTCGACCGCGGCGAGCATGGTGCCGCCCCAGGTGCGGAAGTCCTTGGCGGTGATGTCGCGGTCGGTAAGCTCGCGCAGATAGGCGTTCACGTCGTCGGAAGAAACGAGCTGGCGCTTCTTGTTCGAATCGACGTAGCGGAAGAGCTCCTCCCCCGGCAGGTCGCGGCAGCGCTGCACGATCTTCGCGAGGCGCGGGTCGGCCACCGCGATGGTGTGCTCGACCCCGCTCTTGCCGCGGAAGCTGAAGCGAAGCATCGTGCCGTCGACCGTGACGTGGCGCCGGCGCAGCGTGGTGAGGCCGTAGGAGCGGTTCTCGCGTACGTACTCGTCGTTGCCGACGCGGATCAGCGTCCGGTCGAGCAGGCGCACCACGGTGGCGAGCAGCTGGCGGCGCGACAGGTCCGGCGCGCGCAGGTCGCGCTCGATGCCCTCGCGCAGCGCCGGCAGCACCTCGCTGAACTCCAGCATGCGCCGGAACTTCGACTGGTCGCGCGCTTCCCGGTAGGACGCGTGGTAGCGATACTGCTTGCGCCCGCGCGCATCGCGCGCCGTGGCCTGGATGTGGCCGCCCGGATCGGGGCAGATCCACACGTCGGTCCACGCCGGCGGGATGGCGAGCGAGTTGAGGCGTTTTCTCACCTCCGCGGTGACGATGCGCTTCCCGTTCGGCAGGAAATAGGTCCAGCCCGTCCCGGCCCGCTGGCGCGTGATCCCGCGCACCCCGTCGGTGACGTAGCGCAGCCCGGCCTGGTTGGCAGCCTTGCGGTGCTCTGCGCGGTGCGCCGTTGTCATTCGCAGCGGTAGAAAGCCTCGACGCGCTGCGCGTTGATGGCCCGCAGGTCCTCGGGGTCGGAGGAGCGCTCCAGCCGCGGCCCCAGGTCGGCGAGGCGCCGCTCGAGGCGCGCCACCTTCGGGTCGCGGTCGAGCGCGGCGAAGCGATCGCGCAGCGGGCGCACGTCGGCGTCGCGCTGCTCGGCCTCGGCGAGTGCGATGGCGCGGCGGAGCTTGCGCTTCTCGCACTGCACCGGCTCGAGCTCGGCGGTGATCCTCATGAACTCTCTTGCCTCCTGGGAAAGCGCGAATGCCGATCCGGAGAACAGAAGCAGAACCACGAACCGGATCATGCGACTTTCATGCGCGCTTTCGGCTCCGGGTACGGGTAGAGCATGTTGAGCGCGACCGACTGCCCGCTCGCCTGCACGATGCGCACGTGCTCGCGCTTGAGCTCGCGCGCGTGCCGCACGCCGCAGGAGTGCGCGATCATGTCGATCTCCTTGTTCATGTTCATCGCGTAGTTGGCGACGCGCAGGTATTTCTCCTCGACCACCAGCGCGCGCTGCAGGCGCTTGTTGTGCGTGGTGACGCCGGTCGGGCAGGTGTTCTGGTGGCAACGCAGCGCCTGGATGCAGCCGAGCGAGAACATGAAGCCGCGCGCGGTGTTGATGAAGTCCGCGCCGGTGCAAAGCGCCCACGCGGCGCGCGCCGAGGTGACGATCTTGCCCGAGGCCACGACCCTGACCCTGGCCCGCAACCCGGTTTCGATGAGCGCGTCGACCACGCGCGGCAGCGCCTCGTCGATGGACAGCCCCATGTGGTCGGCGAGCGCCTGCGGCGCCGCGCCCGAGCCGCCTTCGCCGCCGTCGATCACGAGGAAGTCGGGCGCGAACTCCAGGCCGCGCCGGTGCACGATGTCGGCCATCTCGTTCATGAAGCGCCAGCCGCCCACCGCGGTCTTCACGCCCACCGGCCGCCCGGTGAGATCGCGCATCCAGGCGATCTTCTCCAGCAGCTCGTTCATGCTGGAGATGTCGCGGTGGCGGTTGGGGCTGATCGAATCGCGCCCCTCCGGGATGCCGCGGATCTGCGCGATCTCGGGGGTGACCTTGCGCCCGGGCAGCACGCCGCCCTTGCCCGGCTTCGCGCCCTGCGAAAGCTTTATTTCGAAGGCCTTGACCGCCCTCGACAGCTCGATCAGCCTGTCAGGAGACAGGTTCCCCTGCGCGTCGCGCACGCCGTACTTGGCGGTGCCGATCTGCATGACGACGTCGCAGCCGCCCTCGAGGTGGTGAGGCGAGAGGCCGCCCTCGCCGGTATCGAGCCAGCAGCCCGCCACGTTGGCGCCTTTCGAGAGCGACCTCACCGCGGGCGCGGAAATGGCGCCGAAGCTCATGCCGCTGATGTTGACGATCGAGCGCGCCTCGAAGGGCTGCTTGCAGTAGCCCTCGCCGAGGATGAGCGAGGGGGTGGGCAGCCGCTCCTCCTCGAGCACCGGGAACGGGTGGTTGACGAAGATGAGCGCGCCCGGCTGGTGCAGATCGTAGGTCGAGCCGAAGCCGATGACGCCGCCCTCGTTCTTCGCCAGGCGGTACACCCAGCCGCGCGTGGCGCGGTTGAAGGGCATCTCGTCGCGGTCGCCGGCGAAGAAGTACTGCCGGAAGTACTCGCCCATCTGCTCGAAGAAGTAGCGCAGCCGCCCGACGATCGGATAGTTGCGCAGCACGCTGTGCTTCTTCTGCGTGACGTCGCGGATGAAGACGAAGACCAGCGCGCCGAGCAGCAGGAACGCCGCGAGCGTTCCCATGCCGTACGAAAGAATATCCTTCAGCATTGCCCCCCCTGCTTCTACGACTTATTCCCCTAGGGCAATGATACTCCGCGCCGGAGTTCCTCCGCGGTCGCGGCCCGCACTGCAAGAATTACACAGGAGAAGCGCAGCGCGATGCCGGCGAGCGGGTGGTTGCCGTCGAGCACCACGGCGCCCCCGCCGACGTCGGTGACCCGGTAGAAGCGCGCGCCCTGCTCGACCTCCATGCCCACGGTGATGCCCTCGCCGTAGCTCTCTTCGGGCTCGACCCGCAGCAGCGAGGCGTCGTACTCGCCGAAGGCCTGCTCGGGCTCGAGCTGCACCTGCACCGACTCGCCCGCCCCCTTGCCCTCGAGCACGCGCTCGAGCGCCCCGGGCAGCTGGCCGTAGCCGTGCAGGTAGCTCAACTCCGCCGGGCCGGACAAGGGCTCGCCCTGCGCATCGTGCATCTCCATGCGCAGGCGCACCACCGCGTCCCCTGCTACGACCGCAGGCGCCTCACGACGTCGAAGACCTGCGCGGCGTGGCCGCGGGGGTTCACGCCGTAGGCGGCGTGGCGGATCACGCCCTTCTTGTCGATGACGAAGGTCGAGCGCACCAGGCACTCGCGGCGCGCCCCGTCCTCGAACTCCTTTTCCTGGATGACGCCGTACTTGCGGCACACGTCGCCCTCGGGGTCGGAGAGCAGCGCGATGGTGACGCCGTGGCGGTCGCGGAAGTCGGCGTGGGTGAGGCAGTCGTCGCGCGAGACCCCGAGCACCACGCAATCGTGCCTGCCGAACTGGTCCTCGTGGTCGGAGAAATCGGTGGTCACCAGGGTGCAGCCCGGCGTGCCGTCGCGCGGGTAGAAGTAGATCACCACGTGCTTCTTGCCCTTGAATGCCGACAGGTCCACCGGCTGCATGTCTGCATCGGGCAGCTCGAACGAGGGAGCGGTTTGTCCCGGTTGAAGCACGCGCCGATTCTATGCCAAAAGTTTTTTCGTTTGACAAGCTTCGCCGCGCCTGTCGCTGCTTCGCTACATATAATCGACTCGATGCGGCTGCAACTGCTCGGCGGCTTGACGCCGCGCACCTTTCTGCGGCGCCATTGGCAGAAGCGCCCACTCTTCGTGCGCGACGCGCTGCCGCATTTCGCCGATATGATCGACGCGAGTGCGCTGTGCGCGCTCGCGCGGCGCGACGACGTGGAATCCCGCATCGTGGAACGTCGCGGCAATCGATGGGACACGCTGCATGGACCTTTCGATAAGGTTTCCCGGAAAACGAAGAACTGGACCATTCTTGTCAGCGGCGTGAACCTGCATCTGCCGGCCGCGGAAGAATTGCTGCGGCGCTTCCAGTTCATCCCGCAGGCGCGGCTCGACGACGTGATGGCGAGCTACGCCACGCCCGGCGGCGGCGTCGGGCCGCACGTCGATTCCTACGACGTCTTCCTGGTGCAGGGCTTCGGGCGGCGCCGCTGGCGCGTCGGACGCCAGGAATACATCGCCGGGCCGGGCGACCTCCTCTACGTGCCCCCGGGCGTGCGCCACGACGGCGTCGCGCTCGAGCCCTGCGCCACCTACTCCGTCGGCTTCCGCGCGCCGCGCGGCGCCGAGCTCGGCGCGGCGTTCCTCGACTGGCTGCACGAGCGCGGCCTGCCGGATGCCACCTACCGCGATCCGGGGCTGCTTCCCACGGCGCGCCCCTCGATGATCCCGAGGGAGATGATCGATTTTTCCGGGAGGATTCTTTCCCGCATCCGGTGGTCCCGGGCTGATGTCGGGCGTTTCCTCGGCGAGTATCTGACGATGCCAAAGGCGCATGTCGTCTTTCGCCCTTCGCGGGGAAAGCGGCCGCTGGAGCGCTCGCTAGTCCGGCTGGACGCGAAAACGCAGCTCCTTTACTCGGGGAAGCGGTTTTTCATCAACGGCGAGCCTGTTAGCGTGCGCGAGCGGCATGCGCGGGCGCTGCGCAAGCTCGCGGATTCCCGCGTCCTGCATGGCGGGGCTCTTGCGGCCCCGCCCCTGGCCGACCTAATCTGCGGGTGGCGGCGGCTGGGCTACCTGCATTTCGAGAGGCCGTGATGGACGACGCGATCTACGAGCGGTTCGACACCAATGCCGGGTTCCAGGCGGCGCTCGAGCGCCTGCTCGAGCAGCCCGGGCGCGAGCTGCGCATCTTCGACCCCGACGCCAGCTCGCTCAGGCTGAACGACTCCGCGCGCGTCGCGCGCTTCGAGGGCTTCCTGCAGGTGAGCCGCACGCGCCGCATCTACCTGGTGGTGCACAACACCGAGCACCTCACGCGCCAGTGCCCGCGCATGATGTCGCTCCTCGCGCGCTACGCGCACGCGATCCAGATCTACCGCACCGGCGAGGAGATCCGCGAGCTGCAGGACGCCTTCCTCGTCCTCGACGCCCTGCACTACGTGCGCCGCCCCGTCGCGAACTTCTTCCGCGGCGCCATCGGCCTGGGCGACGAGAACGAAGCGCTCGCCATGCGCGGGCGCTTCATGGAGATCTGGGGATCGTCGTACCCCGCGGTCTCCAGCACCACCGTCGGCCTTTAAATGGGGACAGACCCCATTATTCTCGTTTGACCTAGCTTTCTTCGTCCGGCGCCATCAGCACGTCCAGCATGCGTTTCGGGTTCGCCAGGAAATCGTGCGTCACCTGGTAGTGCTCGGTCTCGTAGTAATCGATTTTCCTGATCCCGTCCCCTGAGCAGCTGTAGATCGTGGCGTTGGGATACGCCATGAGAATCGGCGAATGCGTGGCGATGAGGAATTGCGAATCGTCCACGACGAGCTGGTGGATCCTCGAGATCACGGCGAGCTGGCGCTGCGGCGAGAGCGCCGCTTCCGGCTCGTCGAGGATGTAGAAGCCCTTGCCGCCGAAGCGGTTGAGGAGCAGCGCCATGAACGATTCGCCGTGCGACTGCTCGTGCAGCGACCTGCCGCCGTAGGAGTCGATGATGGACCGGCCGGCGGCCGGCTCGGCGTCGAGCCGCTCGATCTCGGTGGCGACGTTGAAGAAGCTCTCCGCGCGCAGGAAGAAGCCGTCCTTCGGCCGGCGGATTCCCTTGGACAGGCGCAGGTAGTCCCCGAGGTCGGAGTGCGAAACCCGCGTGCCGAACCGGAAGTTCTTCGTGCCGCCTTCCGGATTGAAGCCCCACGCGACGGCGATCGCCTCGAGGAGCGTCGACTTACCCGAGCCGTTCTCGCCGACGAAGAACGTGACCTGCGGATGCAGCTCGAGCACATCGAGATGGCGCACGGCCGGCAGGGAAAAGGGATAGCGATCGAAGGAGGGAACCTCCTCGCGCCTGAGGCGCACCTCCGAGACGTACTGCTGCGTGATCAAGCGGCAGGTACTACTACCCAAATGAGAATAATGGGGTCTGTCCCCATTAAAGGCTGCGCCAGTCGGAGCCTTCGTCCTGCGAGGCGATGCCGATCCAGTCGTCGCTGCAGCCCAGCGCGCGCGCGAGCGCGGCGCGGGCGAGCGCGGGCTTGTTGTTGTGCTGCGAGAGGTGCGCGCCCAGGACGTGCTTGAGCTTCGATCGCTCCAAGCGCCCGAGCAGGCCTTCGGACTGGCGGTTGTCGAGGTGGCCGAAGGGCCCGGCGATGCGGCTCTTCAGCCACTTCGGGTAAGGCCCGGCCCAGAGCAGATCGAGGTCGTAGTTGCACTCGAGCACCAGGGCGTCGAGCCCGGAGAGCATCTGCTCGACGTGCGGCGTCGAGCAGCCGATGTCGGTGAGCACACCCAGGCGCGCGTTGCCGTCGGAGAGGATGTACTGCACCGGCTCGCGCGCGTCGTGCGGCACGGTGTAGGGCCGGGCCTCCAGGGCGCCGATCGCCACCGGCTCCTTGCCGTTCACCAGGCACACCTTCACGCCCTCGAGCACCTTGCCCTCGGCTTCCAGCGCCGCGCGCGTGCCGTAGGTGAGGTAGACCGCGGCGCCGTGCGCGGCGGCGAAGTCGAACACGCCGCCGCCGTGGTCGCCGTGCTCGTGGGTGACGAGGATCGCGCTGATGTCGGCGCCCTGCAGCCCGACGCGGGCGAGGCGCCGCTCGGTCTCCGTCAGGCTCAGGCCGCAGTCGACCAGGATCCTCGTGCCGTCGCAATCGGCGACCAGGCAGTTGCCGCCGCTGCCGCTGCCCAGTGACGCGAAGCGCAGCAATTACCGGAGCTGCTCGTGCAGCAGCGAGAGGATACGGCTCGCCGTCTTCGAGGCGTCGGCGGCGCCGTCCTTGTTGAGCACGTTCACCTGGCTCTCGGTGCCGGCCTGCGTCACCTGCACGCGGTACTGCTCGGCCTTGAGCTTCGCGTCGGAGCCGAACGAGAAGATGCGCGCGAACACGCCGCGCTCGTCCTTCGCGTTCTCGGGGTCGGCGTAGCGCACGAAGTACAGCCCCTTCTGCCGGTCGCGGTCCTCGACGGTGAAGCCGACGCGGTCGAGCGCGAGACCGACTCTGCGCCAGGCGCGGTCGAAGGGCTCGTAGACCTGCAGCATCTCGCCGCCGTCGACGCCCTTGCGCAGCTCGGCGCGGAACTGGGGCTGACCGCTCGCCGTGGCGAGCGCCTTCGCCTTCTCCTCCCGCGCGCCGAGCTTCACCATCAGGCGCTGCAGGAACTCCGCCTCGAGGCCGGGATCGACCGCGCGCGGCTGCCATACCGTGGGCGTGACGGTGGTGGTGCCCTGGGTGGCGCCGGTGTCCTGCACTTCCTCGACGCCGCGGTGGCTGATGTACACCTCGGTGCCGGCGCCGTCGGGCGAGCGCTCGAGGCGGGTGCGGAACTTGTCGAGCTCGCCGGTCGAGTACAGCCGCCCGGAGATGCGGCTGATGATGCGGCTCACCCCGTCGACCGGGACCTTGGCGCGGTTCTCGGCCCACTGCGTCTCCATCACGCCCGCCTCGGGACGCTCGAGCTCGATCTCGAAGCCGTTCTCCTTCCAGAATTCTTTCAGCACCGGCCAGATCTGCTCCGGCTGCGCCTGCACCACCAGCCAGCGCGTCGTGCCGGCGCGCTCGACCTTCATGCTGTCGAAGGTGGGCAGCACCGCGCCCGCGCCGGCGGGCCGGGTGCCCGGCTGCTCGGTGCGTCCGGCCTGGTAGTCCGAGAAGGTCGCGGTGGACTTCGTGGTCTGCTGCTCGGGCACGACGTAGCGGCCGTCGCGCTCGGGAGAAGTCAGGTCCGGCGGCACCTCGAGCGGCGGCAGCTTTCGCGCCGGCCCGCTCGAGCGGTAGTCGGTCTTGCGCTCCATGTAGTCGCTGACGCCCTGGCAGCCGCAGAGAGCCGCCGCGGCGCCGGCCAGCACGAGCTTGCGCATCACCCCCGGCCTTCCACCACCCTCAGGCCCGTCGGCGCAATGCCCGCCTCGTGCAGCGCCTCGCGCACCGCCTGGTGGAACTTCTCCGCCAGCGGCGAGAGCGGCAGGCGCAGCCCCGGCTCGATCATGCCCATCTCGGCGAGCGCCCACTTGACCGGGATCGGGTTCGCCTCGACGAACAGGCGCTGGTGCAGCGGCAGCAGCTTCAGGTTGAGCTCGCGCGCGCGCTTCACGTCGCCCACCAGCGCCGCGGCGCACATCTGGTGCATGAGCTTGGGCGCGACGTTGGCGGTGACCGAGATGCAGCCGTGGCCGCCGAGCAGGATGAGCGCGAGCGA
>CBDDRQ010000110.1:0-3209 GCA_965233125.1 uncultured bacterium
CCGGGGTGGAAGCTGCGCGTGCTGCTCGCGCAGGCGCTCTTCGGCGACCCGGACATCCTGCTGCTGGACGAGCCGACCAACAACCTCGACATCAACAGCATCCGCTGGCTGGAAGACGTGCTCAACCGCCGCTCGAGCACCATGGTCATCATCTCGCACGACCGGCACTTCCTCTCCAGCGTCTGCACGCACATGGCCGACGTCGACTACGGCGCCATCCGCGTCTATCCGGGCAACTACGACGACTACATGGAAGCCGCGACGCTCGCGAAGCAGCAGCAGGAGAAGGCCAACGCCAAGGCCAAGGACCGCATCTCCGACCTGGAAGACTTCGTGCGCCGCTTCCGCGCCCACAAGGCGAAGGCGCGCCAGGCCACCTCGCGCCAGAAGATGATCGAGAAGCTGAAGGTCGAGGACGTGAAGCCCTCCAGCCGCCAGTACCCGTTCATCCGCTTCCTCGTCGACCCCAAGGAGAAGCTGCACCGCATGGCGGTCGAGGCGAAGGGCCTCTTCTATGGAAGACTCGACCTCGCGATCGAGGCGGGCGAGAAGGTGGCGGTCATCGGGCCCAACGGCGTGGGCAAGACCACGCTGCTGCAGCACCTGATCAAAGCGAAATGGGCGGAAAAGGCGCGCCTCGGCTACTGGCCGCAAGACAGTGGTTTTTCTGCCGATGAAACCCTTGCCGAGTGGATGAGCAGGTGGCGGCGCAAGGACGACGACCTCCTCGTGCGCGCGACGCTCGGGCAGCTGCTTTTCTCCGGCGACGACCAGAAGAAGGCGCTCAAGGTGATCTCGGGGGGCGAAGCGCAGCGCATGATGATCGGCAGGCTGGTGCTCGAGATGCCCAACGTGATGCTGCTCGATGAGCCCACCAACCACCTCGACATGGAGTCGATCGAGTCGCTGAACGGCGCGCTCGACAAGTACCCCGGCACGCTCGTCTTCGTCTCGCACGACCGCGAGTTCGTCTCCTCGCTCGCCACGCGCGTGATCGAGCTCAAGCCCGACGGCGCGTTCGTGGACTATCGCGGCAGCTACGAGGACTACCTCGCGAGCCAGGCCGAGGAGCTCGCGGCCGCCTAGGGGTCCATCCGCTGCGTCGTCAACCGACGGCGCGCCCCCGCGTTGAGACATCCGTGGGGGAGACGGTCAGCCTGGTCGAGTCCGCGGTTATCCCCGTCCGGGGACAGCGAGTCATCCTTGCTGCAGATCTCGCGGCGGTTTATGGCGTGGCGACGCTGCGGCTGAACGAGCAGCTGCGGCGCAACAGCGAGCGCTTGGGCCGCTTTAAGATCGCAAAATGCGATCTTAAAGCGCGGCCAGCACGCTAAATACCCGCCGTATGCGTTCACGGAGCATGGCGCGATCATGGCCGCAATGCTGATGAACAGCCCGCAGGCGATAGCGATGAGCGTCTACGTAGTCCGCGCTTTCACGCGGATGCGGGAGCGGCTCGCAGCAAACGCCGCCATCCTCAGGCGCTTAGCCGAGATCGACGGCACGCTATTGCGGCACGACGCCGCGTTGCGCGACATCTACCAGAAGCTTCTCCCATTGCTTCAGCCGCCGCCCGCCCCGCCGAAGCGACGCATCGGGTTTCACTCCACAGACGACTGAGGGGGCTCCGGCTTCGAGGGCGTGGTGCTCCCTCCGCGCAACGAGGTAGCGGGCGCGGCCGGGTTGGCGCATCATCGGCTCCGCAGCGTTGCGGGCTGCATTCTGACTGCGCAAACCCCCTTTGAAAGGATCGTAATGGCGAGCGCCAGGCTTCCGGGCCAGGTGGTGCTAGTGCTGCAGGGCGGCGGGGCGCTCGGCGCCTACCAGGTCGGCGTGTACGAGGCGCTGCACGAGGCGGGGCTCGAGCCAGACTGGGCGATCGGCACTTCGATCGGCGCGATCAACGCCGCGGTCATCGCCGGCAACCGGCGCGAGGATCGCCTGCCGCGGCTGCTCGAGCTGTGGCAGCGGTTCGAGCAGGGCGACGCCGGTGCGCTCGACCATGGCAAGGTGTTCGGCGATTTCGCGGCGCTGCTCTGGGGCATCCCGGGGTTCTTCTCGCCGCGGCTGCCGGCGTGGGGCGGCCTGCAGGCGAAGGTCGGCCTCGACAGCGCGTCCTACTACAGCACCGCGCCGCTGCGCGAGACGTTGGCGCGGCTGGTGGACCTCGAGCTCCTCGGCAGGCTGATGCGCCTGACGGTCGGCGCGGTGAACGTGACGAGCGGCGAGATGCGCTACTTCGACAGCCGCGACGCCGCGCTCGGCCTGGACGAGGTGATGGCCTCGGGGGCGCTGCCGCCCGCCTTTCCGGCGATCCGGGTCGGCGGGGAGGCGTTCTGGGACGGCGGCCTGTACTCGAACACGCCGCTCGAGGGGGGGCTCAACGCGACCCCGGGGCGCGACGCGGTGACCTTCCCGGTGACCGTCTGGCAGGCCGCCGGCCACGAGCCCGATTCGCTCTGGCAGGTGCTGGCGCGGCAGAAGGACATGCAGTACGCGAGCCGGGCCGACAGCCACATCGCGCATCAGAAGCAGCTCCATCGCCTGCGCCACCTGATCCGCGAGCTGACGAAGGATCTTTCGGCGGAAAAGCAGGACGAGTACCGCGAGCTCGCCTCGTGGGGCTGCGCCACCACCATGCACGTGGTGCGGCTGTGCGCGCCGGCGCTGGAAGACGAGGACTTCACCAAGGATCTCGACTTCAGCGCCGCGAGCATCCGCTTTCGCCGCGAGGCCGGGCGCGCCGACACGCTGCGCATGCTCGAGCGCGCGCCGTGGCTGGCGCCGGTGGATCCCCTGGAGGGCGTCATCGTGCACGAGCTGTCCGCCCGGACGGGGGGATAGCCGATGCACGGACCGGCCTCGCACGCCGCGCGGCTCGAGGCGGTGATGCGCTACCACGAGCGCACGAAGCATCACTTCAACCGCTTCGCCCCCGGGCCGGGCGGGCTCGACTGGGCGAACCAGCCCGATCCGTTCCGGCGCTACGCGGGGACGGCGCTCGCGCGGCTGCCGATCCTCGCGCCCGACGAGGAGCCGGTCTCGCCGCCCTACGACAGCCTCTACGCGCGCGGCGCCGTGCCGGCCGCGCCGCTGAACGTCCGCAGCCTTTCGCGCCTGCTCGAATACGCGCTCGCGCTTTCGGCGTGGAAGCAGGCCGGCGCCACGCGCTGGGCGCTGCGCGCGAATCCCTCGAGCGGCAACCTGCA
>CBDDRQ010000111.1:0-9417 GCA_965233125.1 uncultured bacterium
GTCCTCACCAACGCGGCCCGCCCGGCGACGTTCGAGGTCGAGGCCTACAACGAGCGCGGCGAGATGGTGCCCACGGCGATCGCCGGCGAGCACCCGCTCACCCTCTACCTCGACAAGCGCGAGATCGTCACCCTGATGACCCTCGGGCACGCGCCCGAGGCGCTCGCCATCGGCTATCTCCGCAACCAGCGCCTGGTCGACTCGATCGACGAGGTCGAGGCGGTGCAGGTCGACTGGGAAACCGAATCAGTAGCCGTAGTCACCCGAAAAAGCGGGAAGAAGGGAAAGAAGAAGCTTGGAAAGCGCACCGTGACCTCGGGCTGCGGCCAGGGAACCATGTACGGCGACCTGATGGAGGAAGTCGACAAGGTCAAGCTGAGGGACGACATCCGCCTCGAGGACGCCGACCTCTTCACGCTGCTCGACAAGGTGCGCAAGCACGAGACCATCTACAAGCAGGCGGGCGCGGTGCACGGCTGCGCGCTCGCGAGCACCGCGGGGGAGATCCTCATGTTCGTCGAGGACGTCGGGCGCCACAACGCGGTCGACGCCATCGCCGGCTTCATGTGGCTCGACGGCATCGACGGCTCGGACAAGGTCTTCTACACCACCGGGCGCCTCACCTCCGAGATGGTGATCAAGTGCGCGCAAATGCGCATCCCCTTCCTCGTCTCGCGCTCGGGCCTCACCCACATGGGCCACGCGATCGCAAAGAAGATCGGCATCACCATGCTCGGGCGCGCGAGCGGCCGGCACTACCTGGCGTTCACGGGAAAGGAGAGGATCGTGAAGACGGTGCCCCAACCCACGGCTTTCGCATGAAGCTCGAGCTCTATTTCGCCCCGGGCGCCTGCTCGTTCGTGCCGCACGTCGGCTTGGAGGCGATCAAGGCCGCGACCGGCCAGGACTTCGAGCCGAAGATGGTGAAGCTGCACAAGGGCGAGCAGAAGTCGCCCGAGTACCTGGCGATCAACCCAAACGGCCAGGTACCGGTGCTGGTGGCCGACGGCAAGCCGCTCAACCAGATCGTGGCGATCTGCGAGTTCCTCGACCGCAGCTTCCCGAAGGCGGGGCTGCTCCCCCAGGAGCCCTGGGACCGCGCGCAGGCGCTTTCGCGCCTCGCGTGGATGAACAACACCGTGCACCCGACCTTCACGCAGATCTTCCGCACGTCCGACTACGTCGAGGGCGAGGCGCACCAGGCGGAGCTGAAGAAGCATGCCGTGCGGCGATTCGAGAGTCTTTTGAAAAAATTAGAACAATGGGCTGGGAGCGCCGCGCCCCGCGGCATCGTGCACGAGGCCTATTCGTTCACGCTCCTGCGCTGGGGAGGGTTCGCCGGCATCGATCCGGCCGGTTTTCCCCAGTTGAAATCTTATGTGGAAGGCGTCATGCAGAAGCCGCCGGTCGCCGCCGCCCTCGAGCGCGAGCGCGTCAAGCTCGACACCTACAAGGGATAAATCGGGGTCAGAGCCCGATTTTCAGGTCGCCGGCTGGGCTGCCGTCATCTGACGGCGTGAAGGGAAAAAGAGCGACGCGGCGAGCATGCCGGCGGCGAGCGCCGCGAGCACGAGGAAGACGTTGGCGAAGCCGCCCTGGGTGCGGTGCAGGACCGCGATGAGCGGCACGGCGACCGCCGCCACCCCCAGCGACACCACGTAGCGCACCGAGAGCACGCGCGCGCGGTACTCGTCGGCGACGTAGCGGCCGACGATCGAGTCGTTGAGCGGGATCTGGCCGAACACCGCGAGCATCATGGCGAGCGCCGCGGCGAGCATCGCCCAGCCCTCGAGGTTCGCGGCGAGCGCGAGCAGCGGCACCTGGATGAGCGCGATGCCGATCATCAGGCGGCGCAGCTCGAAGCGGTCGATGAGCGCGCCCATCACGAGCTGCGCGAAGGCGGCAAGGGTGTACACGAGCGCCACCAATGCTCCAATTCCAAAACTAGACTCTGTTAAAACCCGAAGCCGTTCATCAAACACCTTGGGCATCGCCACCGTGGTCGAGTTGAAGATCACCCCGCCGCAGGCGGTGGCGATGAGCAGGACCGCGAAGATGCGCGTCATGGTGGCCCGGTCGACGTGCAGGCCGATGGTCTTCGAGACCTTCTTCACCGGCCCGGGATCGGGCACCAGAGCGAGGAAGGCGGCGCCCGCCGCGATCGCGGCAAGGCCCGGGATGAAGAACGCGGCGCGCCAGCCCCACAGGTCCATCAGCGCGCCCGCGACGAGCGCCGCGGCGGCGAGGCCGAGGTTGCCCCAAAGGCCGTTCCAGCCGAGCGCGCGGCCCATCTTCTCCGGCACCGCGACCAGCATGGCGATGCCCACCGGGTGGTAGATCGCCGCGAACATGCCCACCAGCGTCAGGCCCAGGCCGATCTGCCAGGACGTCGTGGCGAAGCCGGTGAGAAAGAGCGAGCCGCCGATGCCGAAGAAGAACACCGCCATCATCTTGTAGCGGCTCCAGTGGTCGGCGAGCCAGCCCGCGGGAATGGCGAAGGCGCCGAAGGCGATGAAGCCGCCCAGCGCGAGGGGCAGCAGCTCCGAGTAGGGCCGGTCCCATTCGCGCGCCAGGGCCACCACCACCGTCGGAAAGACCAGCATCACGAGGTGGTCGAGCAGGTGCCCGAGGTTGATGAAGGGGACGAGGAAGCGCCGTTCGTTCATGCGTGAAGCTTAACTCGTAAAATCCGGCGCATGACGGGTGTTTCAGGAATCGTGCTCGCGGGCGGCCAGGGGCGGCGCATGGGCGGCGTCGACAAGGGATTGCAGCCACTGCGCGGCAAGCCGATGGTGCAGTGGGTACTCGAGCGCCTGGCGCCGCAGGTAGCCGAGATCATCGTCAACGCCAACCAGAATCCCGACGAGTACCGCAAGTTCGGCTACCGCGTCGTCGCCGACGACATCTCCGGCTTCGCCGGCCCGCTCGCCGGCCTGCACGCCGGCCTGAAAGCCGCCGCCTACCCGCTGGTCGCCACCGTGCCCTGCGATTCGCCGTTCTTACCTCACGATTTGATTTCTCGTCTGGAGAACCACCTGGGAAGCAACGACCTCGCCGTCGCGAAGACCGGCGCGCAGCCGCACCCGGTTTTCGCGCTGGTCAGGCGCCACTGCATGGAGAGCCTGGAAGCGTTCCTCGCCCAGGGCGGGCGCAAGATCGACGCCTGGTACGCGTCGCTGAAGGTCGTCGAGGTGAGCTTCGACGACGAGGCCGACGCCTTCCGCAACATCAACACCCGCGAGGAGCTGAAGGGCGCATGAGCGGCATCGTCCAGGCCGTCAGCTGCCTCGATGGCTACGATCCCGACGCGCTGCGCGTCGACAAGGCGATCGAAGCGATCAAGGTCTGCCTCACCCCGATTTCGCAAACAGAAACAGTATCGGTAAGGGAAGCGTTGGGCCGCATCCTCGCCCAGGACATCGTGCCCGAGATCGACGTCCCGGCACACGACAACTCGGCGATGGATGGCTATGCCGTGCGCTCTTCCGACCTTTCGGAGAAGGAAACGATTCTCGAAGAAGCAGGTGTAGCGCTGGCCGGCAAGCCTTTCCATGGTTCCGTCGGCAGCGGCCAGTGCGTGCGCATCATGACCGGCGCGGTGATGCCGCAGGGCGCCGATACCGTGGTGATCCAGGAAGTGGTGAAGCGCGAGGGCAAGCGCGTGGCCGTGCCGCCGGGGCAGAAGAAAGGCCAGAACGTGCGCTACGCCGGGGAGGACCTGAAGATCGGCCTCCCGGTCCTGAAGAGCGGAAAGCACTTGCGACCGGCCGAGATCGGCCTCATCGCCTCCCTCGGCATCGGCGAGGTGAAGGTGAAGCGCCGGCTGCGCGTCGCCTTCTTCGCCACCGGCGACGAGCTCGCCTCGATCGGGACGAAGCTCAAGGAAGGCGAGATCTACGACTCCAACCGCTACACGCTGCACGGCATGCTCTCGCGCCTGGGCGTCGAGATCGTCGACATGGGCGTGGTGCGCGACGACCCGGCTGCGCTCGAAGCGGCATTTTTGAAAGCATCGAAAAGCGATGTCGTCATCACCACCGGCGGCGTCTCCGTGGGCGAGGCCGACTTCATCAAGCAGCTCATGGCGAAGCTCGGCGAGGTGCTGTTCTGGAAGATCGCCATGCGCCCCGGGCGGCCCATGGCGTTCGGCAAGATCCAGGATTCCTATCTGTTCGGCCTGCCGGGCAATCCCGTGGCGGTGATGGTCACGTTCTACCAGTTCGTGCGCGATGCGCTGCTGCACCTCTCGGGCCGGACGGACGACTACGCCGTTCCTCTATTAAAAGTAACGGCAGGTGAAAAGCTAAGAAAGGTCCCGGGACGCACGGAGTATCAGCGCGGCATCCTCTACCGGGAAGGCGGCGAGTGGAAGGTGCGCACCACCGGCCAGCAGGGCTCGGGCGTGCTGCGCTCGATGTCGGAGGCGAACTGCTTCATCGTGCTCGAGCACGAGCGCGGCAGCGTGGCCGCGGGGGAGCTGGTGCAGGTGCAGCTCATGGAGGGGCTCGCTTGAACCCGATCCATCCCGCGCTGCTGCCGCTCGCGCGCGCCGCGCAGCGCGGCGACTTCGGCGAGCTGGAGGAGACGCTCGCGGTAGCGCTCGCGAAGCCGGCGTGGCTGCGCCCCGAGCATCGCATCGGCGACCCGGCGCGCTACATGCGCCACATCCTCTACGTCGATGCCGCCGACCGCTTCGTCATCACCGCCATCACCTGGCTTCCCGGGCAGGTGAGCCCGGTGCACGGGCACCAGGTGTGGTGCCTCTACGGCATCGGCGAAGGCACGCTGACGGAGCAGCAGTTCAATCCCTCGCTTCAGGTGGTGAAGACCGCGATCTACGAAAAAGGCCAGATTGCCGACCGCGATCTCGACTGCACGGCGATTCACCGCGTCTCGAACCGCTCGGCGCGCCCGGTCGTCTCGCTGCACCTCTACGGGGTGGCGCCCGAGAACCTCACCACCGGGATCAACCGCATCTATTCCTAGCGGTACGCCTAGAGCGCCATGATTCTGGCGAGCTCGAGCAGGCCCGCGTCCGCAGGGCGCGTGCGCCCGGTGATCTCTTCGAGGGGCGTGACCACCACGTCGCCCTTGATGATGCCGGCGAGCACGCCGCGCTTTCCGGCGGCGAGGGTGTCGACGGCCGCGGCGCCGAGGCGAGTCGCGAGCACGCGGTCGGCGGCGCTCGGGATGCCGCCGCGCACGACGTGCCCCAGGCGCGTGACGCGCAAGTCGAAGCCGATCGACTTGCGGTGCGCGCCGTAATACTCCATCAGCTCGTGCACGCCGCACTTCGCGCCCTCGGCGATGACCGCGAGCGCGTGCGTCTTGCCGCGCTGGTAGGCGGCGCGCAGGCGCTCCGCCACGTCGGCGGGCGAGAGCTCCTGCTCGGGCAGCGCGATCACCTCGGCGCCCCCGGCGATGCCCGACATGAGCGCGATGTAGCCGCAGTTTCGCCCCATCGTCTCCACTGCGAAGGCGCGCCGGTGCGACGAGGCGGTGGTGCGCAGCCGGTCGATCGCCTCGAGCGTGACGTTGATCGCGGTATCGCAGCCGATGCTGACGTCGTTGCCGTAGAGGTCGTTGTCGATCGTGGAGGGAACGCCGACGACGGGGAAGCCCTCGCGCGCCAGGCTCGCCGAGCCCGACTGGCTGCCGTTGCCGCCGATGACGACCAAGGCGTCAATATCATGGGCAGCCAAATTCTGTAGGGCTTTCTTTCGGCCTGCAGGTTCCGCGAACTCGGGGCAGCGGGCGCTGCCGAGCACGGTGCCGCCCGACTGGATGATGCCGCCGACGTCGCGCGCCGCGAGCGGCCGCAGGTCGCCGGCGAGGAGCCCCGCGTAGCCGTTCGTCACGCCCATCACCGACCAGCCCTTCGCCAGCGCCCCGCGCGTGATCGCCCGCACCGCGGCGTTCATGCCCGGCGCGTCGCCGCCGCTCGTCAGGACTGCAATCTTTTTCACCAGCAGGATTCTAAAGGGAGGTCATGCGCGCCCCTGGCCGTTCTCTCGATGACCTTCGCAAAGCCGCCAGGCGCTGCCGGGACTGCCCGCTGTGGGCGAACGCCACCCAGACCGTGTTCGGGGCCGGCGACCCGCGCGCGCGGGTGATGCTCGTGGGCGAGCAGCCCGGGGACGAGGAGGACAGGAAGGGCCTGCCCTTCGTCGGGCCCGCCGGCCGGCTCCTCGACCGCGCGCTCGAGGCCGCGGGCGTGGACCGCGGCCATATCTACATCACCAACGCGGTCAAGCACTTCAAGTGGCAACAGCGCGGCAAGCGCCGGCTGCACAAGACCCCGGCGCAGCGCGAGGTCGACGCCTGCCGCCAGTGGCTCGAGCGCGAGGTGGCCGCGATCGCGCCGCAGGTCATCGTGTGCCTCGGCGCCACCGCCGCGCGCGCCGTCATCGCGAAGGACTTCAAGGTCTCGACCATGCGCGGACGCTTCGTCGAGAGCACCCTCGCGCCGCACGTCTTCGCCACCTTTCATCCCTCTGCGCTGCTGCGGTTGAAGGACGAAGCGGACAGGGAAGCGGCGTTCAAGCAGCTGGTCGGCGATCTGAAGCTCATCAACAAGGCGCTGGCCTGATTTGGCTTGCCGCCCCCCTGACAAGGGGGTCGTGAGCCTGCCGCGAAGCGGCAGGCGAGCGGGGGGTTGGTTTTACCGGCCATGGAAAGAGGATTCGAAAAGGGCGAAATGGGTCAAATTTGACCCATTCTGAAAAGCGATCACGGCACCGGCCACAGCATCGCCGCGCCGCGCACGCCGCTCGCATCGCCGTGGGCGGCGCGCACGATGGGGGTGCGCGGGTTGGAGTGGTAGACGTACTTGCGAAGCAGCGGCGGCACGGCACTGTAGATCTCGTCGTGCTTGGACATGCCGCCGCCCACGACGATCACGTCCGGGTCGAGGAAGTTGATGACGAGCGAGAAGGCGCGCGCGAGGCGGTCGGTGAAGAGCTCCATCGCGCGCTCCTCGCCGAGCGCGTCGCGGTCGCGGTTCTTCGCCGGGCCGGAGCAGAACTGCTCGATGCAGCCGCGCCGCCCGCAGTTGCATTCGGGCCCGGGGTGCTCCTCCGCCGTCATCCAGGGCAGCGGCGTGTGCCCCCACTCGCCGGCGATCTGGTGGCGGCCCTCGAGGACGCGGCGCTCGACCACGATGCCCCCGCCCACGCCGGTGCCGAGGATGGCGCCGAACACCACGCGCGCTTCGCGCGCCGCGCCGTCGACCGCCTCGGAGAGCGCGAAGCAGCGGGCGTCGTTCGCGAAGCGGACCTCTCTCTTGAGAAGGGCTTCCAGGTCCGGCTTTAGCGGATGGCCGTTGTAGGGGGTGTTGTAGGCGGTGGCGACGACGCCGGTGTCGCGCGCGACCAGCCCCGGCATGCCGACGCCGACGCTGCAGCGTTGCCCCACTCGTTTTTCCGTCTCGAGAATCACGTCGGCCAGGGCCTGGCGCGCGCCGGCGTAATCGCCGTGCGGGGTCGGGATGCGATGGCGCAAGAGCTCCCGGCCGCCGGCGTCGAGCACGGCGAGCGCGATCTTGGTGCCGCCGATGTCAACGCCCAGGCGCATGCTCTAGCCCCTGGGCGAGCCACTCGCGCACCGCGGCCGGCGACGCGAGGCGCCAGCGCGCCGCGCTCTCGCCCTCGCCCACCTTCACCGAATGCCCGCCCATGCGGTTGACGACGGCGAAGCCGTGCTCGTCGGTGAGGTCATCGCCGATGAAGAGCGGCACGCGCCCGGCGAAGGGCGGCTCGCGCATGAACTCGCCGATGGCGCGGCCCTTGTCGTGGCCGGCGGGCTTGAGCTCCGCCACCATCTTGCCCTGCTGCATCTCGAGCGCGCCGCCGAGCGCGGCCGCGGCCTCGCGCACCACGGCCTGCGCGGCTTCCGCGAGGTGCGGCGCGAGCCGGTAGTGCAGCGCCATGCTCAGGCCCTTGTTCTCGAACACCAGCCCTTCGTGGCGCGCCGCGAACGCGCCGATGGTCTCGGCTGCCTCCTTGAGGGATTTCTTAGGTAGCTGGATCTCGTGGAGATTCCCCTGGGCATCGCGCCATTCGGCGCCGTGCTGCCCGGCGGCGGCCACCTTCAGCGGCGAGAAGAGCCGGTCGATCTTGGCGAGCGACCGGCCGCTGATGAGCGCCACCGCGCCGCCCGAGGCCGCGGCGAGGCGCGACACCAGCTCGAGCTCCCCGGGCCGGCGGCGCACCGCCTGCGGGGTGGTGCGGATCTCGAACAGCGTGCCGTCGAGGTCGAGGAAGAACGCCCAGCTCGGATCGAAGGGCGGGGGCGGGGCCTGCATCCCTACGCGGCGTCCGCCTTGCGCCGGGCGGCGCGCGTGCGCTGCAGGACGCGGCGGCGGTGGCGCATGCGCGCGCCGTCGATCAGCATGCGGCCGGCCCAGCGGTAGACGTTGAACTCCTGCACCAGGTGGCGCATCGAGCGCATGCGCGCGCGCTGCTCGTCGGGCGACATGCTGAGCGCGACGTGCAGCGCGGCGGCGCTCTGCTCGATGTCGTAGGGGTTGATGGTGAGCGCCTCGGCCAGCTCGCGCGCGGCGCCGGTGAACTGCGACAGGATCAGCACCCCCTGCTCGTCGTCGCGCGCGGCGACGAACTCCTTCGCCACCAGGTTCATGCCGTCGTGCAGGCTCGACACCACGCAGACCTCCGCCGCGCGGTAGATCTCGTAGACCTCGGCGGCGTCGTGGTGCTCGATCCTCAGCACGATCGGCGTGTAGCCGGGCGTGCCGAAGCGCTCGTTGATCTTCGCGGCGAGCGCGCGCACCTTCGCCTCGAGGTTCTGGTACTCCTCGATCGAGGTGCGCGAGGGCGCCGCGACCTGGATGAACGAGAACTTGCCGATCCAGCCCGGCTCGAGCTCGAGCAGCCGCTCGATGGCGCTGAAGCGCTCGAGGATGCCCTTGGTGTAGTCCAGGCGGTCGACGCCGACGCCGAGCTTCACCTCGGCGGCGAGCCCCAGGCGCTGGCGCACCCGGGTGCGGCACTCGGGCACCGGCGGCTGCACCTGCAGCGCAGCGGGCGGCCACTCGATCGAGATCGGGTAGCGGCGCACTTCCGTGGGCTGGCCGCCGTAGGAGATGGTGAAGGTCTCGCGGTCGACGCGCGCTTCCAGGAAGCGGTCGACCGTGTCGAAGAAGTTGTTGCAGTGGAACTGGGTGTGGAAGCCCAGGATCGAGGAGCCGAGCAGGCCGTCGAGGATCTCCTCGCGCCAGGGCAGGATGCCGAAGGCCTCGGGGTTGGGCCAGGGAATGTGCCAGAACGTGATGATGGTGGCGTTGGGCAGGCGCTCGCGCACCAGGCGCGGCAGCAGCGCGAAGTGGTAGTCCTGCACCAGGATGATCGGGTCCTCGGTGCGCGCCTCGTCGGCCACCACCTCGGCGAAGCGCCGGTTCAC
>CBDDRQ010000112.1:0-34266 GCA_965233125.1 uncultured bacterium
CGCGCCTCGCCGCCGGCGACGACGAGGACGAGGCCGCCACCAAGGGCGCGCTGCGCTTCGACCTCACCGTGCCGCTCGCGCGCTACGTCGCCATGCACGAGCGCGAGCTCGCCTTCCCGTTCCGCCGCTACCAGATCCAGCGCGTGTGGCGCGGCGAAACGCCGCAGGCGAAGAAAGGCCGTTTCCGCGAGTTCTACCAGTGCGACATCGACATCATCAACCGCGAGCGGCTCTCCATCCTCGCCGAGGCCGAGATCCCGAGCGTCATCTACAGCGTCTTCCGCGAGATGGCGATCGGCGAATTCCGCATCCGCATCAACAATCGCAAGGTGCTGAAGGCCCTGCTGCACAAGTTCGAGGTCGCGGACGCGAGCGCCCCTGCGGTGCTGCGCGCGCTCGACAAGATCGACAAGGAGCCGCGCGCCAAGATCGAGGACGACCTCGGCCGCGAAGGTGTGGCGCGCGCGCATGCCCTTTGCGAGGTGGTTTTCACCAGGAGAAGCACCAGGGAAACGCTCGAGGCGCTGGAGAACCTATCCCTGGAAGGGAGCGGCGTGCAGGAACTGCGCGAGGTGGCCGAGGCGATCCGCAAGTTCGGCGTCCCCGAGGCCGCCTTCGGCATCGACCTGGGCGTGGTGCGCGGCCTCGACTACTACACCGGCACCATCTACGAGACCTCGCTCACGCAGTATCCGGAGATTGGCAGCATCTGCTCGGGCGGGCGCTACGACGACCTGGCGAGCCACTTTACGGACACCCGCTTGCCGGGCGTCGGCATATCGATCGGCCTCACACGCCTGTTCTCGAAGCTGCGCGAGGCCGGACTGCTGCGCTCGCCGGCGAGAACGCCCGCGGAGGCGCTGGTGGTGACGATGGACCCGCGCTACCTCGACCGCTACCTCGAGATGGCGCGCGCGCTGCGCGAGGCGGGGGTCAATACCGAGGTCTATCTCGAGCAGGCGAAGCTGAAGAACCAGCTCGCTTACGCCGACCGCAAGGGCTTCCGCGTGGCGGTGATCGCCGGCGAGAACGAGTTCGGCAAGGACGTCGTCCAGCTCAAGGACCTGTCGGCCAAGGCGGCGCGAGACGTTCCCATTTCGAAATTGGTCGCAGCAGTAAAGGAAACCCTCGATGGCACTTGATCTGGAAGAGCAGGAGCAGCTTGCCGAGCTGAAGACATGGTGGCAGCAGCACGGTACGCGGATCGTCGCGGTCATCGCCGCCGTGGCGATCGCGTTCGCCGGCTGGCAGGGCTGGCGCTGGCACCAGGCGAGCCAGGCGGCGCAGGCGGGCGCGCTATTCGACGCGCTTGCGCGCGGCGCGCAATCGGGCGAGGCGAAAGCGGTGCGCGACGCGGCCGGCTCGCTGATCGAGAGCTACCCGGGGACGCTGTACGCGTCGATGGGCGCGCTCACGGCGGCGCGCTTCCATTTCGACCGCAGCGACCTGCAGAGCGCGAAGGCGCAGCTGCAGTGGGTGATGGAGAGCTCGCCGCACGAGGACTTCCGCGACCTCGCGCGGCTGCGCCTCGCCGCCGTTCTGCTCGACGAGAAGCAGCACGACGAGGCGCTGAAGCTCCTCGACGCGCCGCACGGTGCCGCCTACGAGGCGCACTACGCCGCGCTCAGGGGCGACGTGCTGGTCGCCAGAAACCAGCCGGGCGAGGCGCGCGCCGCCTACCAGCTCGCGCTCGAGAAGGCCGGCCGGCAGGACGGCGCCTTCCGCGACAGCGTGCGCATGCGGCTCGAGGCGCTGGGCGGATGAGATTTGCCCGGGCGTGCGCGGCCGTGGCCGCCGCCGCTCTCGCCGCCTGCTCGAGCGCGCCCACCGGCCCCAAGCCGGCGCCGTTGCCGGAGCTCGCCGGCGCCAAGCCGGTCCGCGTGCTGTGGCGCGCCCAGGTCGGCGCCGCCGAGGGCTTCGTCTTCTCGCCGGCGCTCGTGGGCGACGCGGTCTATGCCGCGGCGCGCGACGGCACCGTCCGGCGCTTCGACGCGGCGACCGGGCGGCTGCGCTGGCAGGCCGCGGCGGGCTCGCGGCTCTCGGCGGGCGTGGGCGCCGATACGACCAGCGTGGCGGTCGCGAACGAGGAGGGCGAGGTGACCGTGCTCGAGGCCGCGAGCGGGAAGCTGCGCTGGCGCGCGCGCGTGTCGAGCGAAGTGCTCGCGGCGCCGGTGATCGGGGCCGGCCTGGTGCTGGTGCGAAGCATCGACAACCGCATCTTCGCCTTCGGCGCCGACGACGGGAAGCGCCGGTGGGTGTACCAGCGCGCCGCCTCCTCGCTGATCGTGCGCACGCCTGCCGGCGCGCTCGTCGACGGCGACAGCGTGTACGCCGGGTTCCGCGGCGGCAAGCTGGCGGCGATCGCCCTCTCGAACGGCGGGCTGCGCTGGGAGGCGACGGTGGCGCTGCCCCGGGGCGCGACCGAGCTCGAGCGCGTCACCGACGTGGTCGGCGATCCGGTGGCGCAGGGTCGCGAGGTCTGCGCCGCCGCCTATCAGGGCAGGGTGGCGTGCTACGAGATGGCGAACGGCCGCCAGGTCTGGGCGCGGGAGCTTTCCTCGCTCAGCGGCGTGAGCGTCGACGCGCGCTACGCCTTCGCGGCGGACGATCGCGGCGCGGTGCATGCGCTCGACCGGACCAGCGGTCGCTCGGTATGGAAGCAGGACCGGCTCGCGCACCGCGAGCTCTCCCTGCCCCTGCCCGTGGGCAACGCGGTCGCAGTGGGCGATCTCGAGGGCTACGTGCATTTCCTCGCGCGCGACACCGGCGCGTTCATCGCGCGCCACGAGGCCGGCGGAGGCGCGGTGCGCGCCGCGCCGCTCGCGCTGCCCGCCGGGCTGCTGGTACAGACCGTGGGCGGCGCCCTGCATGCGCTCGCGCCGTGAAGCCCGTCGTCGCGCTGGTCGGGCGCCCGAACGTCGGCAAATCGACGCTCTTTAACCGCCTCACCCGCAGCCGCGACGCCATCGTGCACGACGTGCCGGGGGTGACGCGCGACCGCCACTATGGCGAGGGACGGCAGGGCCCCAAGGCGTTCATCGCGATCGACACCGGCGGCCTCGAGCCGACCGCGCCGCAGGGCATCTTCGTGGAGATGGCGCGCCAGGCCGAGCAGGCGATCGCCGAGGCGGACGCGGTGATCTTCATCGTCGACGCCCGCGCCGGGCTGGTGCCGGGCGACCGCGGCATCGCGCAGAAGCTGCGCGCCATGAAAGCCACCGTCCACCTCGCCGTGAACAAGACCGAAGGCATGCAGGGCGACAGCGCCGTGGCGGAGTTCCACGAGCTCGGCCTGGGCGCCCCGGCGCCGATCTCGGCTGCGCACGGCGAAGGCGTGCGCGAGCTCATGGATGTGGTTCTCGAAAAAGCCCCCGAGGAGGAGCCGGACGACGAGAAAGACCCCGGTCATCCCCGCGTTGCCGTGGTGGGCCGGCCGAACGTCGGCAAGTCGACGCTGGTCAATGCGCTGGTGGGCGAGGAGCGCGTCATCGCCTTCGACCAGCCGGGCACGACGCGCGATCCGATCGAGGTGCCTTTCGAGCGCGCCGGCCGGCGCTACACGCTGATCGACACCGCGGGGGTGCGCCGGCGCGGCAAGACCGGCACGCCGGTCGAGTACTTCTCGATCGTCAAGGCGCTGCAGTCGATCGAGGCGGCGAACGTGGCGATCCTGCTGCTCGACGCCGTCGACGGCGTCACCGAGCAGGACGCGCATGTCGCCGGCTACATCCTCGTGCGCGGCCGCGCCGTCGTCGTGGCGGTGAACAAGTGGGACGCGGCCGACAAGGACGCGCGCGCCCGCGTGAAGGCCGAGCTGCAGTGGAAGCTCGGCTTCATGAGCTTCGCCGAGCAGCACACGATTTCCGCGAAGCAGGGCAAGGGCCTCGCGCCGCTGCTGCGCTCGGTCGACGCCGCGTATGCCGCGGCGATGGCGCGCCTGGGCACGCCCAAGCTCACGCGCGCGCTGATCGCCGCGATCGAGCGCCAGGCGCCGCCCAGGGCCGGGCTGATCCGCCCCAAGCTGCGCTACGCGCACCAGGGCGGCGTCAACCCGCCGCGCATCATCATCCACGGCAACGCCCTCGACCGCGTTCCCGAGTCCTACAAGCGCTACCTGGAGGGCTTCTTCCGGGACAAGTTCGCGCTCGCGGGCACGCCGATGCGCATCGAGCTCCGCACCGGGCGCAATCCGTACGCCGGCAAGGCGAAGACAAAGCGCCGCTGAAAATGATGCATGATCGAGATCTGGCACGAGCCATGCGGAGCGCCAACTAGGTGAACCATAGCGAGATCGTCAGCTTCCTTTGGGGCGTCGCGGACCTGATACGCGACACCTTCAAGCGCGGCAAGTACCAGGACGTGATCCTTCCCCTCACGGTCCTGAGGCGTCTCGATTGCGTGCTGGCCGATACCAAGGAGAAGGTTCTCGGAAAGCAGGCAGAGCTGAGAGGCAAAAAGCTCGAGAACCTTGACCCGCAGCTTCGCAAGATCGCGGGGTTCGCCTTCTACAACACGTCCCGCTACGACTTCGAAAAGCTGCTCGCAGACGCGCCGCATCTCGCGGCCAACCTCCGGAACTACATTGCCGGCTTCAGCCCGAACATGCGCGAGGTGCTGGAGAAGTTCGATTTCGACAACACGATCAGCAAGCTCGACGAGGCGGGGTTGCTTTTCCAGGTGCTCGAGCGCTTCAAGAACGTGGACCTGCACCCGGACACGATCGACAACCCGGCGATGGGGACGATCTTCGAGGAGCTGCTTCGAAAATTCAACGAGGCGCTCAACGAAAACCCTGGCGAGCACTTTACGCCGCGGGACGTTGTGCACCTGATGGTCGATCTCATGCTCGCCGGCGACGAGTCCGAGATTCGGGCCAGGAAAGCGATCCGAACCGTCTACGACCCCTGCTGCGGCTCGGGTGGGATGCTCATCATCACCAAGGAGCACATCACTGCCGGCATCAACAAGGACGCCGAGATTCACCTCTTTGGCCAGGAGGTGAACCCGGAGACCTGGGCCGTCTCGAAGTCCGATCTCTTCATGAAGGAACCGAAGGGCCGCGACGCGGACAACATCGCCTTTGGCAGCACGCTCTCGAACGACCGTCACGCCGGCGTGAGCTTCGACTACCTCATCGCCAATCCGCCCTACGGCAAGGACTGGAAGCGTGACGAGGACGCCGTGCGCGCCGAGCATGAGCGCGGCGCTGCAGGCCGATTCGGTGCGGGCCTTCCGCGGATCAGCGACGGCCAGCTTCTTTTCCTGCTGCATATGCTCGCGCACGCGAAGGACCGCAAGGAAGGCGGCTCGCGCATCGCCATCATCATGAACGGCTCGCCGCTCTTCACGGGCGACGCGGGCAGCGGCGAGAGCGAGATCCGCCGTCACATCCTCGAGAACGACCTGCTGGAAGCGCTGATCGCGCTCCCCGAGCAGCTCTTCTATAACACCGGCATCGCGACCTATATCTGGGTAGTGACCAACCGCAAAGCGCCGGCGCGCAGGGGAAAGGTGCAGCTCATCGACGCCACCTCATTCTGGGTGCCGATGCGGAAGAGTCTTGGCGACAAGCGGCGAGAGATTCCGCTCGAGCGGGCGCAGGACATCCTCGGGATCCTTTCCGGATTCCGGGATGGCGAGACAAGGACGATCACGAAGGATGGCAAGGAAGAAGACGTGGTCGTCAGCCGCGTTTACCCGACGACGCATTTCGGGTTCCGCAAGATCACCGTCGAGCGGCCGCTGCGGCTCAACTTCCACGCGAGCCCGGAGCGCATTGCGCGGCTCGAAGAGGAGAGAGGCTTCCAGGCGCTGGCGCAATCGAAGAAGAAGGGCGCTGCCGGCGCCAAGGAACAGGCCGAGGGCCGGGCTGCCCAAACCGCAATCAGAAAGCTCCTGGGAACCCTGCCCGCGACCGTTTACAAGAATAGGACCGAATTCGAGAAGGTGCTCAAGCTTCAACTCGCCGTGCCGGTCAGGAAGGCGATCCTGTCGGCGCTCGCCGAGCGGGACGAAACGGCCGAAATCTGCCGCGACCCGGACGGCAAACCGGAGCCGGATCCGGAGCTTCGCGACACCGAAAGCGTGCCGCTGGCCGAGAGCATCGAAACCTTCTTCGAGCGCGAGGTCCGGCCGCACGTCCCCGATGCGTGGATCGATACCTCCAAGCGCGACGCGAAGGACAAGAACGTCGGAATCGTCGGCTACGAGATCAATTTCAACCGCTATTTCTACCGCTACACACCTCCCCGGCCGCTCGAGGAGATCGAGGCCGACATCCGCGGGATCGAGCAGGACATCTTGCGGATGCTGGCGGAAGTGACCGGCGAAGCCGCCGATCCCGCCTGAGCGCGTTTTTGAAACGTCGGGGCTTGTGCGCAACCCCCGACGTTTTGTATCCTAGCGCATGGCCGATTCCGCACGAAGCCCTGTTCTACGGCTGATCCGCCGGCTGGGCATCGTGCGCCCGATCGACCTCGAAGCGCAGGGCATCCCCCGCGCGCAACTCTACCGCCTTGTCCGCGAGGGGCTGGTTGCACGACAGGGGCGCGGGCTCTATGTCACGCGCCAGCACCCCTATACGGCCGAGCATGCGCTCGCGCAAGTCGCCAAGCGTGTCCCCGCGGGCGTGTTCTGCCTTCTCACCGCGCTGCGCTTTCACGGCCTGACTACGCAGTCGCCGGCCGATGTCTGGCTCGCGCTTCCCGAGAAGGCGCGAAAACCGCGGCTGGAATACCCGCGGCTGCGCGTCGCCCGGTTCTCGGGGGCCGCCCTCACCGAAGGCATCGAGATCTACCGGTTCGAAGGGGTAGAGCTGCGAGTCTATTGCGCCGCCAAGACGGTCGCTGATTGCTTCAAGTATCGGAACAAAGTCGGCATCGATGTGGCGGTCGAGGCGCTTCGCGACTTCAGCCGGCGGCACCGCGGCGGCGCGACCGAGCTCGCCCGTTTCGCGCGCATCTGCCGGGTTACCCGCATCATGCAGCCCTATCTGGACGCGATCGCATGACGGACGCGAAGCGCAACCTCCCGGCCTCCATCGCTGCGCGCCTGCTTAACCTGGCGAAGCAAACCGGCGATGACTACCAGACCCTGCTCGCCAGCTTCTGCTTCGAGCGCTTCCTCCACCGCCTCGGTGTTTCGAGCGTGCGCGATCGCTTTGTGCTCAAGGGTGCCATGCTGCTGCGGCTGTGGGCAGATCGACCCTACCGCGCAACGCGTGACCTCGACCTGCTGCGCAGGGGCGAGGGCTCTTTCGACGCAATCCGTGAAGACATCGGGACGATTTGCGCAACGCTGGTCAGCCCGGACGGCGTCATGTTCGATGCCGGCGCCACTCGCTTCGAGGCCATTCGCTCAGAAGACGAGTACGCCGGCACGCGCGCAACGCTTCCTGCGCGCTGCGGCACGGCGCTGCTTAGACTGCAGATCGACATGGGCCTGGGCGACTCGGTGTGGCCCGCGCCGCAATCCTGCGCCTACCCGAGCCTGCTCGGTTTTGCGCCGCCCGACGTGCTCGCCTACCCGCGCGAGGCAGTCGTTGCGGAAAAGCTCGAGGCGATGATCGCGCTTGGCGATCGCAACAGCCGGATCAAGGACTTCTTCGATCTGCACTATCTCGCATCTCACTTCGAGTTCGACCGCGCGACGCTGGCCGAGGCCATAGGACGGACATTCGGCCGGCGCGGCACGCCGGTCCCTGCCGATGACCCGATCGCGCTGACTCCTGTGTACTGGGACAATCCATCGCGCCCGGCTCAAGTGCGCGCGTTCGCGCGGCGCGCCGGACTCTCCATTCCGTCTGCTCCAGCAAAGGACCTCTCGCCGCTGCTCGCCCTGTTCCTTCTGCCGATCGTTCAGGACCTCCGCCGCGGCGAACGACGCAACGGCAGCTGGCGGCCTGGCGGACCCTGGAAGTCCGCATGAACGACACGACCGACATTGCGGCCACGGCGGCGTCGCGCAAATACAGACCGTACCCGGCGTACAGGAACTCCGGCGTCGAGTGGCTGGGGACAATTCCCGCGCACTGGGAGATTGCTCCGGTTTACGCACGATACGAAGTGGCCCTAGGCAAAATGCTCGATGCGAAACGCGTGACGGGCGAATCTTCCGGCCGATATCTGCGTAATGTCGATGTTCAGTGGGACGCGGTGCACACTGAAGGTTTGCCGGAGATGGATTTTGCGCCGTGGGAGCGTGAGCGCTATGCGCTCCGTGCGGGTGACCTCCTTGTTTGCGAAGGTGGCGAGGTAGGCAGAACCGCTATCTGGCGTGGCGATGGCGCGGAGTGCTTCTACCAAAAGGCGATCCACCGAGTCCGGCCACGTTCGGAGAAAGAGTCTCCGCGTTTTTTCTACTACCTAATGCACATGCTGGCGAAGCGAGGGGTCTTCGAAGTGGGAGGTAATCCGAACACGATCAATCACCTCACAGCGGTGCAGTTGAAGCACTATCGCCTTCCCTTCGCCTCAGCCGAAGAGCAAACCGCCATCGCCGCGTTTCTGGACCGGGAAACGATGAGGATGGACGCGCTGATTGAGAAGAAGGGGCGGTTGATCGAGTTGCTCCACGCAGAGCGTACTGCCCTCATCAACCGCACCGTTACCAAGGGGCTTAACCCAAACGTTCCTAGGAAGGATTCCGACACGAAGTGGCTGGGGGAAATTCCGGCGCATTGGGAGGTCAAGCGGCTGTGGCATCTGACGCCGTCCGGTCGCCGCATCATGTACGGCATCGTTCTTCCCGGGCCTAACGTTGATGATGGGGTTCCCATCGTAAAGGGGGGCGACGTCTCACCGGAGCGTCTTCGCCTTGATCGGCTGAATCGGACCACCCGCGAGATCGAGTCCGTGTACGTGCGATCACGGCTACAAGGAGGCGATCTGGTTTATGCGATCCGAGGAAGCATCGGTGAAGTTGCGATTGTCCCTGACGAGCTTGAGGGAGCGAACCTTACACAGGACGCTGCCCGGATAGCGTACACGCGTGCGACGCATGGGCCTTGGCTCCTCTATGCACTGAAGTCCGCTGCGGTCTTTGCGCAATTGGAGGCTGGCGCTCTCGGAGCAACAATTAGGGGAATCAATATCCGTGACCTGAAAAGAGCTTCGGTTCCTGTTCCACCGCATGCCGAGCAATGCGCAATTGCTGTATTCCTCGATCGCGAGACCGCGAGGATCGATACACTGGTTGCCAAAATATGCGATGGCATCCAGCACCTTCGTGAGCTCCGCACTGCGCTGATTTCTGCTGCGGTGACCGGTAAGATCGATGTCAGGGCGGAGGTCCAATGAGCGTCGAAATCTCCGAGCGCTCGTTTGAGGAGGCGATCGAGTGCGGGATGTTGCAGGCGGGGCCGGACGCGTGTGCGGGTGACGCTAAGGAGGTGCGGCAGACCTTGCCGGCCTACGGAGAGAGGCCGCCGGGCGGGTATCGCAAGCGCAAGCTCGAGGACTACGACCGTGCGCGCTGCCTGCTGCCGCGAGACGTAGCGGATTTCGTGCTCGCGACGCAACCGAAGGAGTGGAAGAAGCTCGAGCAGCACCACGGTACGGCGGCGGTCAAAGAGCAGTTTCTAAAGCGCCTTGCGACCGAGATTGAGCGGCGCGGGGCGCTGGACGTGCTGCGCAATGGGATCAAGGATTCGGGTTGCAAGTTCCAGCTTGCGTACTTCCGCCCGGCCAGCGGGCTTAACGAAGAAACGCGGCGGCTGCATGCGGCCAATCTGTTCTCGGTCGTTCGACAGGTGCGTTACAGCGAGAAGAACGAAAACTGCATTGATCTGGTGGTGTTCCTGAACGGGATTCCGATCTTCACTGCCGAGCTCAAGAATCCACTCAACGGCCAGGACGTCGAGAAAGCGATCCGCCAGTACAAGACCGATCGCGATCCGCGCGAGCCGCTGCTTGCCTATGGACGCTGTCTGGCGCATTTTGCGGTGGATCCGGACCTGGTGTACGTGGCCACGCGTCTTGAGGGACAGAAGACGCGCTTCCTGCCCTTCAACAAGGGCAAGTTCGGCGGAGCGGGCAATCCGCCGGTGCCGCCTACTCGGAAGGGCTATGCGACGGCGTACCTGTGGGAAGAGGCGTGGGCGCGGGACAGTGTGCTCGATCTCGTGCGGCAGTTCATCCAGGAGGTCGAGGAAGAGGACGAGAAAGGGCGAAAGACCGGCAACCGCTTTCTCATCTTTCCGCGCTACCAGCAGGTCGACTGCGTGCGCAAGCTCGTGGCGGACGCGCGCGCAAGGGGCGCGGGGCAGCGCTACCTGATCCAGCACTCGGCGGGGAGCGGCAAGAGCTTTACCATCGGGTGGCTCGCGCACCAGCTCGCGACGCTGCACGACGCGGGCGATCGGCGGGTCTTCGATTCGATCGTGGTGGTCACCGACCGCCGCGTGCTCGACCGCCAGCTCCAGACCACCATGCGCCAGTTCGAGCAGACGCTCGGCATTGTGGAAAACATCGACACCACCTCGCGCCAGCTGAAGGAGGCACTCGAGTCGGGCAAGACGATCATCGTGACGACGCTGCAGAAGTTCGCGACGACGGTCATGAAGGAGATACAGGAGCTGCCGGGCAAGCGCTTCGCGCTGATCGTGGACGAGGCGCACTCGTCGCAGTCGGGCGAGAGCACCAAGAGCCTGAAAGAGGTCCTCTCATCGCGTTCGCTGGAAGAGGCGGAGGCCGAGGAGGCGCGCGCGGAAACGCCCGAAGATGAGCTGGAGAGAGCTGTATTGGCCGCGATGGAGACTCGCGGAAGGCTGCCCAACCTCTCGACATTCGCGTTCACGGCCACGCCGAAGCCCAAGACGCTGGAGCTCTTCGGCACGAAGCAGCCCGATGGGAAATTCGCTCCCTTCCACCTCTACCGGATGCGGCAGGCGATCGAGGAGGGGTTCATCCGCGATGTGCTCGCGAACTACACGACCTACAAGGCGTACTGGCGCCTCCTCAAGAAGGTGGAGGACGATCCGCGCTACGACAGGAAGAAGGCCCAGTACCTGCTCAAGTCGTTCGTCGAGCTTCACCCTCACGCGATCGCCGAGAAAGTGCGCGTGATGGTCGAGCACTTCGCCGCGCAGGCGCAAGGTGAGGTCGGCGGCAAGGCCAAGGCGATGATCGTCACCCGCTCGCGCCTGCACGCGGTGCGCTACAAGCTGGCCGTCGACAAGTACCTCGAGGAACGCGGCTATCCGTTCAAGGCGCTCGTTGCTTTCTCGGGGAAGGTCGAGGACGGCGGACAGTCCTACTCGGAACCCGGCATGAACGGATTTCCGGAGACGCAGACCGCCAAGGCCTTCGAGCGCCCCGAGTACCGGTTTCTCGTCGTCGCCAACAAGTTCCAGACCGGGTTCGACCAGCCGCTGCTTCACACTATGTACGTCGACAAGAAGCTCGGCGGTGTGAACGCGGTGCAGACGCTTTCGCGCCTCAACCGCACGCATCCCCAGAAGAAGGGCACGATGGTGCTCGACTTCGCCAACGAGTCGGACGAGATCAAGGCCGCGTTCGAGCCCTACTACGAGACGACACTGCTCTCCGAGGCGACCGATCCGAACCTCCTGTACGAGATCCAGACCCGCCTGGCCGCCTTCCCGGTCTACACCCCGGCCGATGTGCATGCCTTCGCCAAGGTTTACTTCGATGCCAAGGCGACTCAGGATCGGCTCTACGCCGTTCTCGCGCCGGTCGTCGAGCGGTTCCAGGGGCTGGCGAACGAGGAGCAGCAGGATTTCCGGAGCCAGCTCACCGACTACTTCCGGCTCTACGCCTTTCTCTCGCAGGTGCTGACCTTCGCCGACGCGGACCTCGAGAAGCTCTACGTCTTCGCGCGATACCTGCGCCGCCTGCTGCCGCCCGACCGCGCTCAGTTGCCGCGCGAGGTGCAGCAGAACATCGACATGGAGTCCTACCGGATCCAGCAGACCGGGAGCGGGAAGATCGCCCTCGAGCGCCGCCCGGGAATCCTCGAGCCGGCAAGCAGCCGGAGCGCCTATGAGACCGGGCCCGAAGAGCTGGAGATGCTCTCGCGCATCATCGCGGAGCTCAACGAGCGCTTCGGGCTCAATCTCGGCCCCGAGCACCGCGTGACCCTCGACCAGATGATGGTCAGGCTCGACGACGACGCGGCGCTCGACGCGGCGGCGCGGGTCAACACGCGCGAAAACGTGCGGCTCACTTTCGACCGAAAGGTCGAGCACGTGATCCAGGAGATCGTCGATTCCAACTTCGAGCTCTACAAGCGCATTACCGACGATCGCGCGTTCGGCGAGGCGATCAAGAACTTCCTCTTCGACCAGTACCTGCGCGGGCATCGCAACGCCGAAGACCTGATCAAGCGTGGCGAATCAAAAACCCTGGAGTTCAAGTCGACGCTGCGCTGGAGCCTCAAGGAGGATCGGCAAGACGACAAAGGCGTCACCCATGCGGTGCTCAAGACGATCGCCGCCTTTCTGAACACCGAGGGCGGCGACCTCCTGATCGGCGTCGCGGACGACGGGACGATCGTGGGGATCGAGAAGGACAGGCTCGAGAGCGACGATAAATTCATGCTCCACCTCGCGCAGGTGGTCCGCAACGGCCTCGGTGATCGTGCAGGGACCTGCATCGATCCCAAGACGCAAATCGTCCAGGAAAAGAGCGTGTGTGTAGTCAGCTGTCAGCGCAGCCCGGAGCCGATATTCCTGAAGTGGAAGGCGATGGAAAGCGCGCCCGATGGCGACTTCTTCGTGAGGAGCGGGCCAGGGACCGTAAAGCTGCCGCCCGATAGCGCGCGAGAGTATGTCCGAACCCGATTCGGCGGTCTCGTGCCGGCGAAGAAGCCAAGTTCACCACTGGGATCTGTCTGAGAATGGCCGGAAAGCGCCCCCACAAAGGTCGCTTCGCGACCCAAACCGACCACTCGAGCTGAGGGTGAGTGTGGCAGCATCCGGGAGCCCGTGAGGAGTCGTGCTTACTTAGTTACCCAGGCACGAATCTCTTCGCACGACGTTACGTAGTCCGGGTGGTCGCTCTTAAGTTGATGCAGCTCCTTAGGCTCGATGTTGGTGGCTTGCCAAGACGGTTCAGCTTTGCCCGACGCTTTCCCAAGGCAGGCTTCCAGGTCCACTGACCATAGGACGTGATGGTCATTGGAGGACTGAAGCTTTGTTATGCGGTCACGCACTTTCTGGCTGGCCGGCTTAATGGTGCCGTCCGGCAAGCGATCCTCATCGCATACGGCGCACCAAGGGATGCCAAGCTTCGTTGCCATCGCTGCGAATGCTGGAAGCTGCCCCACGTCTCCAGTTCGAACGATGGATATGCTGCCCCCGTCTAGGTCCAGCCCACTCCGCTTCTCAAGAAACGAACGGACCGCAAAGACATCATCTTGCCCCTCGCATAGCACAGCCTTCTGCGCAAAAAGCATTTCATGGCCGCCCCGCTCATCTAGACGTTCCTGAAACTTGGCGGCGCCCTCGATATCAGCGGTATGCAACGTAGGCCCGCTGACATTCTCACCTTTGCGCGTCAGGCGAACGATCGCTTGCTCTGCAGCGAAACTCACCATGTTTGCCGAGTGCGTCGTTACGATGACCGTCCATCCTGCCGCCGCTAAACGATCAAGCACACCTCGCAGTTTGCGAACTAAATGGGGATGCAAGAAAGATTCAGGTTCCTCGAAAAGCAGGACGACGCGGCGCTGCGTCTCGGAGGGATATTGAGACAGTACGTCCAGAGCCGCGATGCGAACCAGGCTTTGCCAGCCGTGGCCCATCCTATCGAGCGGGGTTATCGCTCCGCCGGCGTCGGCCGCAAATGAAAGCGCTAGTTGTTCGGCCAACCAGTCTTCTATTGCATGGATATCCGGTTTCAACTCGAACCGTGCTTGCCGTCCCACATACTGCGAAAGGGTGTCCTGCAGCTTCGGCTTCAGATCGTCGCGCCAAAAAGGAAACTCTCGAATTGCCTCCGCGAAGAATCGGTGCACGTGCTGCAGGGATTCAGGCATGGGTCGCGCCTTCTTTTCGTATTCGAATTTCCACTTCGAACTAAAGAAGCGCTCGGCCAGCAAACTTGCCAATCGTTTGAGCGGACCTGTTTTCCACGTGTAGAGGGAAAGGAAAAGGTTGTCAGGCCGCAACAACCACACGTCGGGCCGCTGGTCGTTGATATCGGACCAACGGGCGTTTCTCATGCGAAACGCTAGGCCATGTTCCTTCCAAGCCTCCTTCGCCTTACCCTTGAGCGGAAGAGACACGGGCAAGCTGATGGGTGCGCCCTCGCTGTCAATTAAGCGCGTGTTATGCGAAAAGCGATTGTTCTTTTCAGTTGATCCCGTGACCCTCACCGCATGCACCGCAATGGGATCGCCGTAACCTCCGCGCACTGCCGGGAGCTCGACTTCCGAATCAGCTACAAAAGAGACCGTGATTTCGAACGAATCGGCGACGTTCCCCGCGCCATCGTGAAAGAAGTCGTACTCGACCGGCGAGAAGTTGTAAGACGCTGGTCCATTCAGAGCGAGCGATACCGCGTCGAGAATGGTTGACTTGCCGGCATTATTTGCACCGATAAGAACAGCGGTGGCGCCTTCCGGGAGCTCCAAGTCAAGGCCGCGAATCCCCCGAAAGTCCCGAAGGCACACAGCTTGAAAGCGAAAGTCAATCGCCATACTGCTACGGATTTGTTGGAAGAGGACACACCGCCGCCTGCGATGCTACGCCCATCCTACGTCAAACCATGTCTGCATTGACCCCGAACTGATGAGGCGTCGGCTCCTAGGCGGCCCGCGCACATTTATCCTGTCTTCCGCCACTAGTCCAGCGTGCTACCGCAGTGCAATGAGGGACGCCTCGTTCCTCCAGAGGCTCTCGGCCCATTCGCCCGCACTCTGGAAAATTGTCTTGATTGGGGGTGGCGTATGCTGTCTGCAGACGAAAGCGACGACCTCTCCTGGTGGAGTTCGCGGGCCGAATAGCCAGTAAAAGCTGAGCGAATCACGGATTCGATTGCGCGCGAGATGCTTGTCCATGCAGCATTCCGAATACCGGATTGCGCCATCACTGCACCCGCAGTACTCATCGGGTGAAAATTCAAGCATCATCTCGCCGGCGAAATGAACGGCCTGCTTTCCGGGCCATTGACCAAACACTTGCACATACAGTTGTCGTACTACCCAGATGGTGTAGAGATCGAGGAGCGTCACGAGAGGAATTGTCCAGGTCCACGTACCGTCCGACATGTCGAACGCGCAAATCGACCCGTCCGCGTTTGTATGTCTCGGACCGATCCAAGAGGGCGTCATCGTGTTGCTGGCCCAGAAACCCCAGCTCCGGACCAAGCCGGTTTCGTACTGAACTGCTAGCACAAGGATGGCATAATGATCCAGCCCACTAATTAGCCGAGTCGGAATCAGTAGCCAAATTCCGTCGTCTTGGCGCCAGTGCTGGGTTCCTGGGTAATGCTCCTGCAAGCCACCTAGCTGGTCTTCAATTTGCGCTTTTGGATCTGCGCCGACGACCGGTGCGGCGGCACCGGCCGGCCGTGGTCCACCGGACGTCCTCTGCCGTCCGGCGGGCCCTGACCATGCTCCGGTTGCGGATCCTCTCGCTTTTTCGGTTCCATTGTTCATCTCCGTGCCCAAGGTTTGGGGAACGTCGGTCTGGCTGAGCACTACTAGACCTCCGTTTGTTACTCGGGGGTATACGTTCGCGTTGAGGTGCTTTCCAACCTCGAGGAGTAGAGCTGCCGCGTGCGTATCCATGGCGCCCACTCTAGGGATCGCCGGGCAAAAAACCGAGGAATATCCGAGGGATAACATGCCCTCGGGGTTGCGCATACTAGGAGCGGAATACTATGCCGCGGGCATTCTTCGCAATGTCCCGCTGAAAAGCGTACGGTTACGCACGATGCGGCAGTTAACCATCGAGCAGACGGAGTACGCGGTCGGAACGCTCGTGCGCCTAGTGGCGCATCGCGGTGTGACGCAGACTCAGCTTGCGCAGGACACAAAAGTAAACCAGTCGACTATCTCCAAGATTCTGAATCGCACTCTTGAAACACCGAGCGAAGAGATGCTTGCAAAGTTGTTCAAGGCGCTCGGCGTGAATCTCAACGACATATTGAACGAGCCGGATTGTTTGCCGGAGAAGATCCTCGGCTACCTTGCCACCCCGCTGACTGCTCTTTCGGAGCCAGCGCACAAGGAATTGCACCGGGTAGTAGGTGAACTTCGGCTTCTTACGGACGACAAGTCGTTCAGTGCGCCGCCATTTGAGGTCTATTGGCCGGGTGATCATACGCACCCCATCCAGCACGCGAACCTACAAGCAAGGCAGGTTTATTTGTTGGACCGCTCTAGAGCCTCAACGCATGATTTTGTCATTCTGTTTTGTGGGGATCCGAGCTTCGGAGTTGGTCAAGAGAACGAAATTGCCACCCAGGCAGGAGTGCCGGCTATCCGGCTTTTGCCGGCAACCCGTGTATCGAGGATGATGACCGGATCGTTCCTGCGCGCCATCGACATAATTTACGCAGGCAACTTTGAAACGGGTATCCGCTTACCAAGGGATGAGGTCTTGAATGCGCTAAAGCAGATTCGAAGACTGCATTTCCGCCATAGCGCGCTGTACCGTGGGGTGAAGCGAGATGTATTTGGCGATCGCCTGCGTCTTCTAATCGATGACCGCTGCCTCACCGACTACGCTCAATGCGCGTACGACTTAGGCATAAGTCACGATTATCTCCTCACCCTGATGAACGAGCCGCTTTCAGTTTCAAATCCCAGCGCGAAACTGCTGGCGAGAATTGCGCGGCTGCTAAGCACTCAGATCGGCTATTTGATGGGGGAGGCCGAAGAGGCAGACCCCGTGTGGGTTGCCAGCATGGCATCTTGGCGTCAATGGATCGCGAAAACAACGGGCATCGATGCCAGCGTTGCACACGCCATGCAGGAAAACTGGAGCGATGAATACCGCACAGTCACGCGAGTGCACGATCCGTCTTTGACTTCGTATCGATCCGCCCCCCAAATCATGAAGGAAGAAGATTGGGATGCGCGGTACCAACAGATAGTTAAGGGTTCGCGTGGTCAGCAAGGATTCCAGAGAAAGCTCAACTACTAGCGTCGGTCAGTCGCGGCTAATAGAACTTTTTGCGCGACGGGTCGGTGGCGGAGGCAGCCCGCAAGAGGCAATGCGCAATGCCGTCTCACGGTTGCGTCGTCGCTTTCGGCATACCGGGGGCTTAGACGAGCGAATGCGTTTCTATCTCAAAGGTCGGCAAATAGTATGCGCAAGAATTGTTGACGACCTAGCGGCGGACGCAGCACTTGAACCCATAGGTAGCAGGTACGTCCACGGGTTCAACATCCTCCTAACCAAGCAAGTAGGTCACACGAGGTTGCGATTCACGCTAGCGCACGAGATCTGTCACACATTCTTCTACGAGTTCGTTCCAGAAATTAAGTTCTTCCCGCACGCCACGGATGATATGGAAGAACGCCTCTGCAACTTCGGGGCGGCTGAACTTTTAATGCCAGGGACAGCAGTCGAAAGAAGTGCTAACCGGCGTCCGGTTTGCTTGCAATCACTTTGCGAGCTAGCCGAGGAGTCTTCTGTAAGCCTCGCTGCCATGTTCATACGGCTTCGGTCTCTCCGACTTTGGGATTGCGTGTTCTCGGAGTGGCAGCGGATGATCAACGGTACATTTGTTCTATCGAAATTTTACGGCGGCAGACGACGCCCGTGGACGTGGGAGGATCCGTCGATTCTCGACCAGGTTTGGCGGTCCTATAGGCCTTCTTCAGGAACTACGTTCTTGCACTGTGACTCGGAGGACGGGCGACAGTACTCTATTCCATCGCGCTTTCAGGCCCAGCGATTCGGCAATCGCGTGTGTGCGTTGTGGGGAAAGAAACTCGAAAGCCCATCGGATGCGTCATCGCTTTTCGATAGAAAGCCGCTTACCGCGTAGTGGCACTGGAAGCGCTCAGTGCGTGCCGGGGCTAGCTAAAAGCTTTGGTCCGCCGCGACTCCTGCAGGCACCTAGATCTCTTCCACCGCAGCGCGAGCGAGGGTCCCTGTAGTGCGCCGCAGGACGGCTGCAGGGTAAGCGGAGCTGACCCTGCCTCTCGCGTCGTGCTTATATGACATCGCTACCCGCGTGGGATACTTGTGCGAGGGATCGCTCTTGGCCCGTTTGCAGCCACTGAAACAGCGCAATTCAAGCGGGCATGCCTCGACCGACGGCTTGCAGGGCGACGCGCCGCGCGCGGCGAGAGGGCGTCAGCTCGCCAGCAGAAGCTGGTAGAGGAAACGTCCTGGCGCCAAGGCGCCTAGTCCGGCTGCGGCGAGGCCGATAAACGTCCCGACCATGAAGCCCTTGTGCGCGCGGACGTTGCCGCGGCGGATGAAATAGACGGCAAGCGCGAGCGAGACGAGCGTCCAGGCCGAGAGCAGGTGGATCATCGAGAAGCCCGTGCCCTTGCGGATGTCGAGGATCCAGAACGACGAGATCGCCACCACCAGCATGAGGCCGACCCAGGCGCGCCCGAGTGCCTTGCCTTTCCTGCGGGCGAGGACCACGGCGCCGAGCGTCAGGCTGAGGATGGCTGCCGCGAGGTGCAGTGCTGTCATGGCGCTTGATCTTTCCGAGGTTGAAGTTGACAATGACAACATCGACGTTATCGCTGGATGTAGACAATGTCAACATCAGCCTATCACCATGGCGACCTGCGGTCGGCTCTCCTCGCGTCCGCTTCAGAACTGCTTGAAGAACAAGGTGTTGCTGGGTTGAGCCTGCGCGAGGTGGCGCGCCGAGCCGGGGTCTCGCACAACGCGCCCTACCGGCATTTCCCCGATCGCAATGCTCTACTGGCCGCCTTGGCCGCGGAGGGTTTCCGCGGGCTTGCCGAAAAGATGGAAGGAAAGCGCGGGCGCGAGCGTGGCGAGGCCTATGTGCACTTTGCGCTCGGAAATCCGAACCGCTTCCGGCTGATGTTCGGCGGACAGATCGAAATCGGGAAGCACCCGGAGCTGCGGGAGGCCGCGACGCGCACCTATGACGGCCTGGTGACGGTGTTCCGCGGCCAGGGCGAGATCGCCGATCCGGAGAAGGCGGCCGCGGCGGCATGGGCGCTGACGCACGGGCTCGCGCACCTGCTGCTCGACGGCCACTTCCACGAGAAAGCGAAGGCGGCGGACTTCGTCCGCGACGTGATCGGCGCAGTGCGCTTTGCCGCGGCTCAGCGCTCGGCGTAGGCGCTGAAGTCCTCGACGCAGCCGTTGCGCCCGGCGTGACACAGGAGCAGGCGGAAGGCCGGGCTCGCCGCGTCCCGGATCTGCTCCCGATGCGTGCGCCAGAGAGCGCTCGCCGCTGCGCCCTCGCCGCGCGCCACGTAGCCGGTCATCACCGCCATGAGCAGGTATTCGCGCGCATCGGCACCCAGCTCCTTCTGCGACTCCAGGAGCTGCGAACCGAGCACCGCCATGCGCGCGCCGTCGCGCATCGCCACGGCGCGAAACAGCGCAATCCAGCGCCGCTGGAACTCGTGCAGCGAGCCGAAGCACCAGCCCGAGGCGATGCGGTTCCACAGGGGCGCGAGGTCATCGGGCGCGAGGTAGGGATTGAGCGCCTGGGCCACGCGCACCGCGCTGTGCAGCCAGACGTCGAGCTCGCGCGGGTCGCGGCACTCCATGAGGCGCAGCTTGACCAGCTCGAGGTCCTTCTGCAGCTGCGTGGGGACGGCCTCCGGCACCGGGACGCGCGGGCCGGCGAGGAAGTCGCGGCCGTACCGGGCGAGGCGCGTGTTCTCGATCCGCGCGAAGGCGTAGGCGCCGCGGAACAGCGGATTCACCGCGCGCCGGCTGCGCGTGCGCTCCAGCATCTCGAGCACCGGCACGCCGAGGTTGAGCAGGCCGACCACGTCGCCCGCCGAGCGCTCCATGAAGCGGTGGCGTGCCGCGTTGAGGTCGAGCACCGGCGCGTAGTCGGAGTTCGCCGGCATGCCGTAGCTCGCGAACAGCGGCTCGAGCGTCGAGCGCTCGCCCACGTAGCGCGCGTCGAGGTCGCCGACGCTGAGCACGTGCACGGTCCAGAGCTCCTTCGCCAGCCCGGGATGCTCGAACACCTCGGCCTGCGCCGGCAGCGGCACCGGCGAGGCGCCGGCGACGATCAGCAGGTCGTGGTCGCTGGCCGCGAACACCGCGTAGTGCGGGAACGCCTCGCCCAGCGCGCGCATCACCGTCGCGACCAGCGAGGCGTCGATCTCGTAGAGCTGGAACCACTGCACCAGCAGGCCGCCCGGGTTCAGGTGGCTGCGGATGCGGTGGTAGAACTCGCGCGTGAACAGGCTGGCGGTGCCGCTGACCCAGGGGTTGGAGGGCTCGGAGATGATCAGGTCGTAGCGCCGGGCATGCGTGGAGAAGAAGGTCTTGGCGTCGTCGATCAGGATCGCGCTGCGCGGATCGGCGAACGCGCCGCTGTTGCGCGGCACGAACCCGCGCGAGGCTTCCGCCATGGCCGACTCGATCTCGACGGTCTCGACGCGCTCGATCGACAGGCTCTGCAGCAGCGTGTGGGTGGTGAGCCCGGTGCCGATGCCGATCACGGCGGCGCTCTTCGTGCCCGGCGCGAGGGCGAGCGGCAGCGCGCCGGTGAGCACCATGGTGATCTCGTCGCTGCCGCGCTCGCCCGCCGGGTCGAGGTTGATCGAGCCGTCGGACTTGCCGTTGGTGCGCAGGCTGGTCGCCTCCGGGTACTTCACCAGGTGCACCGTGGCGGTCTTGCCGTCCTTCTTGAACAGGATCTCCGCGTCGCGCGAGGTGGCGAGCTCGCCGTGGCGGAACACCCCGGCGGTCATCTTGTTCGCGTCGAGCTCGAAGCCGAGCGCGGCGGCGACGAAGACGACAGCGCAGCCCGCGGCCACGTATGAAAACGCTGTTCTGGAACTGAAGGAGGCGAGAAGCAGCAATCCAAGCGCCGCATCGACGACGCTGCCCGCGATCAGCGTTCCTTTCAGCCCGAGCTGCGGCAGGCCCACGTGGACCGCGAGGACCACGCCGGCAATGGCGCCGAGCGTATTGGCCGCGTAGACCTGGCCGATCGCCGCCTCGCCCGAGCCGCGCCGCAGCAGCGCACCGGTGAGCAGCGGCAGGGTCATGCCGGCGCAAAAGGTCGCCGGCAGCATCACCAGGGCGGCGATCGTGGCGCCGGCGGCGTTGAAGAGCAGGTAGCCGGCTTCGCTGCGCGCGAGGCCCGTCATCAGCCCTTCCATCAGCGAGAAGCTGAGGTCGTAGAGCGGCAGCGTCGCGAGCGCGGCGAGGGCCATGGCGAGCTGCACCCAGGCGAGGGCGCGCACCGGGTCGGCGGCGGCATCGACGCGCCGGCGCACGGCGAGGCCGCCGAGCGCGAGGCCGAGGATGAAGGTGGAGAGCATCAGCTCGAAGGAGTGCGTCGAGGCGCCGAGCACCAGCGAGAGCATGCGGATCCAGCTGATCTCGTAGACGAAGGAGGCAAGGCCGGTGAAGAAGGCGACGGCAAGGAGAAGGTTTGCAGCGGTTTGCGGATGAGAAGATTTTTCGAGAGCAGCGTGTCGGGCGGGCCGCGCCAGCAGCCATACCGCAGCGGCGATCAGGAGGTTGAGCGCGCCGGCGGTGCGCAAGGTGCCGGGCAGCCCGACCCAGGCGATCAGCAGGAAGCCGCTCGTCAGCACGCCGGCCGCGGCGCCGAGGCTGTTGGTGAAGTAAAGCATGGCGACCGATTCGCCCGCCGCGGCCGGGTGCGCGCGCGCCAGCCCGGCGCTCATCAGCGGAAAGGTCATGCCGAGCAGCACCGATTGCGGCAGGATCAGCAGGCAGGCAGCCGTGAGCTTGGCGCCGAGTGCGAGCCGGTCGCCGCCCAGGGCCGGCAGCAGCGAGGCGTGCGCCCAATCGGTGAGCGAGACGAAGACCGGATGGAACGCGAGCGCCGCGAGGCCGACCACGGCCTCGACCAGCGCGTATCCCATGAGCGGGTTCGAAAGCCGCGCTGAAAAGCGGGCGCAATACGCGGCCCCCGCCGCCATGCCACCCATGAACACCGCGAGCACCAGGGACTGCGCGTACGCGGCGTGGCCGAGGAAGAGCTTCAGGTACTGCGTCCAGATCGACTCGTAGATGAGCCCGGCGAAGCCCGATGCGGTGAACAGGACGTAGAACGCGCCGCGCGACATGCGGCCCGGATGCTAAGTTAACTGCGATGCCCCTGTCATTTCGCCTCGGCGCCTTCTATTTCGCGTATTTCGCCCAGGTCGGCGCTTACGTTGCCTACTTCCCGCTGTACCTGGCATGGCGGGGCCTGGGCGCGATCGAGATCGCCGGCGTGCTGGCGCTGCCCCCGCTCGCGCGCATCTTCGCGCCGGCGGCCTGGGGCTGGGTCGCCGATGCCGCCGGTGCGCATCGCGCCATCGTGGCGCTCGCTTGCGCCGCAAGCGCCGCCTCGTTCGCGGCGCTGCCGTTCGTCGAGCACATCGCCGTGCTCATCGGCGCCATGAGCGTGCTCTCGGCGGGGGCCCTGCCGCTGGTCGAGGCGATCACCCTGCGCTCGCTTGCCGGCGGGCACGGCGCCTATGGTCCCATCCGCGTCTGGGGCTCTCTCGGGTTCATCGCCGTGGTGCTGGCGGGCGGCCTGTGGCTCGACCGGCAGTCGGTGTCCGCGCTCCCGGCGTGGATTGCCGCATTCATGCTGGCGGCGCTGCTAGCGGCCCTCGGGCTGCCGCGCACGGCGCGCCCTTCCGCAGCCAAGGCAGGCGCGCTGCGCTTCGCCCCCGGGGCCAGGGCGCTTCTCGCCGCCGGCTTCTGCATGGCCGTGGCGCACGGGGCGCTCTATGCGTTCCTGACCCTGCACCTCGAGCGCGAGGGCTACCGGGGCACGGTGATCGGCGCGCTGTGGACGCTCGGCGTACTGGCGGAGATCGCCGTGTTCCTTTATCTCCCGCAGCTCTTCCGGCGCTACGCGCTGTCGACCATCCTGGTCGCCAGCCTGGCCTGCGCGGTGGCGCGCTTTCTAGCCCTGGGCTGGGGCGCGGGCACGCTGTGGCTGGTCCTTTCGGCGCAGTTGCTGCACGGCGCCACCTTCGGCGCCTTCCACGCCGCGAGCGTGGCGGCGGTGCACCGCGTATTCCCGGAGCCGGCGCTGGGGCGCGGGCAGGCGCTCTTTTCCAGCCTCACCTACGGCGCCGGCGGGGCGGCCGGCATGGTGCTTTCGGGCTGGGCCTGGGAGGCCGGGGAGGCGCCGTTCGCCTTCACGCTGGCCGCGCTCGCTGCGCTGGGCGGCACGGTCTTCGCGCTGCGGCTGCAACGCGCGGGCCTTTGAGCTGTCCATAGCAGCATGAACCCCACATTCCTTGCTGTCCTCGCGGCCGGCGCGGCGCTGCTGCCGGGCTGCCAGTCCGTCGAGACTACCCAGGCCGGCGCCGTCGGCGTCGACCGCGAGCAGCGCATGATGGTGTCCTCCCAGGAGGTCGACGCCGGCGCCAAGCAGGCCTACGCGCAGATGATGGCCGAGGCGCAGAAGAAGGGCGTCCTCGACAAGGACCCGGCCATGCTCAAGCGCGTGCAGGCGATCACGCAGCGGCTGATCCCGCACACGGCGGTATTCCGTCCCGATGCGGTCAAGTGGCCCTGGGAAGTGCACGTCCTCTCGATCGACGAGGTCAATGCCTGGTGCATGCCCGGGGGCAAGATGGCGATGTATACCGGCCTCGTACAGAAGCTCAACGCCACCGACGACGAGATCGCCGCGGTGATGGGTCACGAGATCGCGCATGCCTTGCGCGAGCACGCGCGCGAGCGCATCTCGCGCCAGATGGGAACGCAGATGACGGTCGGTATCGTCGGCGCGCTGCTCGGCATCGGCGAGCTCGGCCAGAACATCGCCGGCACCGTCGCCGACGTGACGCTCAACCTGCCGAACTCGCGCCTGCACGAGACCGAATCGGACCGCATCGGCGTCGAGCTCGCGGCGCGGGCGGGCTTCGATCCGAACGCCGCCGTGACGCTGTGGGAGAAGATGGCCAAGCAAAGCGGCGGCGGCCAGCCGCCAAAATTTCTCTCGACCCACCCCTCGCACGAGGATCGCATCAACGACCTGCGCGCCTACGCGGCGAAGGTGGCGCCGCTCTACGCGGCGGCAAAGGGCGGCGCCGGCGCCGGCCGCTGACTTATAATTCCATGTTTCCGCAACGGAAACATGGAACGCACCCTTTACGACAAGCTGTGGGACAGCCACCTCGTGCACGTCGGCGAGGACGGCACGGCGCTCATCTACATCGACCGGCACCTCATCCACGAGGTCACCAGCCCGCAGGCCTATGAGGGCCTGAAGCTCGCCGGGCGCAAGCCCTGGCGCGTGGACTCCGTGGTCGCGACCGCCGACCACAACACGCCGACCGAGCATTGGGAGGAGGGCATGGCGGGCGTGCGCGACCGCCTCGCCCGGCTGCAGATCGAGACCCTCGACGCCAACATGCGCGAGTTCGGCGCCAAGGTGTACTTCCCCTTCCTCGACAAGCGACAGGGCATCGTCCACGTCATCGGCCCGGAGCAGGGCGCGACGCTTCCCGGCATGACCGTGGTCTGCGGCGACTCGCACACGAGCACGCACGGCGCCTTCGGCTGCCTCGCGCACGGCATCGGCACCTCGGAGGTCGAGCACGTCCTCGCCACGCAGTGCCTGATCACCCGCAAGATGAAGAACATGCGCGTCACGGTGGAAGGCCCGCTCGGTCGCGGCGTGACGGCAAAGGACGTGATCCTCGCCATCATCGGGCGCATCGGCACCGCCGGCGGCACCGGCCACGCGATCGAGTTTGCCGGCGGCACCATCCGCGCGCTGTCGATGGAAGGCCGCATGACGGTGTGCAACATGGCGATCGAGGCCGGCGCGCGCGCCGGCATGGTCGCGGTGGACGAGGTGACGCTGGAGTACGTCAAGGGCAGGACGTTCGCGCCCAAGGGCGCCGAATGGGAGCACGCGGTGGCGCACTGGCGCACGCTGAAGAGCGACCCCGCAGCGAAGTTCGACCGCGAGGTCAAGCTCGATGCGCGCGAGATCAAGCCGCACGTCACCTGGGGCACCTCGCCGGAGATGGTGGTGAGCGTGGACGACACCGTGCCCGACCCCGAGCGGGAAAAGGATGCGATGCGCCGCGAGGGGATGGAGCGTGCGCTCGTCTACATGGGCCTCGCCCCGCGCACCCGCATGACCGACATCAAGCTCGACCAGGTCTTCATCGGCTCGTGCACCAACTCGCGCATCGAGGACCTGCGCCTCGCCGCCTCGGTGGTGAAGGGGCGCCGCGTCGCCTCCAACATCCGCCGCGCGATGGTGGTGCCGGGCTCCGGTCTGGTGAAGGCGCAAGCCGAGCGCGAGGGCCTGGACCGCATCTTCCGGGGCGCCGGCTTGCAGTGGCGCGAGCCCGCCTGCTGCATGTGCCTTGGCATGAACGAGCACCGCCTGCAGGGCGGCGAGCGCTGTGGCTCGACCTCGAACCGCAATTTCGAGGGGCGGCAGGGCACCGGCGGGCGGACCCATCTCGTCAGCCCGGCGATGGCGGCGGCGGCGGCGATCGCCGGTCACTTCGTCGACGTGCGGGAGTGGAGATAGGCATGGAAAAGTTCACCGTCTTGACCGGGCTTGTGGCGCCGCTCGATCGCGCCAACGTCGATACCGACCAGATCATCTCCAAGGAGCATCTCGCCTCGATCAAGCGCACCGGCTACGCCGACGCGCTGTTCGGCCGCTGGCGGCAGGCCCCCGAGTTCGTGCTCAACCAGGCGCGCTACAAGGGCGCGAGCATCCTGCTCGCGCGCAAGAACTTCGGCTGCGGCTCCTCGCGCGAGCATGCGCCCTGGGCGCTCATGGACCATGGCTTCCGCTGCGTCGTCGCGCCCTCGTTCGCCGACATCTTCTTCAACAACTGCTTCAAGAACGGCCTGCTGCCGGTGGTGCTCTCCGAGGCCGAGGTCGACGGCCTGTTCCACGACGCCGCCGCGTTCCCGGGGTTCCGCTTGGTGGTCGACCTCGATGCGCAGACGGTATCGACGACAGACCATGCGAAAACCTTTCGCTTCGAGGTGGATGCGTTCCGCAAGTACTGCCTGCTGAACGGTTTGGACGACATCGGCCTGACGCTGCGCCACGCCGACAAGATCCGCGAGTTCGAGGCGCGCCGCAAAGCGCAGCATCCCTGGTACTTCTGACGATGCGGGTCGCGGTACTGCCCGGCGACGGCATCGGGCCGGAGATCGTCGCCCAGGCCCGCAAGGTCCTGGAGAAGCTGAATCTGAAGATCGAGTTCCAGGAGGCCGCCGTAGGCGGCGCGGGCGTCGCGGCGGCGGGCGAGCCGCTTCCTCCGGAAACGCTGCGGCTCGCCAAGGAAGCGGACGCGATCCTGTTCGGCGCCGTCGGCGACCCGCGCTACGACGCGCTCGAGCGCGCGAAGCGCCCCGAGCAGGCGATCCTCGGGTTGCGCAAGGCGCTGGGCCTGTTCGCCAACCTGCGCCCGGCGCGGGTTTTTCCGGAGCTCGCCGCGTCGTCGTCCCTGCGCCCGGAACTCGTCGCCGGGCTCGATCTGCTGATCGTGCGCGAGCTGACCGGCGACATCTATTTCGGCCAGCCCAAGGGAATCCGGCGCAAGGGCGCGGAGCGCGAAGGCTTCGACACCATGCTCTACAGCGAGAGCGAAGTGCGCCGCATCGCGCGCGTCGCCTTCGCGGCGGCGCGGGGGCGCGCTCGGCGCGTGTGCTCGGACGACAAGGCGAACGTGCTGGAGACCTCGCAGCTTTGGCGCGAGGTGCTCATCGAGGAGTCAAAGAGTTTCAAGGACGTCGAGCTGACCCACATGTACGTGGACAACTGCGCCATGCAGCTCGTGCGCAGCCCCAAGCAGTTCGACGTGATCGTCACCGGCAACATGTTCGGCGACATCCTCTCCGACGAGGCTTCGATGCTCACCGGGTCGATCGGCATGCTGCCCTCGGCCTCTCTCGACGCGCAGGGCAAGGGACTGTACGAGCCGATCCACGGCTCGGCGCCGGACATCGCCGGGCGCGGCGTGGCGAATCCGCTCGCCACCATCCTCTCCGCGGCGATGATGCTCCGCCACTCGCTCAAGCAGCCGGAGGCCGCCACGCGCATCGAGGCCGCGGTGGCCAAGGTGCTGCGCGCCGGCCTGCGCACCGCTGATATCCAGACGCCCGGCGGCAAGGCGCTCGGCACCGAAGAAATGGGCGACGCCGTCGTGGCCGCCCTATAAACTAGCGCCATGCTCAGGGTCGGAATCGTCGGATGGCGCGGCATGGTGGGCTCGGTGCTCGTGCAGCGCATGCGCGAGGAGCGCGACTTCGACCACGTCGAGCCGGTTTTCTTCTCGACCTCGCAGGCCGGCGGCAAGGGCCCGCGCATCGGCAGGGACGTCGAGCCGGTGAAGGACGCGCACGAGCTCGCGGCGCTCAGGGCGCTGCCGGTCATCATCTCCTGCCAGGGCGGCGACTACACGAACGAGGTGTATCCGAAGCTGCGGCAAGAGGGCTGGACCGGCTACTGGATCGACGCGGCGAGCGCGCTGCGCATGAAGGACGACGCGGTCATCATCCTCGATCCGGTGAACATGCCGCTCATAAAAGATGCTCTGTCAAAAAAGGCAAAAAACTTCATCGGCGGGAACTGCACGGTGAGCCTGATGCTGATGGGGATGGCAGGGCTCCTCCAGCGCGACGAGGTCGAGTGGATGACCAGCATGACCTACCAGGCCGCCTCCGGCGCGGGCGCCGCGGCGATGCGCGACCTTGTGGCGCAGATGGCCCGCGTCGGCCGCAGCGCCGAGCCGCTGCTCGAGGATCCGGCCGCGGCCATCCTCGACATCGACCGGGCGGTCACCGACACGCTGAGAGCGGCCGATCTTCCCAAGTCCCATACCGAGTTTCCCCTCGCGGGGAGCCTGCTGCCCTGGATCGACAAGGACCTCGGCAACGGCCAGAGCCGCGAGGAATGGAAGGCGCAGGCCGAGGCGAACAAGATCCTCGGCCGCAATGGCAACGCCATCCCCATGGACGGGGTCTGCGTGCGAATCGGCGCCATGCGCTGCCACAGCCAGGCGCTCACGATCAAGCTGCGCCGCCCGCTGCCCATGGACGAGATCGAAGGCATGCTGGCCGACGCGCATGACTGGGTGAAAGTGGTGCCCAACCGGCGCGAGGAGTCGCTGGCGGAGCTCACGCCCGCCGCGGTGACCGGAAAGCTGTCCGTGCCCATAGGGCGGCTGCGCAAGCTGCCCATGGGGGAGGACTACCTTGCCGCCTTTACCGTGGGGGATCAGCTCCTCTGGGGCGCGGCCGAGCCGCTCCGGCGCATGGTCCGAATCCTCATAGATGCCGGGGTGAAACAGTAACAAACCAAGAAAATATCTCAACTTGCAGCCGTAAGACCATGATGTTAAGTTACTTGGTCCGGCTAAGAAGATTCAGGGGTGGGGAACCGTGGGCGGTAGATCGATAACCTTCGCCGTGCTGGCGGCAGCGCTGTGGTTAGCAGCGCCCCTTGACGCGTTTTCGGCGGGGCTCGGCCGCATCACCGTGCTTTCCGCGCTCGGCCGGCCGCTGAATGCGGAGATCGATCTCGTGTCCCAGCCGGGGGAGCAGGATCTCGTAGCGCGGCTTGCCTCGCCGGAGGCTTTCAGCAACGCCGGGATCGAGCTCGACCCCGCGCTCCTCAGCGTGCGCTTCAGCATCGAGCGGCGCAATGGCCGCCAGATCCTGCGCGTCACCACCACGCAGCCGGTCAACGAGCCTTTCCTCGACCTGCTGGTCGACCTGCAATGGAACAGCGGCAGGCTGGTGCGCGAGTACACCCTGCTGCTCGACCCGCCGGAGTTCAAGGGCCGCCAGGCGATCGCCGCGGCGCCCCCTGCCGCGCCCAAGCCCGCGCCGCAGGCGCGTCCGTCCCCGGCCCAGGCGGCGCCCAAGCCCGCGCCGGGCCTTGAGTCCAAGCCGTTGCCGCCCGAGCCCGCGCCGCCTGTCGCGGCGCCCGCATCGCCGGCGCCGGCTGCCGCGGCGCCTGCGCCGGAACAACCGGCTGCCCCCGCGCCTGAAAAACCTGCAGCGACGCCCCCCGCAGCAGTTGCGGGCCCCGCCACGCACGAGGTGCAGAAGGGCGAGACGCTGGGCGCGATCGCGAAGAGGAATCTGCCCCCCGGCGTGTCCCTCAATCAGATGCTGATCGCGATCTACCGGGCGAACGAGGATGCGTTCATCCGCGGCAACGTCAACCTGGTGCGCGCGGGAAGGATCCTCAACATTCCGGACATCGACAGCGCCGGCACGGTCGACCCGGAGGAGGCGAACCGCCTCGCGCGCGAGCACCACGCGCAGTTCAACGAGTACCGCAGCCGGCTCGCCGCCGTGCCGGCGCCCGCGGAGGCCGCGGCCGGCCAGCGCGACGCCGCGGGGCGCATCGAGCCGAAGCCGGCCGCTGCGCCGCCGGCGCCGGCACAGGACCAAGTCCGGCTGTCCAAGGCGGACCCGAAGAAACCGGCGGCCCCCGGCGGCCGTGCCGCGCGCGAAGACGACCAGGTCGCGCGCGAGCGGGAGCTGCGGGAGGCGCAGTCGCGCGTCACCGACCTCGAGAAGAACGTATCGGACCTGCAGAAGCTGCTCGAGATGAAGAACCAGCAGCTGGCCGAGCTGGAGAAGAAGGCAGGCACGCAGGCTTCCCCGCCTTCGGCGGCGCCGGTTCCCCCACCTGCAGCACCCGCGAAGCCTGCGGCCAAAGCCCCGGAAGCACCGAAGTCTCCGCCGCCGCCCGCAGCCAAGGCACCCGAGGCGCCGAAGCCGGCGCCGGCGCCGATCGCGGAGGCGCCGAAGCCGGCGGCCCCAGCAGCCCCCGCGCCGTCCGCCAAGGCCCCGGAAAAGCCGGCCGCGCAAGCGCCGAAACCCAAGCCGAGGCCCATGGCGCCCCTGCCACCGCCTGCCGAGACAGGCGTGCTCGACGACGTTCTCGCGGCTCTCGAAGATCCGGCGATCCTCGGTGCGGCCCTCGCCGTGGTGCTGGGGCTGGGCGTGTACGGCTGGTGGTCGTGGCGGCGCAAGAAGGCGGCGCAGGCAAAGTTCCAGGACAGCGTCCTCGGCGCGGCCGCGGCAGGCGCGGTCGCCGGCTCGGCCGGCGACCCGGGAGCGCCCACGGTGCAGCCGGCGGTTTCCCAGGCATCGGTGAGCCAGGCGCCCGCGGGCATGGAAGCCGAGGAGGTCGATCCGATCGCCGAAGCCGACGTGTACATCGCCTACGGCCGCGACGCGCAGGCCGAGCAGATCCTGAAGGAAGCGCTGGCAAAGGACGCGAATCGCATCACCGTGCACGCCAAGCTGCTGGAGATCTACGCCAACCGCAAGGACACCAAGTCCTTCGAGCAGACCGCGCTCAAGGTGAAGAGCCTCACGAATGGCGCAGGCCCGGAGTGGGACAAGGCCTGCACCCTCGGCCGCAGCATCGACCCGCAGAACGGGCTGTATGGCAGCGGCGGCGGCGAGGCTGCGCCGGCGGCGGCTGCTGCTGCTGCTCCCGCGGCCGCAGCGGCCCCGACGCTGGACTTCGATCTCGGCGGCGCCTCGCAGAATCCCGCTGCGGCACCCGATATCTCGCTCGACGAGACCGGAAAGCAGCTTTCGGGGTCCTCGGGCGTGGACATCGATCTCGGGACGACTGCGCCCGCCGCGGGCGGCGCAGCCGCCGAGCAGGAAAAGACTGTGGGAAGCATGGACTTCAACCTCGACCTCGGTGCTGAACAAGCGGCGCCGGCGGAGGCGCCTGCGGCAGCACCGGCGCCCGCCGCACCCGAGGAGCCGAGCAGCGGGCTCGACTTCGACCTGAAGCTCGACGACTTGCCCTCGGCTGCGCCCGAGGAAAAGTCCGCCCCGCCGGTCGACCTGGGCGCGATCAGCCTGGACCTCGGCACTTCCTCCGACGCTGCCGCGGCATCGCAAGGGAGCACCGACCCGAAGTGGCAGGAAGTCGCGACCAAGCTCGACCTGGCGAAGGCCTACGAGGAGATGGGCGACAAGAACGGAGCGCGCGAGCTGCTCAACGAGGTCATGAAAGACGGCGATGCGGCGCAACAGGGCCAGGCGCAGCAGCTGCTCGCCAAGCTCGGCTAACGTCCATCAGGATTGCCCTAGGTCTCGAGTACGACGGCAGCGGCTTTCTCGGCTGGCAGACCCAGCCCGGGGGCGGTACCGTGCAGGATGCCCTCGAGCAAGCGCTTGCCGCCATCGCGGGAGCGCCGGTCGCCGTCACCTGCGCCGGCAGGACCGATCGCGGCGTGCACGCGCGTGGGCAGGTGGCGCATTTCGACACCGACACCTCCCGGCCAGAAGCCGCCTGGGTGCGCGGCACCAATGCCCTGCTGCCCGACTCGGTGGCGGTGCGCTGGTCGGCGGCGGTGGGCGAAGACTTCCACGCGCGCTACAGCGCCGTTTCCCGGACTTACCGCTACGAGCTCGTCAATCGCGCGGTGCGCCCCGCGATCGCGGCGCGCTACGCCGGGTGGTTTCATGGCCCCCTCGACGTCGAGGTCATGCGCGAGGCGGCGATGGTGCTGGTGGGCGAGCACGATTTCTCGGCGTTCCGCTCCGCCGAGTGCCAGGCGAAGTCGCCGGTCCGCACCGTGCACTCGCTGCTGGTGGAGCGCAGCGGCGAGAAGATCGAGTTCCTGATCCGGGCGAACGCTTTCCTCCACCACATGGTGCGCAACATCGTGGGCACGCTGATCTACGCGGGAAAGGACCGCCGCCCGGCGCAATGGGTGAAGGAGATCCTGGACTCGCGCGAGCGCTCGCGCGCGGCGCCGACCTTCGCGCCGGAAGGCCTCTACCTCGAGTCGGTCGAGTACGATCGCAAATGGCGCCTGCCGCAATGAGGACTCGAGTGAAGATCTGCGGCATTACCCGGGCGGCCGACGCAACCGCGGCGGCCGAGGCGGGCGCGGACGCGATCGGCCTGGTGTTTTACCCGCCGAGCCCTCGCTATCTCAGCGCCGAGCGCGCGCTCGAGATCCGCGACGCGCTGCCGCCGTTCGTGCAGACGGTGGCGCTTTTCGTCAATCCGGACGCGGCGCTGGTCGCGCAGGTGCTGGGGCGCGTGCGCCCCTCGATGCTGCAGTTCCACGGCGAGGAAACCCCCGAGTTCTGCGCGCAGTTCGGCATGCCGTTCGTCAAGGCGGTGCGAGTGAGGCCGGGGGTCGATGCGCTAGAATACCTGCGCCGGTTTCCGCGTGCTGCGGCGTGGCTGTTCGACAGCTACGTCCCGGAGTACGGCGGCGTCGGCGAGAGCTTCGACTGGGCCTTGGTTCCCGCAACTGAAAAAGCCGTAATCCTGTCCGGGGGGCTCTCGCGAGCGAACGTCGCCGAGGCCATTCGCCGCGTACGGCCCTGGGGCGTGGACGTGTCGAGCGGCGTGGAATCGGCGAAAGGCATCAAGGACGCCGCGAAGATCGCCGCTTTCATGGCAGAGGTCGGAAATGCAGATGTATGACTTGCCCGACGCGCGCGGCCACTTCGGCCGGTACGGCGGGATCTTCGTCGCCGAGACGCTGACGAAGGCGCTCGAGGAACTCCTCGAAGCCTACACGCGCGCGCGCAAGGATCCGGCGTTCGAAGCCGAGTTCCGCTACGAGCTCAAGCATTACGTCGGACGCCCCAGTCCGGTTTATTTCGCCAAAAGACTTACCGAGAATTGCGGCGGCGCCCACATCTACATCAAGCGCGAGGACCTGAACCACACCGGCGCGCACAAGATCAACAACACTATCGGCCAGGCGCTGCTCGCGCGCCGCATGGGCAAGCGCCGCGTGATTGCCGAGACCGGCGCCGGTATGCACGGCGTCGCGAGCGCCACCGTCGCGGCGCGCTACGGCATGGAGTGCGTCGTCTACATGGGAACGGAGGACGTACGGCGCCAGGCGCAGAACGTCTACCGCATGAAGCTGCTCGGCGCATCGGTGGTGCCGGTGGAGTCGGGATCGCGCACGCTGAAGGACGCGCTCAACGAGGCGATGCGCGACTGGGTCACCAACGTCGACAGCACCTTCTACATCATCGGCACCGTCGCCGGGCCGCATCCGTATCCGATGATGGTGCGGGACTTCCAGACGGTCATCGGCGAGGAGTGCCTGGTGCAGATGCCCGAGCTCTGCGGCCGCCAGCCCGACGCGGTCATCGCCTGCGTCGGCGGCGGCTCGAACGCGATGGGGATTTTTTACCCCTATATCTCGAACACCAATGTGAAATTGATCGGTGTTGAAGCGGCGGGGGAAGGCCTATCCACGGGCAAGCATGCCGCGTCGCTGTGCGCGGGCCGGCCGGGCGTGCTGCATGGCAATCGCACCTATCTGCTGCAGGACGTCAACGGCCAGATCACCGAGACGCACTCGGTTTCCGCGGGGCTCGATTATCCCGGCGTCGGCCCGGAACACGCCTGGCTCAAGGACAGCGGGCGCGCGCAGTACGTGGCGGTCACCGACGCCGACGCGCTCGCGGCATTCCAGGAGCTCTGCCGCAGCGAGGGCATCATTCCGGCGCTCGAGTCGGCGCACGCCGTGGCGCATGCCATGAAGATGGCCGCCGGCATGGCGAAGGACGCGGTCCTGTTGGTCAATCTTTCCGGGCGCGGCGACAAGGACATGCACACGGTGGCCGAGCGCATGGGCCTCAGTCTCTGAAATGTCGCGCATCCAGGGCTGCTTCGAGTCGCTGCGGGCGCGCCGGCGCAAGGCCCTGATCCCGTATATCGCCGCGGGCGATCCGCATCCTTCCCTCACGGTGCCCCTGATGCGCGGGCTGGTGGAGGCGGGCGCAGACATCCTCGAGCTGGGCGTGCCGTTCTCGGACCCGATGGCCGACGGGCCGGTGATCCAGCGCGCGAGCGACCGCGCCCTCAAGCACGGCGTCGGTCTGGCCGATGTGCTTCGATATGTCTCTCATTTCAGAGAAGCGGACAAGACCACGCCCGTCGTGCTCATGGGCTATGCCAATCCCATCGAGGCGATGGGGGTCGAGAACTTCATCGGCGCGGCGAAGACCGCCGGCGTCGACGGCGTCATCGTGGTCGACTACCCGCCCGAGGAATGCGCCGAGTTCTCGGCCCTGGCGAAGAAGAACGAGATCGACCCGATCTTCCTGCTGGCGCCGACCTCGACCGACGAAAGAATCGACCAGGTGGCCCGGATCGGCAGCGGTTTTCTCTACTACGT
>CBDDRQ010000113.1:0-17978 GCA_965233125.1 uncultured bacterium
GCGCGACCCGAAGTTCATGCCCGTGGACCGCGACTTCGCGTTCGTCATGGCCGCCTACGAGATCGGCCCGGGCGCGCACACCCCCAAGGTGGCCGAGATGCTGGAATTCAACCTCTGGTCCTGGAACAGCCGCGTCTTTCCGGGCATCGACCACCTGCCGGTGCGCAAGGGTGACCGCGTGCGCATCCGCATCGCCAACCTCACCATGACCAACCACCCGATCCACATCCACGGCCACGACTTTGCGGTGGCGCTGACCGACGGCGGCTGGGTGCCCAAGAGCGCGCGCTGGCCGGAGACCACGACCGACGTGCCGGTCGGCGCCATCCGCGCGGTCGAGTTCGTCGCCGACAACCCCGGCGACTGGGCCTTTCACTGCCACAAGTCGCACCACGTGATGAACGCCATGGGGCACAACGTCCCGACCATGATCGGCGTCGACCACCGCGGCGTCGCCGAGAAGATCCTGCGCCTCGTGCCCGACTACATGGTGATGGGCGAGCGCGGCATGGCCGACATGGGCGAGATGGAAATGCCGCTCCCGGACAACACGCTGCCGATGATGAGCGGCAGCGGCCCCTTCGGCGCGTTGGAGATGGGCGGCATGTTCACTGTGGTCAAAGTGCGCGAGGACCTCGCGCGCAACGACTACCGGGACCCGGGCTGGTACCGTCATCCGCGCGGCACCGTCGCCTATGAGTGGACAGGTGAGCCGCCGCGTGCACAGCGCGAGCCGCCGGCACCGAAGCGAAGCGTCGAGCTGAAGGCGCGCAAACCGTCCGGTCATTCCGGGCATTGAGGAGACCACCGATGAAAAGATTATTTCTCGCCGTGTTGCTTGCTCACGCGTCACTTGCGATCGGGCATGGCGGCAGCGCAGTTGCCATCGACTACTCGAAGGCGGAGCCCAAGCCTTTCGGCATCGCCGCCGATCCGCGCAAGGCGAAGCGCACCGTCCGCGTCGACATGACCGACAACATGCGCTTCACGCCGGCGGAGGTCCGCGTGCGCCGTGGCGAGGTAGTGCGCTTCGTCGCCGCGAACAGGGGCCAGGTGCTGCACGAAATGGTGCTCGGCACCATGGAGGACCTCAAGCACCACGCCGAGCTCATGCGCAAGCACCCCGGCATGGAGCACGACGAGCCCCACATGGCGCATGTCGGCCCCGGCCAGTCGGGCGAGATCGGCTGGCGCTTCACCGAGCCCGGCACCTATTACTACGGCTGCCTGCTCCCCGGCCACTTCGAGGCGGGCATGGTCGGCAAGGTTACTGTTTCCAACTAGCCAGGAGAATCGAGATGAAAGGCTTCCTTTTCGCGCTGCTCGCCGGCGCCACCGTCGCGCTCCAGCCCGCGCTCGCGGGCGAGATGAGCGACGGCGAGGTGCGCAAGGTCGACAAGGGCGCGCAGAAGATCACCATCAAGCACGGCCCGCTCGCCAACCTCGACATGCCGCCGATGACCATGGTGTTCAAGGTCAAGGACCCGGCCTTCCTCGACCAGGTGAAGGCGGGCGACAAGGTGAAGTTCGAGGCCGAGAAGGTCGGCGGCGCCTTCACCGTGACGAAGATCGAGCCGGCGCAATGAGGCTGCTGCGCGTCGGCTAGCGCAGCATGCCGAGCAGCTCGCGCGGCACGAGGAGCGGCATCAGTCCGAGCTCCTCGAGCACGAGCATCACCTTGTCGCTGCGCAGCGTGGCCTTGCCATGCTCGAGCTGCCACAGGAACTTTCGTCCCACGCCGGCGCGCGCCGCCAGCTCGGCCTGCTTGAGCCCCATCGCTTCCCGGGCGACGAGCACGGCCTGGCCGAGCTCGGCGCTGGTCGTCCAGACGAAGTACTCCGGCTGCTGGGCCATGGCTTCCTCCAGATGCTTCCGATCGGAAGCATTTTAGGCTCCCCGGGCTTATCCGTCATGGCCGGTAAAAGCAGCCAACCCTGAAGACGTTCAACGAGAGAAGGAGATGGCGATGATGTGGAGCGGATTCGAAGGCATGGGCTGGGGCTGGATCGGTCTCGGCATGGTGCACATGCTGCTTTTCTGGGTACTGGTGATCCTGGGAATCGCGGTGCTCGTGCGCTGGCTCGCCGGCGGCGCCCGCGGCGAAACGCCGCCGCGCGCCATGGACATCCTGAAGGCGCGCTATGCCAAGGGCGAGATCAGCCGCGAGCAGTTCGAGGAGATGAAGCGCGAGATCGGGGGGTCGTCCTGACGGTAATGGCCGGCGCCGAGCGCTTACTTACTTCAACGGCCAGCGGAACACGCGGGGCGAGGACTCGCCGGCACGTTGCAGCCGCAGTTCGAGCGCGGCGGGCTTGGGCGTGAGGGCCTTGAAGCGCAGCACCCCTTTGCGGTGGTGGCCCCCGGGCGGGTCGCCCTGCCAGGCGAGCGGGGATGCGCTTGCGCCGGCCGCGTGCAGGCGGGCTGACTTCGCCGGATCGTCGTTCAGCGCCTGCGAATGCGTGTCGAACACGAGCTCGAATTCCCACACCGGCCCGGAGAGCGTTCGCGGTGTCGCCTTCACCGTGACACCGGCCGCCGAGCTGGATTGCGCCGGGAGGGCATCGGCCGCGGCGGACATCGCCGGCAGCGCCGCCGTGAGAACGCTCAACAGGGCAATCAGGCCGCGACGCATCTGGCGTGCTCGCGCTTGGCGTTGAAGAGGTTCCTGCCGATATAGGCGATGCCGGCGGCGTTGAAGGCGAGGCCGACCCAGAACAGCTCGACCTGGTAGTGGGCGGCGAATGTCACCAGCCCCGTCGCGCCGAGCACCGGCGCCGCGTTGGCAAGGTAGTGCGCGCAGCAGGAAACCATCGCCGCGGTGGAAGTGGTCCCCGTCGTTGCCATGACGGCGCGCGGGCCGGCGTTGCGCACGACCTGCCGCAAGCGCGCAAAGAGTCCCACCTGGACGCCGAATCCGGCGGCCAGCGCGACGATGTAGCCCCAGTAGTCCCCGAATTGCGCCAAGGTGAATTCCCAGCCGGAAACCGCCGCCAGCGCGGCGAAGTACAGGCCGAGGAGCACGCCGAAGGACAACGCGCCGAGCAAGGCGGGGGTTGCCCGCTCCAGCGGTACGGGGAAAGACGCCATCACATCGGTATTCATGCGGAGATTAGAGCCTCAACGCGCGCCGATCATTTGACGTGCATCAAGCCTCACGTCCAAGGAAGTGCCAAGCTGACCCCTATATATAGAAGGAGCTCACAGATGAAACGCACACTGATCGGCGCGGCGATCGCGGCCGCGGCAATCCTCGCCGGGACTGCCTTGGGTCAAGGCTATGGCATGGGGCCCGGAATGATGGGCGGCGGCTACGGCCCCGGTTATGGCATGGGGCCCGGAATGATGGGCGGCGGCTACGGCCCTGGTTACGGCATGGGGCCCGGAATGATGGGCGGCGGCTACGGCCCCGGGCAAGGCATGGGGCCTGGAATGATGGGCGGCGGGTATGGCCGCGGCTATGCGGCGCTCGACCTGTCCGAGGACCAGCGCAAGAAGATCGACGCCATCCAGGAGGACGTCTGGCGCCGGCAGGGTGCGCTGATGGGCGCGATGCACGCGCAGGCGGGCCGCATGCACGACGACTCGGGCAAGGATGACGCCGCGGCGCGCGCGGCCTTCGACACCATGGCCACCATGCACAAGCAGATGTTCGAGACCCGGCTCGAGGCGCGCAAGCGCATCGATGCGGTGCTTACGCCGGAGCAGCGCAAGCAGCTCAGCCGCTAGCATGATCACGCGACGCGTCTTCGTCTTCGGGGCGGGCGCCGGGCTGATGCTCGCCGCGCTGCCTTCGGCGTACGCGCAGTACCGGCCGGTCATTACGGTATACAAAAGTCCCGCGTGCGGCTGCTGCGGCGAATGGGAGAAGCACATGCGCGAAAGCGGCTTCCGCCTGGAGACGAACCCCGTCGCCGACGTGACGCCGCTCAAGCGCAGGTACGGCGTGCCGGAAGCGGCCTACTCCTGCCACACCGCGACGATCGCAGGCTACGTGCTCGAGGGCCATGTCCCCGCCGCCGACGTCAAGCGGCTGCTGCGCGAGCGTCCTAAAGTCACCGGGCTCGCCGTCGCCGGCATGGTGCCGGGCTCGCCAGGGATGACGGGCGCGCCGCAACCGTACGCGACCATTGCTTTCGACGATCGCGGCACGCGGGTGTTCGAGCGGCACTGACGGGCGCCATGGGCGCGGTAGCGTCGCCACACCTGGACCTGGCTTTCGCGGGCGACATGCACGCGGCGCTCGCCGAGGCGCTGGCGAGCGCTCTCGACGCGCGCGAGCACGAGACCGGGCAGCATTCCAAGCGGGTGGCCTGCCATACCCTGGTGCTCGCGCGGCGCTTCACTGCCGAGCCGCAAGTGCTGCGCCAGGTGTACTGGGGCGCGCTCCTGCACGACATCGGCAAGATCGGCATCGCCGATACCATCCTGCTGAAAGCGGGACCGCTCACCCCCGAGGAATGGCAGGTGATGCGCTCGCATCCCGAGATCGGCCATCGCATCCTCGCTGCAGTCCCCGGCATGGCGCAGGCCGCGGAGATCGTGCTCGCGCATGAGGAGCGCTTCGACGGTAGTGGCTATCCCCGCCGCCTCGCCGGCGCGGCGATTCCGCTCTGGGCCCGGCTTTTCGCCGTGATCGACACCCTCGATGCGATGACCTCCGATCGGCCCTACCGCAAGGGACTGTCCTACGACGACGCGGAAGCCGAGATTTCGCACCTTGCCGGAACGCAGTTCGACCCGCAGGCCGTACGCGCCTTCATGACGGAAGAAGCGACCTTGCGTGCCATGGTCGCCGCGAAATGCCTCGATCCGGAGATGGTCACCGCGCTGGACGTACTGCGGTGAACGAGACCGCCGAAGCGACGCTGCACGGCGCGCGGTTCTGGCCGCTCTCGATCTTGGCCGTGCTCGCCCCGGCCAGTTCTTCTACGTCCTTTTGATTCTGAGCATCTCGTCTTTCTGGCTCGGCGCGCTCTCGGGCTGGCTCTTCGAGCGACTCGGTCGTGCGGGCGCAGTCAAGCTTTCCTCCGCGCGTTGAGGTACTCGCGTACGAGCTTCACAGCCACCGGGGCCGCCACCAGGACACCCAGCCCGAGCGCGGCGATCAGGGCCTGATCGGCTTCGCCCGCGATCATCTCGGCGCCGAAGTGCGCGAGCAGAAAGCTCGCCGGCACGATGCCGGCGAGGGTCGCGATCGCGAAGCGCCAGGCCGAAAGCACCGTGAGCCCCGCCGCGTAGCTGATCACGTCGAACGAGACGAAGGGCAGCAGCCGGCTGACGAAGACCAGCCCCATCAGGGCGTTCTGCGAGCCCAGCCAGCCGAGCGACAGCCGCTCGCCCAGCCAGCGGCGCAATACTTCGTAGCCCACGAGCCGCGCGATGCCGAACGCCGCGAGCGCGCCGATCTCGGCACCGAGCAGGACGTAAAGCGTTCCCCAGCCGTGTCCGTACAAGGCCCCGGCCGCGAGTGCGATCGGCGCGCTCGGAATCGGGCTGACGAGAATTGCGAGCGCCATCAGCCCGATTACCGCAGGAGGCCCCCATGGGCCGAGGCTGTCGACGAACGACTTGAGCGCCTGCGAGTCCAAGAGGGTCATCAGCAGCGCCGAGTCGCGGAGCAGCCAATACGCCGCACCGAGGGCGAGGACCAGCGCGAGGCCTGCGACAATACGAGAACGCTTCATGAATACGCTCAGCATGGCATGAACCGGCGGCGCTTTCTTCAGCTCGCGACGGGCAGCGCTGCCGCCGGCATGGCACCCCGGCTCGCCTTCGCGCAAGGCGCCGTGCGCACTTTGCGTGCGGCGCCGGCCGAGCAGTTCCTCGTCGGCGCGGCGAACCCGAAAACTTCGCTCTGGGCCTACGGCGGCAGCGTGCCCGGACCCGAGCTGCGCTATCGACAGGGCGAGCGTCTGCGCATCGCGGTCGAGAACGCGCTGCCGGCCGACACCACCGTGCACTTCCACGGCATTCGCCTGCCGAACGCCATGGACGGCGTGCCCCACCTCACGCAGCCGCCCATCGCGAAGGGCGGCGGGCGCTTCGTCTACGAGTTCGACCTCCCCGACGCCGGCACCTACTGGTACCACCCGCACCTCGGCAGCCCGGAGCAGGTCGGGCGCGGCCTGTACGGCGCGCTGGTGATCGAGGAGCGCGAGCCGCCGGCGGTGGACCGCGACCTCGTCTGGGTGCTCTCGGACTGGCGGCTCGATCGCGAGGCGCGCATCACGGACGACTTCATGAGCTTCATGGACGCGAGCCACGCCGGGCGCATCGGCAACACGGTGACGGTGAACGGCGCGCTCCGCGAAACTTTCGCGGTGCGCGCGGGAGAGCGCATCCGCCTGCGCCTCATCAACGCCTCGAACGCACGGATCTACGGTCTGAACTTCGAGGGCCATGAGCCATGGCTGATCGCGCTCGACGGGCATCCGGTGGCGCCGCGCAAGGCGGGGCGCGTCGTGCTCGGCCCCGCCATGCGCGCGGACCTGATCCTCGATTGCGCCGGCGCGCCCGGCAGCCGTCACCGCGTCATCGACGATTTCTATCGGCGCCGCGCCTACCGCCTTCTCGACGTCGTCTATTCGAACGAGGAAGCTTTGCGAGGCACATTTGCTCCGGTCGCCGCGCTGCCGGCAAACCCGGTCGCGTCACCTGACCTCGCCAGCGCCGAGCGCCATCGCGTCGTGTTCGGCGGCGGCATGATGGGCGCGATGCCGAGCCAGCGGCAGCACCGCGGCATGTTCTGGACGGTGAACGGTAAGGTGCTGCCCGAAGGTCACGACCATCCCGCCCCGATGCTGAGCCTGGCGCGTGGCAGATCGTACGTGCTCGAGCTAGTCAACGACACGTCATGGCACCACCCGATCCACCTGCACGGCCACGTGTTCCGCGTTCTCGAGCGGAACGGGAAGGTAGTGCAGGGCAGCGAATGGGGCGACACCGTGCTCATCGATCCGGACAGCCGTGCCCAGATCGCGCTCGTCGCCGATAACCCCGGGGACTGGATGTTTCATTGCCACGTCCTCGAGCACCAGGCGAGCGGCATGATGGCGGTCGTGCGCGTTGCATGAGGCGGTTTCTCGTCCTCCTGCTCGTTGCCGGCTGCAGCGAAGCGCCGCCGGACCTCGCCGAAGGAAGGCGGCTCTACGACCTGCACTGCGCGGGCTGCCACGGCCTCAAGCTCGAGGGCCAGCCGAACTGGCAGAAACGGCTCGCCAACGGCCGCATGCCCGCGCCGCCTCACGACGAGAGCGGCCACACCTGGCATCACACCGACGAGGTCCTCTTCGGCATCACCAAGCACGGGTTGGTGCCGCCCTACGCGCCGCCCGGCTACCCGAGCGACATGCCGGCGTTTGCCGGCGTCCTGTCGGACCAGGAGATCCGCGCGGTTCTCGCTTACATCGAGAGCCACTGGAGAACGCCCGAGGTCCTGGCCGCCCGCAAGGAAATCATCCGCAACGCGAGGAAATGATGAAAAGCCTTCTTGCCGCGGTACTGCTCTGCACGACGGCCGCGCACGCCCAACCGGTGACGCTGACCCATGTGCACGGCCTCGCGTACAGCGCCGACGGCAAGCGGCTCATGATTCCCAGCCACCACGGCCTGGCCGTCTACCAGAACGGCAAGTGGTCCAAGGCGCCGGGACCGCAGCACGACTATATGGGCTTCTCCGCCACCGCGAAGAGCCTCTACAGCAGCGGACATCCTGCGCCCGGGTCGGGCCTGGTCAACCCGTTCGGACTGATCCGCAGCCGGGACGGCGGCAAGACCTGGGACAAGCTCGGGCTCGAAGGCGAGACGGATTTCCACGTCCTCGCCACGAGCTGGGGCACCGGTGCGATCTACGTCTGGAATCCCGCGCCCAGCTCCCGCATGCGCAAGCCGGGGCTGCATTACTCGCTGAACGAGGGCTTTGCCTGGAAGCCGGTCCAGGCCGCGGGGCTCGAGGGGCAGCCGCTCGCCCTCGCAGCCCATCCCGAGGATGCCGCCATGGTCGCGGCAGCCACCGCCGCCGGCATTTACCTGTCGCGCGACTCCGGCGAGCGCTTTGCGCCGCTCGCGCAAGGCGCGCAGGGCCTCGCCGTGTTCTTCGACCTGGACGGCAGGCACCTCTGGCACGGCACCTATGACGGACAGGCGCGGCTCGCCCGCGTCGGGCTCGCCGGCGCAAAGGCGGTCCCGGTGAAGCTGCCGCCGATGCGCGAGGACGCCGTCGCATACATTGCGCAGAACCCGGCCTCGCGAAAGGAGTACGCCGTTGCCACGTTCAAGCGCAGCGTCTACCTCACGCGGGATGCGGGGGCGAGCTGGCAGCAGATCGCTAACCGGGGTGCGGCGCGCTGAGGCATGGCCGATGAGCCTCTACGAGCGCTGGGTGCTGCCGCGGCTCATCGATCTCGCGATGCGCAACAAGGAAGTCAGGCGCTATCGCGGGAAAGTGATTCCGCAGGCCGCCGGCGAGGTGCTCGAGCTCGGCGCCGGCTCCGGCCTCAACCTGCCGCTCTACGGACCGCACGCCACGCACGTGCATGCGCTCGATCCTTCGGCGGCGCTGCTCGCGATGGCGAGGAAGAAGCTCGCGCGCGCCGCGGTGGGCGTGGACCTCGTCCTTGGCTCGGCGGAAGAGATCCCGCTTGCCGAGGGCTCGGTCGACACGGTCGTCACGACCTGGACGCTCTGCTCGATTCCCGACGTGGCGAAGGCGCTGCGCGAGGCGCGCCGCGTGCTCAGGCCCGGCGGCTCGCTCCTCTTCGTCGAGCACGGCCACGCGCCCGATGCCTCGGTGGCGCGCTGGCAGCGGCGCATCGAGCCGCTGTGGAAGCCGCTCGCGGGCGGCTGCCACCTGACCCGCCGCATCGACCGGCTGATCGCCGCAGCCGGATTCGACATCGTCGAGCTCGAGAACGAATACCTCAAGGGCCCGCGGCCGCTGACGTACACCTACTGCGGCCGGGCGCGTTCGTGAAAGACGATGTCGCCGTAGTACGCGGTCGCCGATTCGCCGGTGTCGTCGGTATCGGTCATGATCGCCACCCCCTTGATCATCGGCGGCTCCTCGCCGAAGGCCTTGCGGTAGTCCTCGTAGACGTTGCGCTCCTCCTCGACCCAGGCGCCCACCGAGCCCGGACCGCTGCGCACCACCACCATCTTTGCAAAGCCGGTATACGCGTTGTCGGCGAACGTCCCGGCGGGCGCTCTGGCGTCCCACACGTAGTTGAGCGCGGCGATCGGAACGTCGCCGAAGAGCAGCCGCGCCACGCGGTATTCCGCGCGGCGCGCGAATCCGACCTTGTCGGGCTCGTACTCGAAGGTGACGTAGACGCGCGCCGCGTAGTCGTCGCCGCTCCTGCGCGTGATGTCGCTCTTCTGCAGGAGGTTTTCGACCTTCCAGCGCCAGCGCATGATCGGGTAGCGGCGCGGGTCGATGCGGATTTCGCGCACCAGCCCCGAGGCCGCGCGCTCGCTGCTCGCCTTGAGCACCACCGTGCCCGCGTCCTTCACCAGTTCGTAGCTCGTGTGCCGCTCGACCTTGGGGAAGGCGAGCGGCTTCCAACCCTCGGGGGGCGCCGCGCCCTCCGGCGCCGCCGAGAATTTCCCGACTTCCAGCATGAGGACCCCGGCCAGGGCTAGCGCGCGCATGAAAAGGAGAGTGCCATGAAACGCAGACAGTTCATTCTCGCAGGCGCCGCGCTCGCCGCCGCGGCGCGAGGACAGGCGCAACCGCGCGCGCGCGAGGTGGCGCTCGTGCTGGGCGGCGGCGGCTGCCGCGGCTACGGGCACATCGGTGTGCTGCGCGTGCTCGACCGGCACGGCTTGAAGCCGGATCTGATCGTCGGCTCGAGCGTCGGGGCGCTGGTCGGCGCCCTCTACGCCGCCGGCAAGACCGCCGCCGAGATCGAGCGCTACGGCGACCGCATGAACCCCAACATGCTGCGCGGCTGGATCTTTCCGAACCTCGGCTTCTTCAGCGGCCGCGGCATCCGGAGCTTCATCTCGCGGCACGTCGGCTCGCGCTCGATCGAGTCGCTGCCGGTGCGCTTCGCCGCCGTGGCGACCGATCTGCTGAGCGGGGAGGCGAGGATCCTGGACCGCGGCGATCTCGGGTTCGCCGTGCAGGCCTCCTCGAGCGCGCCCGGGCTGCTGGAACCGGTGACGCTGGAGGGCCGCCCATACGTCGATGGCAACCTCGCCGCGCCTGTGCCGGTCGATGCCGCGCGCAAGCTCGGCGCCGGGCGGGTCGTCGCCGTCGACGTGACTTTTCCACCCGAGCAGGCCGACCTCAAGGACCCCTTCGACGTGCTCTACCAGGGCTTCTCGATCCTTACTCGCAAGCTCGCGAAAGAGGAGCGCGAGCGGGCGGACCTCATCATCGACCCGCCGATCCCCGAGCATCACGACATGGAGCCGGCGACGCTGAAGTCGATCATCGCCACCGGCGAGCGCGCAGCGACCGCGGCGCTGCCGGCGCTCGCCAGGCTCTTCGCACGGTAGCCTAGTGGCGGTGCCGGTGGTGCAGGTCGGGGTAGTGAGGGTGGCTGTGGACGAGCCGCTCGTGGCCGTGCGGATGGACGTGGGGCTCGCGCCCATCCCAGGCGAAATCGTGCTCGTGGCGGTGGTGCGCATCGTGCACGTGCTCGTGCGTATGCTCCATGGGCTCGTGCGCATGCTCGTGCTCGTGGCGCTCGCTGATGTGCAGCCAGACGCCCAGCGCCATCAGCGCCGCGGCGATCCAGAACGTCGCGGAAGGCGTCTCGACGAGCACAGCGAACGCGAGGGCGGCGCCGAAGAAAGGCGCCACCGAGAAGTACGCGCCGGTGCGCGCCGTGCCCAGGCCGCGCAACGCCACGACGAACAGGGCAAGGCTCACGCCGTAACCGGCGAACCCGAGCGCGCCTGCCGCGAGCACCGTGCCGGCCGCCGGCAGCGTCGCGCCCGCGGCGAACGCCAGCCCGAGGTTGACGCTTCCGGCCACGACACCTTTCAGGCAGGCGATGGTCGCGGCATCGCCGCCCGACACTTTCCGCGTGAGGTTGTTGTCCACGGCCCAGGCGAGGCACGCGGCCGCGACGAGAAGCGGCCCGGCAAGTCCGCCGGCGCGAGGCGTCTGGTCCCAGGACAGCAGCACGCCGCCCGCGACGATCGCCGCCATGCCGAGGAAAATCCGCCGGTCGACGTTCTCCCGGAAGACGAGCCACGCGATCGCCGCGGTCAGCACGGCTTCCAGGTTGAGCAGCAGCGACGCCGCGCTACCGTCGGTGCGCGCCAGCCCGTACATCAGGAGCGCCGGGCCCGCAACGCCGCCGGCGGCGATCGCGCCGGCGAGCCACGGCCACGCCCCCCGGTCGATCGGCGAGGCGCGCGTCGCTCCGGCGGACAGGGCGCGCAGCCCGAGCCAGGCGGCCAGACCGACGCCGCTGCCCAGGTACAGCAGCCCGGCCACCATCAGCGGCGCCGCATCGCTCAGCAGCAGCTTCGCAAGCGGCGTGCTTGCTCCGAACAGGGCAGCCGAGGCCAATGCGTAGACGATGGAGCGGTGCACGAGCACGAGAGTAAACTAATCGCATGACCGTCTATATGCAGAACGCCGCGCGGGCAACCGAGGCGCCGATGACCGAGGCCGAACGCGCGGCGCGCGTCGAGCTCGCCGCCGCCTACCGCATCTTCGACATGCTGGGCTGGACCGAGATGATCTTCAACCACATCACGGTGCGGGTGCCCGGCCCCGAGGTGTGGTTCCTCATCAACCCCTTCGGGCTGCACTACCGCGAGATCACCGCCTCGAGCCTGGTGCTGATCGACATCGAAGGCAACCCGGTGCGCAAGACCGAATGGCCGGTGAACCGCGCCGGGTTCGTGATCCATTCGGCCATCCACGGCGCGATTCCGCAGGCGCACTGCGTCATGCACACGCACACCACCACCGGCCTCGCCGTCGCCTGTCTCAAGGAGGGCCTCTCGCCGCACAATTTCTACGGGGCGATGCTGCACGGCCAGGTGGGCTACCACGAGTTCGAGGGCATCACCGTCGAGCCGGGCGAGAAGGAGCGGCTGCTGGCGAGCATCGGCGCGAAGCAGGCGGTGATCCTCAGGAACCACGGCCTGCTTGCCTGGGGCCCGAGCGTGCCGCAGGCCTACCTCACGCTCTGGACGCTGCAGCGTGCCTGCGACGTGCAGATCGCCGCCGCCGCCGGGACGGTCAATCCGATCCGGCCCGAGGTGTTCCCGCAGACGGTGCGCGAGGGCGGGCCGGCGGAGAAGCGCACCTGCGACGACGTCTTTGCCGCGCTGCAGCGCATGGTCGATGCGAAAGACCCGTCCTACCGTACCTGAGGTTGACGTTTACGTAAACGTTAACTAGGCTGCCGGAATGACGGACCTCTCCGACTCGAAGCAGCTCGTCCACAAGGCGAAGCACAAGATCCGCTTCGTCACGGCGGCGAGCCTCTTCGACGGCCACGACGCGTCGATCAACATCATGCGGCGCATCCTGCAGGCCTCGGGGGCCGAGGTGATCCACCTCGGCCACAACCGCTCGGTCGAGGAGATCGTGGCGGCGGCGCTGCAGGAGGACGTGCAGGGCATCGCCGTGTCCTCCTACCAGGGCGGGCACATCGAATTCTTCAAGTACATGGTCGACCTGCTGCGGGAGCGGGGCGGCGCGCACATCCAGGTGTTCGCCGGCGGCGGCGGCGTCATCGTCGCCTCCGAGATCAAGGCGCTGCAGGAGTACGGCGTCGCGCGCGTCTACTCGCCCGAGGACGGCCAGCGCATGGGGCTGCAGGGCATGATCAACGACATGCTCGCGCGCTGCGACTTCGACCTCGGGCAGTACGCGCCGAAGGAGCTCAAGCCAGGCGATCCGCGCTCGCTCGCACAGGTCATCACCGGCTTGGAACTAGGGGGTTTTCAGAAAAACCAACTTTTTGCGGAAAAGAAGAGTGCCGCACCGGTGCTTGGCGTCACCGGGACGGGTGGGGCGGGCAAGAGCTCGCTCACCGACGAGCTGGTGCGCCGCTTTCGCCTCGACCAGGGCGAGCGGCTCAGGATCGCGGTGCTCTCGGTCGACCCGACGCGGCGCAAGACCGGCGGCGCGCTGCTCGGGGACCGCATCCGCATGAACGCGATCCACGGGCCGAACGTCTTCATGCGCTCGCTCGCGACGCGCGAGGCCGGCAAGGAGCTCTCCGCCGCCATCGGCGGCGCCATCGCCGCGTGCAAGGCGGCGGGCTACGAGCTCGTGATCGTCGAGACGGCGGGCATCGGCCAGGGCGATGCGGCGATCGTGCCGCACGTCGACGCGTCGCTCTACGTGATGACGCCGGAGTTCGGCGCCGCGAGCCAGCTCGAGAAGATCGACATGCTCGACTTCGCCGACTTCGTCGCCATCAACAAGTTCGACCGCAAGGGCGCCGAGGACGCGCTGCGCGACGTGCGCAAGCAGGTGCAGAGGAACCGCGAGAGCTTCCAGCGTTCCCCGGAGGAGATGCCGGTCTTCGGCACCATCGCCGCGCGCTTCAACGACGACGGCGTCACCGCCCTCTACCACGCCGTGGCCACCAGGCTTGCGGAGAAGGGGCTAGAGCTGCGCCCGGGTCGCCTGCTCAAGCCCGTGTCGAAAGTCTCCTCCGCGGTCCACGTGGTGGTGCCGGCGCAGCGCCAGCGCTACCTCGCCGAGATCGCGGAATGCGTCAGGGGATATCACGTGCACCTCGCCTCCCAGGCCGCCCTGGCACGGGAAAGGCAGCAGCTCTCGGCGACGAAGGCGATGCTGGGCAGCAAAGTCCCGGAGCTCGAGGCGCTCCTGGAAAGCAAGGTCCTCGACAGGGAAGCGAAGAAGCTGCTCGACACCTGGCCCGAAGTGGTGAAGTCCTACTCCGGCGACGAGCAGGTCGTGAAGGTCAGGGGCAAGGAGCTGCGCACGCACCTGACGCACACCTCGCTCTCCGGCACCAAGGTGCCGAAGGTGGCGCTGCCGCGGTTCGAGGACCACGGCGAGCTCCTGCGCTGGCGCATGCGCGAGAACCTGCCGGGCGAGTTCCCGTACACCGCCGGAGTGTTCCACTTCAAGCGCGAGAACGAGGACCCCACGCGCATGTTCGCGGGCGAGGGCGACCCCTTCCGCACCAACCGGCGCTTCCACCTGCTCTCGAAGGACCTGCCGGCCAAGCGCCTGTCGACCGCCTTCGACTCGGTGACGCTCTACGGCTTCGATCCCGACGAGCGGCCCGACATCTACGGCAAGGTGGGCAATTCCGGCGTCTCGATCGCGACGCTGGAGGACATGAAGGCGCTCTACGCCGGCTTCGACCTGTGCGATCCCGCGACCTCGGTGTCGATGACCATCAACGGCCCTGCGCCGACAATCCTCGCCATGTTCTTCAATACGGCCATCGATCAGCAGATCGAGAAGTTCTCCACGGAAAAGGGCCGCTCTCCATCCCCGGAAGAATACTCACACATCAAAGAATCCACTTTGCGTGCGGTGCGCGGCACGGTGCAAGCCGACATCCTCAAGGAGGACCAGGGGCAGAACACCTGCATCTTCTCCACCGAGTTCTCGCTCAAGGTGATGGGCGACATCCAGCAGTACTTCATCGAGAACGAGGTGCGCAACTTCTACTCGGTGTCGATCTCGGGCTACCACATCGCGGAGGCCGGCGCGAACCCGATCTCGCAGCTCGCCTTCACGCTCGCCAACGGCTTCACCTTCGTCGAGGCCTACCTCGCGCGCGGCATGAAGATCGACGATTTCGCGCCCAACCTGTCGTTCTTCTTCTCCTACGGCATGGACCCGGAGTACGCGGTGCTCGGGCGCGTGGCGCGGCGCATCTGGGCGGTGGCGATGAAGCGCCGCTACGGGGCGAACGAGCGCAGCCAGAAGCTCAAGTTCCACTCGCAGACCTCGGGCCGCTCGCTGCACGCGCAGGAGATCGCCTTCAACGACATCCGCACCACGCTGCAGGCGCTCATTTCCACCTACGACAACACCAACTCGCTGCACACCAACGCCTACGACGAGGCGATCACCACCCCGACCGAGGACTCGGTGCGCCGCGCCATGGCCATCCAGATGATCATCAACCAGGAATGGGGCGTGGCGAAGAACGAGAACCCTAACCAGGGCTCGTTCCTGATCGAGGAGCTCACCGATCTCGTCGAAGAGGCGGTACTGAAGGAGTTCGAGGCGATCTCGAGCCGCGGCGGCGTGCTCGGCGCCATGGAGACCGGCTACCAGCGCGGCAAGATCCAGGAGGAATCGCTCACCTACGAGCACCGCAAGCACGATGGCTCCTACCCCATCGTCGGCGTGAACACCTTCCGCAACCCGCACGCCGACCCCACGCCGCAGAAGCTCGAGCTGATCCGCTCGACAGAGGAAGAGAAACAGTCGCAGCTGAAGCGGCTACGCGCCTTTCAACAAAAAAATTCTTCTCTTTCAGGGCCCATGCTGGAGCGGCTGCGGCAGGCGGTCATCCGCGACGAGAACGTCTTCGCCGTGCTCATGGACGCAGTGCGGGTCTGCTCGCTCGGGCAGATCACCCACGCGCTGTTCGAGGTCGGGGGCCAGTACCGCCGCAACATGTGACGAAGGGCCGGCCTGTTTATGAAATTCTTAGGAAGGCCTTAGGCATCATTTAGCAACGCGGCGCCCGCCGCGGACCTACAGTCCCTCCCCTCACATCTCGTCGGGAGGCAGCGTGGATCGTCAAGTGGTCGCATGGATCGCCGAGCGCGTGGGCGATCTGCTGCGCTACCTGGGACAGCTGGGCTAGCCGTGCTCTCGCTCGCAATGAAGCGCACCCATGCAATGGCTTGCATGCTCGCCGCGGCGCTGGCAGCCAACGCCCATGCGCAGGAAACCGCGGCCGCCGGGGCATTGCCGCAGCGCCTGGGGGACACGGGGCTTTACCGGGCGGGCTCGACGACCGAGGTCCGGGCCGGGAACCTCCCCTTTTCGCCCCAGTACCCGCTGTGGTCCGACGGCGCCGCGAAGCGCCGCTGGCTCTACCTCCCGCCGGGGAAGTTCATCGACGCATCGCGTCCCGACGCATGGGATTTTCCGGTCGGCACGAAGCTGTGGAAGGAGTTCTCCCACGGCAGGCGCGTCGAGACGCGCCTGATCGAGCGCCTCGATGAGGGAACGTGGAGGTTCGCCGCCTACGTCTGGAACGAGGCCGGAACGGATGCCACGCTCGCGCCGGCAGCCGGCATGCCGGGGCTTGCGGTGAATGGCGCGCCTCGAGGACGCTACAGCGTTCCTGCCGAGCCCGATTGCCGTACCTGCCATGAAGGCGCAGCCGTGCCCGTGCTGGGAGTGAGTGCCCTGCAGCTCTCGCCGGATCGCGACGCGCTCGCGCCGCACGCCGAGCCGCGAAGAGCGGGTGAGGTCGACCTGCGCGACCTCGCCGAGCGCGGCCTGCTGCGCAACCTGCCGCGCGAAATGCTCGAAAGCCCGCCGCGCATCGCCGCCGCGACCCCCGCCGCGCGGGCGTCGCTTGGCTACCTGCACGGCAACTGCGGCCATTGCCACAACGACAATGGCTCCCCGCCCCCGGTGGATCTCGTGCTCGCGCAAAGCGCTGCTGCGAAGGGCGAGGTCATGCGCTCGGTGCTGGGCGCGCGCAGCCGTTACCGCGCTCCCGGGATGCGCGCCGCGGCTGCCGTGATCGAGCCCGGCCGGCCCGAGGGCAGCCTCCTCACGGCGCGGATGCGCTCCCGCAGTCCACTGACGCAGATGCCGCCGCTCGGCACGCAGGAACCGGACAACCGGGCGCTCGAGCTGATCGAGCGCTGGATTCGCAGCCAAGCTCAAACCACCCAAGAGCCCTGACCATGGAAAAGTCCAGATCTGCCCGCATTCGCCCCCTCCTCGCCGCAACCGCATTCGCGGCCCTCGCGGGGGTCGCCTTCATGGACGCCGCCCAAGCGAGCGACGCCGCCGGCAACGTAGCGCGGGGCAAGTACCTGGTCATGACCTCGGTATGCAACGACTGCCACACGCCGTGGAAGATGGGGGTAGCCGGCCCGGAGCCCGACATGAGCCGCATGTTGTCCGGCCATCCGGAGAAGATGGAGCTGCCGGAGCCGCCGGCTGCGGCCGGGCCATGGGTCATGACGGCCGCGGCGACCAACACCGCGTGGTCGGGGCCCTGGGGCGTGAGCTTCACCGCCAATCTCACGCCCGACCCGGAGACCGGTCTGGGCAAGTGGACGCTGCGCAACTTCCGCGACACGATCCGGACGGGCCGCCATATGGGGCGCGGTCGCCCGATCCTGCCGCCGATGCCGATCCCGATGTACAGGAACTTCACCGACGAGGATCTGGAGGCGATCTACGCCTACCTGCGCACGATCCCGCCGGTGCGCAACCGCGTTCCCGAGCCGCTGCCGCCCCGCCAGTAGCCCGTGGGCGGGGCTCAGGCGCGCGCCACCTCGACCAGCTGGACCGGCCGGTTTACGCATAAGCGGAACCTGCCGCGCCCGGTCTTCTCGAGCAGCAGCGCGCCCGAGCGCTCCGCGAGCCTGCGATGCAGCAGGATCAGCCGCGCCTCGAGGTTGTCGCTCAGGTCGGGCAGCCGGATGTTCGGATCGACGCGCAGCTCGCGGTTGGTGAACTCGGTGCGGCCGTCGCGCACGTGGTCGGCGAGCAGCTTGCGCAGGATGGCGCCGGCGACGCCCTTGATCAGGTAGTCGTCGCCGATGAAGATGCTGTCGTCGGCCGCGAAATGGCGTACCACGACCGGCGCGCCGCTGGAACGCGCTTCGCGAGCCGCGGGCGGCGACGGCGCCTCGTGCGCGTCCTCGCTCTCCTGCATGGCGCGCATCGCCATGCCGAGCTGCGCCGCCAGCGCCACCAGCGCGTCCTCGTCGTCGTAGGAAAAGCGCAGGTCTTCCGGGCTCTCGACGTAGAGCACGCCGAGCACGCGGCCGGCCGAGACGATCGGCGCGGCGAGCTGGCTGCGCGAGTCGGC
>CBDDRQ010000114.1:0-14466 GCA_965233125.1 uncultured bacterium
CACCCAGGCGCCGCACATGATGCAGGACATCTTCTCGCGCCACCTCGGCATCCCCGAGGCGAACGTGCGCGTGATCGCCAAGGACATCGGCGGCGCCTTCGGCATCAAGGTGCACGTCTATCCCGACGAGATGGCCACCGCCGCGCTCTCGGTGATGCTGCGCCGGCCGGTGAAGTTCGTCGCCGACCGGCTGGAGTCCTTCCTTTCCGACATTCACGCCAGAGAGCATCGGGCGAAGGTTCGAATCGCTTGTACAAAAGAAGGGCAGATACTCGCCTTCGACCTGGACGACCTGACGGCGATCGGGCCCTACTCGGTCTACCCGCGCACCAGCGGCATCGAGGGCAACCAGGTGGTGAACCTCACCGGCGGGCCGTACAAGCACCAGAAGTACCGGGCGAAGATGAACGTGGTCTTCACCAACAAGAACGTCACCTGCCAGTACCGCGCGGTAGGCCACCCGATCGCGGTCGCGCTCACCGAGGGCATCGTCGACCTCGCCGCGCAGAAGCTCGGCATGGATCCCGCCGAGTTCAGGCGGCTGAATCTGATCGCGGACGATGCCTATCCCTACACGTTCCCTTCCGGGGTCAAGTTCGAGCAGCTCTCGCACCACAAGGCATTGGCGCTGCTGTTGAAAACAATGAACTACGAATCCCTGAGAAAAGAACAGAAGGAGCTCAGGAAAAACCACGTCTATCGGGGCATCGGCCTCGCCGCCATGATCGAGGTGACCAATCCCTCGCCCGCCTTCTACGGCGTGGGCGGGGCGCGCATCTCGGCGCAGGACGGCGCGACGCTGCGCCTGGAGCCCACCGGCATGGTGACGGTGCTGTGCAGCGTCACCGAGCAGGGGCAGGGCACCGAAGCGATCTTCGCGCAGATCGCGGCAAGCGCGGTCGGCGTTTCCCTGGAGAAGATAAAAGTCATCACGGGCGATACCGGTGTCACGCCCTACGGCGGCGGCACCTGGGCCTCGCGCGGCGCCGGCATCGGCGGCGAGGCGGTGCTGCTCGCCGGAAGGGCGCTCAGGGCCAATATCCTGGACGTCGCTTCCCGGATACTGAAGATGGAGAAAGCAGAGCTCGATATCCTGAACAACGAGGTCGTCAACAAGCTGACGCTCGAGTCCAAGCTGCCGCTCGCCGAGCTGGGCCGCGTCGGCTACTTCCGCCCCGACACGCTGCCGGCTGACTTCCAGGCGGAGCTCACCGTCACGCGCCACTACACGCCGCGCCAGTACGGCTTCACCTTCACCAACGGCATCCAGGCGTCCTACGTGGAAGTCGATACCGACACCGGCTTCGTCAGGCTGCTCAAGCACTGGTGCGTCGAGGACTCGGGCACGGTGATCAACCCGATGCTGGTCGACGAGCAGCTGCGCGGCGGCGTGGTGCAGGGCATCGGCGCGGCGCTCTACGAGGAATGCCTCTACGGCCCCGACGGCCAGCTCCTCAACGGCAACATGGCCGACTACCTCGTGCCGATGTCGGGCGAGATGCCCGACATCGTCTGCGCGCACGTCGAGACGCCGACGCGCCAGTCGCAGCTCGGCGCGAAGGGCGTGGGCGAGGCGGGCACCGCCGGCGCCCCCGGCGCGGTGATGAACGCGGTCAACGACGCGCTCGCGCCGCTCGGCGCCCGCGTCACCGCGATGCCCTTCACCCCCGAGCGGGTCCTGAAGGCGCTGAAAAAAGTCTGAGAACCGTCATTCCTTTCCTGGTGGTCGGCGCGATCTGGGAGCTCGTCGCCTGGTCCGGCGCGTTCCCGCCGCGGCTGTTCCCGTCCCTCGAGGTGGTCGCCGCGACGCTCTGGCGCCTCACCGCCGAGGGGATCCTGCCGCATCACGCCGTCCAGACGCTGTACCGGCTTTGCGCCGGCTTCGCCTTCGCGGCGCTCGCGGGCATCGTGCTGGGCATCGCCATGGGGCGCTCGCGGCGCGCGGAGGACCTGCTGCTGCCGCTGGTGAGCATCGGTGCGCCGGTTCCCGGGCTCGCCTACGCGCCGCTGTTCCTGCTCTGGTTCGGGCTGGGCGACACCGGCTCGATCGTGCTGGTGGCGTTCGTCGCCGCCTTCCCGGTGATCCAGAACACCTGGACCGGGGTGAAGGCGGTGAAGGAGATCTGGGTGCGCGCCGCGCAGACGATGGGCGCACGTGGGCGGCTGCTCTTCCGCTACGTGATCCTGCCCGGCGCGCTGCCCTACATCCTCACCGGCCTGCGCCTGGGGCTCGCGCAGGCCTGGCGCATCCTGGTGGCGGTGGAGATGCTCGCCGCGGTCGACTGGGGCCTGGGCTGGCTCATCTTCGGCGCGCGCGAGTTCCTCAACACCGACGCGATGCTCGCCGGCATCGCCGTGATCGGCGCCATCGGGCTCGCGCTCGAGAAGTTCGTCTTCCACCCGATCGAGCGCTACACCGTGGTGCGCTGGGGAATGATGGCGGCATGAAGGCGCTCATATCCATTGGTCTCGCCTTGGGAGTTTATGAATTGACGGCGAGAAGCGGCTGGTTCGCCCCGGCGCTGGTGCCGAAACTTTCCATTGTTTTCTCGACTTTATGGACCATGCTCGCCGACGGCAGCATGGGAGGCCACGCGCTGAACACGCTCTTCCGCGTCTTCTCCGGGCTGGCGCTCGCCGCGGCGAGCGGCCTGGCGCTGGGCTTCCTCATGGCGCGCTACCGCGCGGTCGAGCGCTTCTTCCTGCCGCTGGTGAGCGCGCTCATGCCGATTCCCTCGCTCGCCTGGGCGCCGGTGTTCATCCTGTGGTTCGGCCTGGGCAACACCGCGACCATCCTCGTCGTGTTCTACGCCGCGACCTTCCCGATGGTGGTCAACACCTGGACCGGCGCGCGCGCCGTGAACCCGCTGTGGCTGCGCGCGGCGGGCGCGATGGGGGCGGGCGGCGGCGCGATGTTCTGGAAGGTGGTGGTGCCCGGGGCGTCGCCGTTCATCATCACCGGCCTGCGCCTCGCCTTCCAGCGCGCCTGGATCGCGGTGGTGGGGGCGGAGATGCTCGCGGCCTCCGCCTTCGGCCTGGGCTGGGTGATCTTCGACGCGAAGGAGTTCCTCAACGCCGACATCATGCTCGCCTCGCTCGCGGTGATCGGCGCGATCGGCTTCGTCTTCGAGCGCCTGGTGTTCGGCTCGCTCGAGCGCGCGACGGTGCTTCGCTGGGGGATGGTGAGGTCGGCGAAGGCATGATCGAGGTCCGCGACGTGTCGCTCGAGTACGACACGCCCAACGGCAAGGTCCTCGCCGTGGACAAGGCGAGCTTCGGCGCCGCCGAGTCGGAGTTCGTCTGCCTGGTCGGCCCGAGCGGCTGCGGCAAGACGACGCTGCTCAACATGATCGCCGGGTTCTTCGCGCCCACCACGGGCGAGATCCGCGTCGCCGGGCGCGCGGTGAGCGGGCAGGGCCTGGACCGCGGCATCGTGTTCCAGGACTTCGCGCAGCTCTTTCCCTGGCGCACCGCGCTGGGCAACGTCGCCTTCGGCCTGGAGATGAAGGGCGTGGCAAAGGAAGAGCGCGAGCGGATCGCCCTCGAGCAGCTGCGCCTGGTGAAGCTGGAGAAGTTCGCCGGCGCCTATCCGCACCACCTCTCCGGGGGCATGCAGCAGCGCGTCGCCATCGCGCGCGCGCTCGCCTACAACCCGGGCGTGCTGCTCATGGACGAGCCTTTCGCCGCGCTCGACGCGCTGACCCGCGAGGACATGCAGCGCCTGCTCGCCGAGGTCTGGCGCGAGACCCGCAAGACGATCGTCTACGTCACGCACAACGTCGCCGAGGCCGTCTACCTTGCCGACCGGGTGGTGGTGATGACCCCCCACCCGGGGCGCATCAAGGCGATCGTGAAGATCGGCCTGGCGCGCCCGCGCGACGCGCTGAGCGTAGAATTTCTCGAGCAGCAGAAAAGCCTCATCGCCCATCTCACGAGACAGGAGGAGTCATGAAAAGGCGCGATTTCCTTGCCGCCACCGGCGCGGCCGCTTTGACCGGCGCGATGCATCCCGCGGCCGCGCAGGCCGTGGCGGTGCGCCAGGGCTACCAGACCAACATGTGGGGCATGCCGACCTACTACCTGCTGCGCTCCGGCGCCCTGGAGAAGCACGGCATCAAGGCCGAGGAGTTCGCCGTGCCCTCGGGCAACATCACCATGCAGCAGATGGTCGGGCGCCAGGTGGACCTGGGCACCTACGCGGGCCCCTCGTTCCTCATCGGCCACGCGCGCGGCCAGCTGGTCGCCATCGCGCAGATCGAGGAAGTGGGCAAGACCACGCGCGTCATGGCGCGCAAGGAGCTCGGCATCAAGACCATCGCCGGCCTCAAGGGCCGCAAGATCGCCAACCAGACCGGCTCCTCGATCTCGCAGGTGTTCGTCGACCAGATCGCGCCGAAGGCGGGCCTGAAGAAGGAGGACTGGCAGGAAGTGCGAATGAACGTCAACGACATGGTGGCCGCCATGGCCGCCAAGACGGTGGACGCCATGATCAACGTCGAGCCCTACAACTCGATCGCGGAAGCCGACGGCATCGCCACCTCCATCATGAACTACTGGGACGTCGACCGCATGCCGGTATTCATGGCGGCGACGCCCGAGTTCCTGGAGAAGAACCCCGACGCGGTGGTGCGCTACCTGCGCGCCTGGCTCGACGTCGCCGACGACTTCAAGAACAACAGGAAGAAGGTGTCCGACACCATCTACGCCTTCTACACCTCCAAGGGCTACAAGATGTCGCCGGAGACCTTCGCCAGCGCCGTGGCGACGATCGAGGTGGCGCCGCAGTTCCCCGCGGACGTGAAGGGCTACATGCAGCGGCAGGCGCAGGTGCTGCTGCGCGAGAAGAAGATCAAGGAGATCCCGGACTGGGCGAAGGCGCTGCGGCCGGAGTTCATGCAGCGCGCCAGGAGTTGAGCCGCCCGCTCGGGGTCGCGGTCGTCGGGCTGGGCTGGTGGGGCCGGACCATCGTCGGGCTTCTCCAGCGCAGCCACAAGCTGCAGGTCGTGCACCGCGTGGATCCCCACGTCAGGGAGGAGGGCGTCACGCCCGACCTGGAGGCCGCGCTGCGCGATCCCGCGGTGCAGGGCGTCATCCTCTGCACCCCGCACAGCCAGCACGCGGACCAGGTCGTCGCCGCCGCCCGCGCGGGCAGGCATGTGTTCTGCGAGAAGCCGCTTTCGCTCTCGAGGATCGACGCCGAAAGGGCAGTCCGGGCCTGCAACGATCACCGGGTGGTCCTCGCCGTCGGCCACGAGAAGCGCTTCGAGCCGCCGATCCGCGAGCTCTTTCGCATGGCGAAGATGGGCGAGCTCGGCACCCTGCTGCAGGTCGAGGCGAACTTCAGCCAGAACAAGTTCCTCGCCCTGCCCAAGGACAACTGGCGCCTGTCCGAGCAGGAGGCGCCCGCGGGCCCGATGACGGCGACCGGCATCCACCTGCTCGACCTCGCGATCGGGCTGCTCGGCCCGGCGGCGACGGCCTACGCCTCCGTGCGGCAGCTGGGGAGCCGCCTCGCGAACGGCGACACGCTCGCGGCGCTGGTCTCGCACAAGTCGGGCGCCCATTCGCTCATCAGCGCGATGCTCGCCACGCCGTTCGAAGGGCGCTTCGCCCTCTACGGCACGAAGGGATGGGTCGAGGTGCGCGACCGGGCGCACCCGGAGGCGCCGCAGGGATGGGTTGCCACTAAAACTCCTGCCTCGGGAGAGAAGAGCGTCCAGGAGTACCCACCTTCCAATGCCGTGCTTGCGAACCTGGAGGCGTTCGCCGACGCGGCGCAGGGCCGCGCGCCGTATCCTGTGAGCCAGCACGACATGATCGCCAACATCGCCGCGCTGGAAGCCGTGTTCCGCTCGGCCACGACCGGAAGAGCCGAAAGCGCATGAAGCTCGGCACGTTCATGATGCCGCTGCACCCGCCGCAGCGCAGCCCCTGGGAGACCTACGCCGAGGACCGCGAGGCGATCCTGCTCGCCGACCGGCTGGGCTACAGCGAGGCGCTGGTCGGCGAGCACGTCACCGACCTCGCCGAGAACGTCACCTCCTGCCTCATGTTCCTCGCCAGCCTCGCGCACGAGACGAAGCGCATCGTGCTTGGCAGCGGCACCATCAACGTGCCCAACACCCACCCCGCGGCGATCGCCGCGCAGGTGGCGATGATCGACCACATGCTGCGCGGGCGTTTCATCATGGGCATCAGCCCCGGCGGGCTGATGTCGGACGCCGAGGTGTTCGGCAACCTCGGCAAGGACCGCAATGCGATGCTGGTCGAGTCGATGAACATGGTGCTCGACATCTGGGCCGGGGAGGCGCCGTACAACCTTTCAGGTCAGTTCTTCAGTGTTTCAACAGAGAAAACCAAAATCCTCGAGATCGGGCAGGGCGCCATCCTCAAGCCCTACCAGAAGCCGCATCCGCCGATCGTGGTGACCGCGGTCGCGCCGCACTCGAAGGGCGTGACGGAGGCGGCGAAGCGCGGCTGGACCCCGGTCTCGGCCAACTTCCTGCTCCCCGAATGGGTGGCGAGCCATTGGCCGCGCTACGAAGAAGGCTGTAGATCCGTTTCAAAAGAAGCAAAACCATCCGACTGGAGAATCGCGAAATCCATCTTCGTCGCGGATGACGAGGCGACCGCGAAGCGCTACGGCCACGGCCCGCAGGGGCCCTATCACTTCTACTTCAAGCAGCTCATCCGCAAGCTCGTGGGCCTCGGCGGGCGCGGCAACCTCTTCAAGCTCGACCAGAACGAGCCCGACGCCGCGATCACCGCCGATGCCATGACCCCGCGCCTGGTGATCGCCGGGACGGCCAACAGCGTCGTCGAGCAGCTCCTCGCGTTCCGCGAGAAAGTCGGGCCCTTCGGCACTCTCTACTACCCCTGCCACGACTGGGTCGACGCGAAGCTCGCGCGCCGATCGATGGAGCTGATGGCCGAGCAGGTCATGCCGAAGGTCAATTCCGCCCTGAAAGAGTGAAGCGCGGCAGCACGGTGCAGTCCTTCGCCCCGAGCCCGGCGCGCGAGGCTGCGTCGTAGCACTCGAGCGCCGCGGCGGCGACGGGGAGCGTCGCGCCGAGCGCGCGCGCCTCGTCGAGCATCTCGCGCAGGTCCTTGCGCAGGGTGTCGACGTCCACCGTGGGCGGCGGCGGCTCCGCTCCGGCGAGCACCGCGGCGATCTGCGGGCCGCGGTTCTTCAGCATCGCCGGCGCACCCGACGTATCGCCGATGATGTCCATGGTCTTTTCCGCTGTTAACCCTGAATTCTTCAGAAGAGAAAGCGCTTCGCCGAGAGCCTGGTAGTAGACGAGCAGCGGCAGGTTGACCGCGAGCTTCACGCTCGCCCCGGCGCCGGCGGGGCCGACGTGCTCGATGCGCCGGCACAGCTGCGCGAGCAGCGGCCGCGCGCGCTCGACGTCGGCCGCCTCGCCGCCGGCGAAGCCGAAGAGCCTGCCTTCCTTCGCCGGGCCGACGCTCCCTCCCACGGGACATTCGACGAAGAAGGCGCCCTTGGCCTTCGCCTGCGAAGAGATGTCCCGCGAAACCTCGGGGCGCACCGTGCTCATGTCGATGAGCAGCCTCCCCTGGGCCTGCCCGACGAGGAGCCGTGCGTACACCTCCTTCACGGCCTTCCCGTCGGCGAGCAGGGTGATAACCACCTCCGAGTGCGCAATCAGCTGCTCCGGGGTTTCGAAAACGGAAAAACCCAGGCCGCGCGCCTTTGCCGCGGTGCGGTTCCAGACCGCCACCTCGTGGCCCAGCCCGGCGAGGCGCCCGGCGATGGCGGCGCCCATGCGCCCGGTCCCTGCGATGCCGATCTTCATGGTGCAAAGTGTACGGCCTTGATTACAATTACCGGCACAAGGAGGAGGAAATCATGAAGCGTTCCAGACGCAATGTATTGAAGGCCGGGGCGGCGCTGGCCGTCGCCGCGGGGCTCCCCGCGCGCATCGCGCGCGCGCAGCAGAACGTGGTGAAGATCGGCATGAGCATGCCGCAGACCGGGTCGCTGGGCGCCGGCGGCCAGGCGGCGCTGGTCGCGCTGCGCCTGTGGGTCGACGACGTCAACGCCAAGGGCGGGCTGCTCAACCGCAAGGTCGAGTTCATCGCCTACGACGACCAGACCAACCCGGCGAACGTCCCGGGCATCTACACCAAGCTGCTCGACGTGGACAAGGTGGACCTCATCATCGCGCCCTATGGGACGGTGCCCACCGCGCCGCTGATCCCGATGGCGAAGCAGCGCAACCTGCTGGTGATGGGCAACTTCTCGTTCCAGGTGAACGCGAAGGTGAAGCACGACATGTGGTTCAACAACGCGCCGTGGAACGACGCCTCGAGCTGGTCCGACGGGTTCTTCCAGAACGGCAAGCGGGTCGGCGCGAAGAGCGTCGCCTTCCTCGCCGCCGACCAGGAGTTCGCGCAGAACCTCGCCAACGGCGCGCGCGCCCTCGCCAAGAAGGACGGCCTGAAGACCGTCTACGACCAGAACTACCCGCCGGCCACCACCGACTTCTCCTCGCTCATCCGCTCCATCCGCGCGGCGCGGCCCGACATGGTGTTCGTCATGTCCTACCCGAACGACTCGGTCGCCATCGTGCGCGCGGTGAACGAGATCGGCGTCGGCTCGGGCGTGAAGATGTTCGGCGGCGGCATGGTCGGCCTGCAGTTCACGCCCAACATGGTGAACCTCGGCAGCCTGCTGAACGGCATCGTCAACTACAACTCCTACGTGCCCGGCATGAAGTATCCGGGCATCGAGGACTTCCTCGCGCGCTACGCCAAACGCGCGGCCGAGGCCAAGGTCGACCCGCTCGGGTTCTACCTGCCGCCGTTCAACTACGCCATCGGCCAGATGCTCGAGCAGGCGATCCGCGCCGTGAACAGCTTCGAGCACGGCAAGATCGCCCAGTACCTGCACAACACCGAGATGAAGACCGTGGTCGGGCCGATCAAGTACGGCAGGGACGGCGAGTGGGCCAACCCGCGCGTGGTGCAGGCGCAGTTCCGCGGCATCGCCGACAAGGACATGGCGCAGTGGCGGCAGCCCGGCAAGCAGGTCGTGCTCTACCCGGAGCAGTACAAGACCGGCGACCTGGTCGCGCCTTTCGAGAAGGCGCGCGGCTAAGCCTCTCGCGGAACGGAAAACGGCGCGGTCGACCCGCGCCGTTTTTTTAGGGGGTCCATGATCTTCTCCTTCGACCTGCTGTTCGAGGCGCTGCTCTTCGGCGTGCTGCTCGGCTGCTTCTACGCCGCGGTGAGCATCGGGCTGTCGGTGTCCTTCGGCCTGCTCGACGTGCCGCACGTCGCGCACCCGGCGGTGATGGTGCTGGGCTCGTACTGCACCTACCTGCTGGCGAGCTACGGCTGGGACCCGCTGGTGGCGGGCACGGTGCTGATGGCGCCGTTCTTCGTCCTGGGCATGCTCATCTACCGCTTCTACTACGAGACCTTCGAGCGCCGCGGCACCGAGGCGGGGGTGCGCGGGCTCGCCTTCTTCTTCGGCCTGGCGTTCATCATCGAGATCGGGCTGATCCTCGGCTTCGGCGTCGACCAGCGCACGGTGAGCGCGCCCTACATCGGCTCCAGCCTGCGCCTGGGCGACTACCGCATCCCGCACCGCATGATCGTCGCCTTCGGCGTCGCGCTGGTTCTGACTTTCACACTGACCCTCTACTTCTCCAAGACCTTTACCGGCAGGGCGATCAAGGCGGTGGCGCAGGACGAGCCGGCGCTGCGCCTGATGGGCGCGAACCCCGTGCGCATCAAGCAGTGGGCCTTCGGCATCGCCACCGCCGCCTCGGCGCTGGCGGGCGCGATGCTCATCATCGTCGGGCCGGTCGAGCCGGCGATCGACCGGCTCTACATCGGCCGCACCTTCGCGATCGTGGTGCTCGCCGGCCTGGGCAGCATGACCGGGACGCTCGCCGCAGGCCTGATCCTGGGGATCGCCGAGTCGATCGTGCTCATGTTCTTCGGCGCGTCGTGGGCGCCGGCGGTGGCTTTCGGCATTCTGCTGCTCGTGCTCGGCGTGCGCCCGCAGGGGTTGTTCGGAAGATGAGGTTCTGGATCCCGGCCGTGGTGGCGGTCCTGCTCGCGATCGGGCTCGCGCTGAGCCCGGTCAACGAGTACTTCTTCTACGCCGCCTACATCGTGCTCACGTTCGTGGTGCTCGCCACGGCGTGGAACATCCTCGGCGGCTACGCCGGCTACGTGAACTTCGGCACCGCCGCATTCTTCGGCCTGGGCAGCTATACGGCCACGGTGCTGTTCAAGTGGCTCGGCGCGCCCCTCGCGGTGCAGATCGCGGCCGCCGCGGCGGTATGCGGCCTGCTCGGCTTCGGCGTCGGGCTGCTGACGCTGCGCCTGCGCGGGATCTTCTTCGCCATCGCCACGGTCGCGGTGATCTTCATCATGGAGACGCTGATGGTCAACTGGCGCTACGTCGGCGGCGCCACCGGGCTGCAGCTCCTGCGGCCGGAGGTGCTGGCGCCCTTCGAGTCCTACACGCGCATGCTCTTCGCCGTGATGGCGGCGATGGCGGTCGGCGCGGTGGCGCTCGCGCGCTGGGTCCAGGTGTCCTGGATCGGCCGCGGCCTGCGCGCGCTGCGCGACAGCGAGGAGGCCGCGGAGTGCGCCGGCGTGCCGACGCTCAAGCTCAAGCTCTTCGCCTGCACGCTGTCCGGGGCGCTGATGGGCGCGGCCGGCGCCCCCATGCCGATGTACCTGTCGTTCATCGAGCCGGCTTCCTCCTTCAACCTCACCTGGTCGGTGAACGCGCTCGCCGCCTCGATGATCGGCGGCACCATCCACTGGCTCGGCCCGGTGATCGGCGCCGTGATCCTGGGCACCCTGCAGCAGGTCGTCACCGTCACCATCTCGAGCGAGATCAACGTGCTGGTGGTCGGCGTGCTGCTCGTCTTCTTCGTCGTTGCCGCCCCCGAGGGCGTCCTGGGCCTGATCAAGAGATGGCTTCACTACTTCAGGTAAAAGACGTCGCGAAGCACTTCGGCGGGTTCACCGCGCTCGCCGGCGTCAGCGTCGAGATCGCGCAGGGCGAGCGCTTCGGCCTGATCGGGCCCAACGGCTCGGGCAAGACCACGCTCATCAACTGCATCTCGGGGACGCTCAGGAACGAGACCGGGTCGATCGTCTTCGACGGCGAGGAGGTGTCGCGCCTGCCCGCCTACGTGCGCACGCGCCGGGGCATCGCGCGCAGCTTCCAGGTGCCGCGGCCCTTCGCCAGCATGTCGGTGCTCGAGAACCTCCTCGTCCCGCTGCAGTACGTGGCGCACGGGAAGGAAGAGGAGGTGCTCGAGATCCTGCGCAGGATCGGCCTCGCCGACAAGGCGCACACGGCCTCGAACCAGCTCTCGCAGGTCGAGCTGCGCAAGCTCGAGCTGGCGCGCGCGATGGCGGCGCGGCCGCGCCTGCTCATCTCCGACGAGGCGATGGCGGGGCTCTCCGGCGCCGAGGTCGACGAGGTGCTGAAGATCCTGTTCGACCTCAACGCCTCGGGCATCACCGTGATCATGATCGAGCACATCATGCAGGCGGTGATGCGCTTCTCGCAGCGCGTGGTGTGCCTCGACGCCGGCAGGATCATCTGCGAGGGCACGCCCGCCGAGATCGTCGCCAACGGCGACGTGCAGAGGGCCTACCTTGGCGCTTAGCCTGGAGATTTCGGGCGTGGAGGCCGCCTACGGCGCGGTGAGGGCGTTGCACGGGGTTTCGATCTCCGTCGACGCCGGCAAGACCGTGGCGCTGCTCGGCACCAACGGCAACGGCAAGAGCACGCTCATGAAATGCGTGATGGGAATGGTCCGGCCTACGAGGGGTTCAATAACACTTTCTCTTGATAACCAGAATTACGATCTGACGAAGCTCTCGACCGAGGAGATCGTCAACCTCGGCGTGACCATGGTGCCGGAAGGCCGGCGGCTCTTCCCGAAGCTGACGGTGGAGGAGAACCTGCTGCTCGGGGCCTTCCGGCCGCAAGCCAGATCCGAGATCCATAAGAACAGCTCTTTTTGCTATGAGACGTTTCCAGTGCTCGCGGAGCGCCGCCGGCAGCTCGCCGGCTCGCTCTCGGGCGGGCAGCAGCAGATGCTCGCCATCGCGCGGGCGCTGATGTCGGCGCCGAAGCTGCTGCTGGTCGACGAGCCCTCGGTGGGCCTCGCGCCGATCCTGGTCTCCCATACCATCACCAAGATCAAGGAGCTGAAGGAGAAGTACGGGCTGACGGTGCTGATGGCCGAGCAGAACTTCCACCAGGCCATCCGCATCGCCGACAGCGGCTACATCATCGTGCACGGCGAGATCGTCTTCGAGGGCAAGACCGTCGCCGAGCTGGAGCAGAACGAGCTCGTGAAGAGCTATTACCTGGGGACGTGATCCTCAAGGAAGTCCACGTCGGGATGTACGGCGCGGTGATGGGCCTCGCCGGGCTGGGCCTGTCCGCGCGCGCCGCCGCGGCGGTACTGCCGGGGTGGCTCAAGGCGCCGGCCTGGTTCACGGAGCCCTGGGTGCTGCTCGGCGCCATCGCGCTGGCCGTGCTGCTTCCCCTCTACATCCTCAAGCTTTTCAGGTACCCCGCCGAAGTGCGCAAGGACTTCACCAACCCGGCGCTGCTCGGCTTCTGCGGCGCGCTGCCGGTGGGGATGTTCCTCGTCGCAGGGGGATTGGCGCCGTATTCGCCGCAGATCGCAAGCGTCCTCTGGTGGGGCGGCTTCGTGCTGCTCACCGCGCTCCAGGTGTGGGCGCTCTCGCGCTGGCTTTCGGGAAGCATCGAGCTCGCGCAGGTGAACGCGGGCTGGCTGATCGTGCTGGTGGGCGGGATCGTCGCGCCCGGCCCCGGGATCGCGCTCGGCCACGAGGAGGCGTCGCGCTTCGCCTTCGGCGTTTCCGCGGCCGCGGCGCCGCTGCTGATGGCGTTGCTCTTCTACCGAGCGGTGCTCGGCACGCCGCTGCCCGAGCCGCTGCGCCCGAGCTGGTTCATCCTGCTCGTGCCGCCGGCGCTCGTCTATGTCAACGGCCTCGCGCTCTTCCCCGGCAGCGTGTTCCTCGAGAACCTGTTCTTTGCCGCGCTGGTGCTGACCGCGGCGCTCTTCCTCACCAGTCGGAATTTTTTCCGATGGAAGTTCGGAGCACCGTGGTGGGCGTTCACGTTCCCGCTCGACGCGCTCGCCTACGCCGCCGCGCGCTATGCGCAGGACCATCCATCGGCGCTGTGGCGCTCGGTCTGCGCGGCGACGCTGCTCCTCGCGACCGCCGCCGTGGCGCTGGTGCTCGCGCGCACGATCGCCGCGCTCTCAGCGCGCGCGCGCCAGTAGGGCCTCCAGCGCCTCGGCGTCGACCGGCTTGACGAGGTGCTCGTCGAAGCCCGCCTCGAGCGCGCGCGCGCGGTCCTCGGGCATGCCGTAGCCGGTGAGCGCGACGAACAGCGGCCGCGGCCGGCCGTCGATCGCGGCGCGGGCGCGCCGCGCGAGCTCGTAGCCGTCCATGCCCGGCAGGCCGAGATCGACCAGCGCGACCTCGGGCGGCGCGCCGAGCAGCGCGGCGAGCCCGCCGGGCCCGTCTCGCGCCACGCGCACGCGGTGGCCGGCGAGCTCGAGCAGGCGGCGCAGCGTGTCGGCGGCGTCGGCATTGTCCTCGACGATCAGCACATCGCGCGGCGCGGCGGGGGGGCGCGGGGGGGCGCCCGCGGCGCGCGCCGCCGGCGCCTCGATGGCGGGAGGGTGCACGCGGAACTCGCTGCCGCGTCCCGGGCCCCCGCTCGCCGCCGCGGCGTAACCCCCGTGCAGCTCGGCAAGGCGGCGCACCAGCGTGAGGCCGACGCCCAGGCCGCCGTGCGCCCGGTCGAGGTCGCGCTGGCCCTGCACGAAGGGCTCGAACACGCGCTCGAGCAGCTCGGCGGGCATGCCCGCGCCGTCGTCGGCGACGCTGAGCACCGCGTCGTCCGCGATGCGCTTCACCCGGATCGTGATGGTCCCGCCCGGCGGGGTGTACTTGACGGCGTTGCCGACGAGGTTGACGACGATCTGCTCGATGCGCGTCTGGTCGGCGCTCACCCAGGCGGGCTCGAGCGCTTGCACCACGCGGTGCCCGGCCAGGCGCCCGGAGGCCTCCAGGGTACCCAGCGCCGCCCCTGCGGCGGCGGCAAGGTCGAGCGCTCGGCGCTCGAGCGCGATCTTGCCGAGCATCGCGCGCCCGGCGTCGAGGAGATCGTCGGTGAGCCGCGCGAGGTGCTCGACCTGGCGGGCGACGATCTCCTTCGCGTGCTGCGCGGTGTCCGCGCCGGCGCGCGGGTGCTGCAGCAGGCGGCTCGCGCTCGCCAGCGCGCCCAGCGGGTTGCGCAGCTCGTGGCCCAGCATCGCCAGGAACTCGTCCTTGGAGCGGCTCGCGCCCTCGGCGGCGGCGCGCGCCTCGCGCTCGCGGCGCAGCAGCTGCTCGCGCTCGGCGTCGGCGGCGCTC
>CBDDRQ010000115.1:0-4288 GCA_965233125.1 uncultured bacterium
CGCCGGCTCGATGCAGCAGCTCTCGCCCGGCGACATCGAGGAAGGCCTCGCCGCGGCGAGCGCCATCGGCGACGACCGGCTGCAGAAGCAGATGCAGGGCCGCGTCGTGCCCGAGTCCTTCACCCACGGCAGCTCCGAGCAGCGCTCGCGCTGGTTCAGGCGCGGCCTGGAATCCGGCAACCCCGGGGACTGCGACACTTTCTCCGCCGCCTCGCTGTAGGCCGAACGGGCCTCTGGAACGGGAATTGCGTGGAGTACATCCCTCCCGGAGGAACGATGACCATCCATATCCTGAATCGCCTGTGCGCGGCTTTCGCCGCACTTGCCCTCTCCCTGCCAGCCTTCGCCGCCGACAGCGCGGCGGAGACGACCGTCAAGCTCGCGCAGGAGCAGCTGCACCACGAAGGCTTCTACGCCGGCCGCATCGACGGCGACCTCTCCGGGGCGGCCCAGGCCGCGCTCGTGCAGTTCCAGCTCTCGCGCGGCATCCCGGCGAGCGGCGGGCTCGACGACGCGACCATCGCCGCGCTGCGAATCGAGCGGCAGCGCGAGCAGGAACCGCAGCTCGCGGCGAGCGAACCCAGCGCTGCCGCCGGCGGCTCGGCCCCGGCGGAACAGGAAGGCCCGAAGCAGGAAGGCGCGAAGTAGGCGCCTAGCGCGCCGGCGCCTTCGAGGAAGACACCACGGCAGGCCAATTCGCGTCGGCCTTGCGGATGTAGCCGGGCGTGTCCTTCACCCAGCTCGCCTGCACGTTGCGGTCGTAGTTGAGGTAGAGCTTGCCCTCCACCACGCTCCACGCGTCGGGCTCGGTCTTCACCGCGTAGCCGCTCGCCACGCCGTAGGCGCAGTAGCCGCCGTACTGCGGCGCGTACTTCTCCGGCGCCGCCGCGAAGCGATCGCGGTTGGCCGCGCTTGCGAAGCGCCACGTGGCGCCTTTCCACTGGTGCGTGAACTGCGCCTTGCCCTTCACCGGCTTGCCCTCGGTGAAGTACGCGACCGGGTCGTAGCCGCGGATCGCGGCGCCGCCCTCCGAGAACACCTCGGCCTTCTGCGCGACGGCCGCGCCGGCCAGCAGGAGCGCGGCAAGGAACGCACTGACTCGCATGATCATGGGATGCCTCCTTTGCCCTTGTGTCGCGCCGGCGCCACGAACCTTACTTTCCGCCGATTAGCGCTTGACGCGAACGAGCGGCGTCAGGAAAATGCGCGCCCTCTCAGTACGAGGAAACGATGCAACGAACGCTGAAACCGATTGGTGCGCGAGATCGCCGGCATGCCGGCGAGAACGGCGTGCGTTCGGGCGAGGAGGACCGCTAGCGCGATAGCGCTTCGCTCCCCTTCAGGCCCGGACCGCGCACGCGCTCCGGGCTTTTTTTCATTCAAGGAGGGTGACGATGCTGATCTTCGTGCCGCAGTCCTTCATCGCGCTGGTCTACGCCGGCGGCGAGCTGCGTGCCGTGGTCGAAGCGGGCGTCGGCTTCGTGCCCGATTCCGGCGACCTGCAGGTGCACTACGTCTACCTGCCGGTGGAGGCCGTCGAACCCGAGACCGTTCACTAGGAGTGACTTTGGCCGGGGGGAAACCCCCGTCCGTTTTTCTAGAAAAGGGTCCTGACCCCTTTTCTCACTCCAGAGAGATCGCCTTGAGCTTCGCCTTGACGTCCTCGGGAAGCGCCACGCTCTGGCGCTTGTTCATGTCGAAGCAGACCTCGGTTGCCTTCTGCGTCGCGCAGTGGCGCATCGCGTCGACTTCGTACAGGCGCATCTCGTGGCTGAAGCTCTTCGTGCCCACGCGCGTGACCGCGCCCTTGATCAGGATGAGCTCGCCGACCCGCACCTCGTGCAGGAAGTCGATCGTCAGGCTCGCCGCCACCGTGCCCAGGCCGCGCGCCCGGATCTCGGAGAGCTTCAGGCCCGCCATGCCCGGGATGTGCCAGCCCGCGTCGTCGAAGAAAGCGGCGTAGTTGCGCACGTTCAGGTGCCCGTAGACGTCGCAATGGGCGGGCATGACGATGCTGCGGTACAGGTCGAACCACTTCTCCATCTGGTCTCCCGGGTTTCGCCCGTAAAAGGGTCAGAGCAATTTACCGGAAACGCCCCGGGGCCAAGCGATCGAGTTAACGGAAAATTGCTCTGACCCTTTTTCGGGAGGGTCGTCCGGCACGGCGCACGCGGTGGCAGTTAAACATGCGCGGGCGTATTCTTGTCCGACCGCCGGCAAGCAACAGACGGAGGCGAAATGGAAGAATGGTCCGTGCGCGACGACAGGCCACCCTACCTCAGGCCTGACGAGAGCTCTTATACCTGGCTGATCCCGGCGTTCGTCGTCGTCCTGGTCGTCGGCCTCGCCGCCGGCGCCTACTGGTGGCAGACGAAGGGCTTCCAGGGGTGGTCGCTGCCCGGCGACGCCCCCGCCGTGCAGGCGAAGGCCGAGCCCGCGCCCCCGCCGGCGCCGGCCCCGCCGCCGGAAATCCGCCATCCGCTGCCCGCGCCCGAGCCGGAAGCGGCGGCGAAGCCGCTGCCCGCGCTCGACACGAGCGACACCATGGTGCGCCACGGGCTGGTCGACCTGATGGGGCGCAAGGCGTTCGCCGAGATGGTCCTGCCGGTGCACCTCATCCGCCGCGTCGTGGCGACGGTCGACAACCTGCCCCGCCAGACCGCGCCGCGGCGCGTGATGCCGCTCAAGGCGGTGCCGGGGGCGTTCGCCGCGACCGGCAGCGTCGAGGCGGCCACCCTCGATAGCGCGAACTTCGCGCGCTACGCGCCCTACGTACGGGTGCTGGAGGCGCTCGACTCGCGCGCGCTGGTCGCGAGCTATGTGCGCGCCTACCCGCTCTTCCAGCAGGCCTACCGCGAGCTCGGCTATCCGAAGGGGAACTTCAACGACCGCCTGATCGAGGCGATCGACGACATGCTCGCCGCGCCCCGGGTCGACGGTCCGATCGAGCTGATGCGCCCGAAGGTGCTCTACGAGTTCTCCGACCCCGACCTCGAGACCCGCTCGGCCGGGCAGAAGGTCCTGATCCGCATGGGCGCCGACAACGCCGCGCGGGTGAAGGCGAAGCTGCGCGAGATCCGCGGCGCGCTGCTCGCCGCCGCCGAGCGCAAGCCCTAGCCTAGGACCGCTCGCGCCCGTAGGGCGGCAGCGTCGTGAGGCGCGGATCGTCGACGTAGCCGCCCACGGTGAAGTGGTAGAGCGACTGGAACTCGAGATCCCGGAAGCCGAACACCTGGTGCACGGGATCGTCGAAGAAGCAGCCGATGCCGGTGGCGCGCACGCCGGCCGCTTCCGCCTCGAGGTAGAGCACCTGCCCGATCGCGCCCGCCTCCCAGAACAGACGCCGGTAGAACGACGGCCCGTGCGCGACCAGGCTCGCCTGGTACTCGGCGAGCATGCCGAGCGAGAACGCGCCGTCGCCGGCGATGTCCTGGCGGCAGCTCACCTGCGTCGCGACCTGCCGGGCATCCCCGCGCTCGAGCAGGCGCAGCGGCAGGCTCGCGGGGCAGCCGGGCGGCGTCTCCCACACGAAGTGCGGGTGCATGGCGGCCCTGAGCTTCTCCGCTTTCGCCGCGTCGCGCGCCATCGCGTACAGCCCCGGCTCGATGCCCTCCACGCGGTGCACGAACAGGCCGAAGTGGATCGCCGGCGCCCAGGGGATCGCGTCCCAGGGCACCGGCATCGTTCGGGAAAGCATCTGGTAGAAGCGCCCGGCGGGAATCGCGGTCGTGCCGTCGCAGGCGAGGAGGCTGCGCCGCTGGCGGATGATCTGCCCGGCAGAGCTCATGGCTGCCGCGATGCCTGGGAAACGGTGTCGATGATCTCCCAGCGTACCGGGTCGTCCCGGGTCAGCCGGTTCGCTTTGCCGTACCAGCAGCCTCTTTTCAGGTCGTTCACGGCCTGCGCATCGAGGCCCGGTTGGCCGGCCGCGGCTTCTCCGGGCCACAGCGCCACCACCACTTCCGCGCTTTCGCGCTCGGCGCCCTCGAAGTCCGCGGCCCGGTCGAGGCCGAGCAGCGCCTCGATCGTGTCGTCCGCCACGCCTTCCAGCACCAGCGCCGACCAGCCGAGCGTCGCCGCCGCGATGCGCAGCGCGCCGATCGCATGGCCGGCGTCGTGCTGGCAGTACCGGAAGGCGCGCTCGCCGTACTTCCAGGCCTCGCGCCAGTAGACCGACGACAGGCCGACGAGAAAGCCGCCTGCGCCCAGGCCGCGCACGAGGCGGGCGAACAGATCCTGCGGGCAGTCGGCGCGCCGCTCGAGGCCGTGCTCCGCGGGCGCGTAGTGG
>CBDDRQ010000116.1:0-6112 GCA_965233125.1 uncultured bacterium
TGCGTGTGCCGCTCGCGCGCGCGGCGGCGGCGCTCACCGCGACCGTCTCGTCGAGGCGGCCGCGCTCGAGGACGAGCCGCGCGGTCACCAGCTTGGCGGGGCTTGCCGGCGGCAGGCGCCGCCCGGGGTTTCCCGCCCACAGCACCTGGTCGCCGCGCTTGACGAGGTAGGCCTCGGCGGCCCGGGGATAGCGGTCCTCCGCGGCCTGCACGACGCAGGCCGTGAGCAGGGCAGCGAAAAAGGCTAGCGGCCGAATAGGCCTTTGAGCTTGTTGATGCCCTGCGTCACGCCCTCGGTGACCTTGGACTTCGCGTCCTGCTTCGCCTCGGGCTGCGCCGCGCCCGCGGGCTGCTCGATGCCGGCCTGCGCGAGATAGGCGGTGCAGAAGTCGCCGTACTTGCCGCCCGCCGCGGAAGTGTAGGAGCGCCCGACGCAATGCTGCTCGGCGATGGGCTTCGCCTCGGCGAGGCAGTAGCGCCCGAGGTAGGCGAGGTTCTCGCTCTTCTGCGCGCGCGGGCAGTGGGAGGTGGCGACCTGCTGGCGCGAGACGCCGCACATGCGCGCGCCGGCCTCGTCGCCCTTCGCCTTGAGGAACCCATCCATGGTGCGGTAGCGCTTGCAGTACTCGGCGGTGTTCGCCGTGCACGCCTTGGCCGCTTTCGGCTGGCCCTGCGCCATCGAGTCGCAGGCGGCCTTCTGCGTGCTGCACTGCGCGAAGAGGCCGAACCCCTGCGCTTTCATGCCTTCCAGCGCGGCCGTGCACTGCTTGATCTGGTCGGATTCGAGCTTGGCCATCACCGCCTGGCCCTGGGCCTGCGCCTGCCTGCCCTGCTCCTGGATCGCCGCGACCTGCTGGTCCTGCTTCTTGCGCGCCTGCTGCGCGTCGCAGCTGCCGACCTTGCGGCCGGTCGAGCTCATGGTCATCTCGCCCTCGCGCGTCTGCATCTTCATCGTCTGCTTGTACTCGGTGCGCGCGGCGTTGAAGGTCTGCTCGATCTGCGCCTTGCCGTCGGGGCAGGTGACGGTCATGGTGACGCGGTTGCCGGACTCCTTGATGTCGCCGACCTTGCACTTCTCCATGTCCGGGCGCTGGGTGGCGGCCTTCTTCGGGTCCTTGTCGGCGCAGACCTGGAGCGTCTGCGCCATCCCGGGCATGCCGGCGGGCATGCCGGGCATGCTCATCTGGCTCTTCACTTCCCAGAGCTCGTCGTTGCCGGCGGCGAAGCAGGCGGGCGCGACGAGCGCGAGCGCGGCGCAAGCCGCGCGCAATGACCTTCTCATGAGGAATCCCCTTTCGCCGGGGAGTCTAGCTCAGGGCAGGCGCACCGCCCAGTATTCTTCGCCGCGCTGCTCGACGCGCAGGCCGAGGACCGTGGCGGCGTCGACCAGCGAGCGGCTTGCGCCGGCGTTCCTCGGCGGCGCACCCGCGGCTGCGCGCTTGCCGTAGGTCAGCAACCCTTCCGCGGTACCGCGCTCGAGCGCGATTCTGCAATGCTCCATGCGCTCCTTGCCGGCCGGGGTGTCCGACCAGGGGCGCGAGCCGTCGAGGTTGGGGGCCCACAGCGGGTAGCTCTGCACCCCGTCGGCGCTTTGCCCCTGCTCGGCGTCGAGCATCAGCACCACGGTGCCGTCGGCGCGCACCGCGCCGAGGCTCCACAGGCGGCTCGAGGGCGCTGCGCCGTGCATCTCGAATGCCTTGCTGCGGCTCACGAGCTGGCGCGCGGGGCCGACGCGCTTCTGCCGCGCCGCCGGCGGGCGGCCGCGCGGGCGCGAGTCGAGGATCTCGCCGCACACCGCGGCGATCTCGCTTTCCTTCAGGCGCTCGGCGTTCTCGAGCAGCGCCCGCAGCTCGGGGGTGGTGAGCCGGTCGATCTGCTCGCGGCTCCATTTGGCGACACGGCCGCGTCCGACGAGGCTCATGGCGCTCAGATCGGCTTGATGTTGGCGGCGCGCGGCCCCTTGGGGCTTTGCTCCACCTCGTACTGCACCTTGTCGTTTTCCTTGAGGCTCTTGAAGCCGCCGGCCTGGATGGCCGAGAAGTGCGCGAAGAGGTCCTTGCTGCCGTCGTCGGGCGTGATGAAGCCGAAGCCCTTCGCGTCGTTGAACCACTTGACCGTGCCTGTGCTCATGTTCGTTCCTTGATTTCGTTGGTGATGAGGCGTGCCCGCAATGGGCGCGGCCTGCGGAGAATCAAGGAGAGAACGGACGGATGAGGGACGGTACGAACCGCTACTGTCTGAACAGCCTAGTCGCTGCTTGAGAATCCTGCCCGCCTAGTTATACGCGCATTGGACCGCGCCGTCCAACGAATTGTTCGGCGCGGCGTCATACAATCCGGCCGAACGCGGGAGGAGCAAGCGATGGGACGTCTGCAGGGCAAGGCGGCTTTCGTCACCGGCGCGGGCGGCGGCATCGGCCGCGCCATCGCCGATGCGCTGGAGCGCGAAGGCGCCACGGTGGCGCGCGTCGACATCGGCGGCAAGGCGCCTTACGAGTGCGACGTGTCGGACCGCAAGGCGGTCTTCGACGCGATGCAGCGCTTCGTCGCCGCGGCGGGAGGACTCGACATCCTCGTCAACAACGCGGTGTACTTCCACTATGCGCCGCTCGTCGACATGCCGGAGGACAAGATCCACCGCATGCTCGACGTCGGCCTCAAGGGCGTGTTCTGGTGCACGCAGGCCGCCACGGCGCACCTTATCGCGCGCGGCGGCGGCTCGATCCTCAATCTCTCGTCGGTGGCGGTCTCCTTCGGCATCAAGAACGCCGCGGTCTACAGCGCCATCAAGGGCGCGATCGATACCTTCACCCGCCAGCAGGCGGTGGAGCTCGCGCCGCACGGCATCCGCGTCAACGCGCTCGCGCCGGGCCCGGTGTCGACGCCCGGCGCGAACAGCGTCATCGACGCCGCCGGCTGGGAGGCGCGCCGCGCGCGCACGCCGCTGCGGCGCCTCGCCACCGTGGAGGACATCGCCGCGGCGGCGGTCTTCCTCGCCTCGGAGGACGGGCGCAGCATCGCCGGCGTGACGCTCAAGATCGACGGCGCGATCACCGTCGCTGCGCCCTAGCGCGCCCGGGCTACCAGCCGACGCTTTTCCCATCGTTTCCTCCACCGTTCCGGGGGCATACCCGCGCGGGGCGCAGAACATCCCCTCTAGCTGACGCCGTTGTGGCCGACGCACGGTCGGCAATCGCGAACGAGCGGCATGACGCCATGCTTAATATCGCGCCGTGTCTTCGAAAGTCGCAGCAGAAGTACTGCCCGCAGCGCCGCCGCGGGATCTCTGGGACCGGCTCCTCGTTGCGTCGATCTTCGCGGGAATGCTCGCCCTCGCGTACGCGGCGTTCGCCACCACGCTGCTCCAGCCGCTCTTCGCCATCGCGGTGCGCGACGACTGGCACCTGCTGTGGCTGCGCCCGACGGTGATCTGGATCTCGATGGGCATGCTGCTGCTGCTCGTGCGCACGCTGCTGTGGCTGGGCTACCGGCCCTTCGCGCCCGCCGCGCCCGAGGACGCCCCGCAGCTCTCGGTGATCGTCCCGGCCTACAACGAGGGCGAGATGGTCGAGCACGCGATCGCCTCGATCGCCGCCGCCGACTACCCGCGCGAGCGGCTCGAGATCATCGCCATCGACGACGGCAGCAGCGACGATACCTGGCGCTACATCGAGCGCGCGGCGCGGCGCTTCCCGGACCTGGTCACCGCCATCCGCCTGCCGCGGAACCGCGGCAAGCGCGGCGCGCTCGCCGAGGGCTTCCGCCGCGCGCGCGGCGAGATCGTGGTGACGGTGGACTCCGACAGCGTGATCGAGCGCCAGACGCTCGCCGCGATCGCCGGCCCGTTCCGCGACCCGCGCGTGGGCGCGGTCGCCGGGAAAGTCGTCGTCCACAACCGCGACGCCGGGCTGATCCCGCGCATGCTGCACGTGCGCTTCGTCCTGTCGTTCGACTTCCTGCGCAGCGCGCAGTCGATGTTCCGCACCGTGTACTGCTGCCCCGGTGCGCTCTCGGCCTACCGCCTGGCGGTGGTGCGCGGCGCGCTCGATCGCTGGGAGGGCCAGACCTTCCTCGGCGTGCCCTGCACCTACGGCGAGGACCGCGCGCTCACCAACCTCGTCCTGGACGCGGGCTACGACACGCTGTACCAGCGCAGCGCGGTGGTGCATACCGTGGTGCCCGAGACCTACGTGAAGCTGTGCAAGATGTACCTGCGCTGGGACCGCAGCTACATCCGCGAGGAATTCCGCTTCGCGCGCGTGGTGTGGAAGCGGCCGCTGCTCTACCGCGCGACGGCGATCTACGAGACCGCCGTCACCAACCTGCGCTTCCCGATCGCCTATCTCTCGATCGCGCTCTGGCTCGTGAACGCGGTGCACGACCCCTCGTCGATCGTGCGCATGCTGCTCGCGATCATGGTGGTCTCGACCCTCTACGCGCTGTACTACCTGCGGAGCGAGCGCTCCTGGGACTTCGCCTACGGCATCCTCTACGGCTACTTCTCCTTCTTCGCGCTCACCTGGATCTTCCCCTACGCCGCGCTCACCATCCGCGCGCGCGGCTGGCTCACGCGCTAGTCAGGACGTGGTCATCATCACCGGCGCGTGGTCGCTCGTGCCGACCTCGGCGAGCACGGGGCAGCTCACGGCGCGCGCGGCGATCGAGGGCGAGGCGAGGATGTAGTCCAGGCGCCAGCCGATGTTCCTCTGGCGCATATTGCGCCACGGCGCCCACCAGGTGAAGTAGCTCGCGTTGTCGGGCTCGAGCTTGCGGCCGACGTCGACGAGGTGCCCGCCGAGGAGCTGCTCGAAGAGCTCGCGCTCCTCGGGGAGCTGGCCGATGATGCCGGGCCGGCGCTCGCGCGGATGCACGTCCATCTCCGTGCGGGTGATGTTGATGTCGCCGCAGAGCACGAGCTCGCCGCCGTCGTCGTGCACGCGCTTCGCCCAGGCGGCGAGGCGCCGCATGAAGTCGACTTTCGCCGGATAGTTCTTGTTGCCGTTGGGCACGTAGACCGAGGCGAGCACGAGGTTGCCGACCTGCGCCTGCACGATGCGCGCTTCCATGTCGAACTCGGGGTGGCTGTACGCGGGCTCGGCCTCGAAACTGTCTTTGCGGATGTGTAAAGAAACCCCTGAATAAGCGCGCATGCCGTGCCAGAAGGCGTGGTAGTCCATGAGCCGGCAGGTCTCGGGCACCTGCGCGGCTTCCGCCTTGAGCTCCTGCAGGCACACCACGTCGGGCCGCTCGCGCGCCACCCACTCGCAGAACTGCGCCTGGCGCGCGCGGATGCCGTTGACGTTCCAGGTGGCGATCTTCACCTATGCCCAGTTTCTGGAGCGGCTCACCGCGTCGCGCCAGCGCAGCATCAGCTCTTCGCGCTTCTGCGGCGTCATCTGCGGCGTGAAGCGGCGCTCGGCCTGCCAGTGCGAGGCGAGCTCCTCGCGGGACTTCCACAGGTTGACGGTGAGGCCGGCGAGGTACGCGGCGCCCAGCGCCGTGGTCTCGAGCACGCGCGGGCGCACCACCGGAACCCCGAGGATGTCGGCCTGGAACTGCATCATCAGGTCGTTCGCCGCCGCGCCGCCGTCGACGCGCAGCTCCTTCAGCGCCTCGCCCGCGTCCTTCTGCATCGCCTCCAGCACGTCGGCGCTCTGGAAGGCGATCGACTCCAGCGCGGCGCGCGCGATATGCGCTTTCGAGGTGCCGCGCGTCAGGCCGACCAGCGCGCCGCGGGCCTTGGGGTCCCAGTAGGGCGCGCCCAGGCCGGTGAAGGCGGGCACCACGACCACGCCGCCGGAGTCGAGAACGGTGGCGGCGAGAAATTCAATTTCTTTTGAATTGGTGAAGAATCCAAGCTCGTCGCGCAGCCATTGGACGACTGCGCCGGCGATGAAGACGCTGCCCTCGAGCGCGTACTCCTTGCGGTTGCTGGTCTGCGCGCAGGAAGTGGCGACGAGGCCGTGCGCGGAATCGATCGCCTGCTCGCCGGTGTGCAGCAGCATGAAGCAGCCGGTGCCGTAGGTGTTCTTCGCCATGCCGGCGGAATGGCAGGCCTGGCCGAAGAGCGCCGCCTGCTGGTCGCCGGCGATGCCCGCGATCACCAGCGGCTCG
>CBDDRQ010000117.1:0-2908 GCA_965233125.1 uncultured bacterium
GCGCCGGCGGATCTTCATCCCGTAGCGCTTCATGGGGCTCGCCTCGTTGTACTGCGAGGCTTCTTCCTCGTACTGCCCCCACACTCCGCCGTCGGACATGACGCGCACCAGCTTCGCGTTCGTCGCGAGGTCGAGCGGATCATAGGTCTCGCGCGCGATGACGTACTTGGCCACGTCGCTGACCTGGATCGCTTCCTTCTGCGTCAGCTCCGTCGCGCTTCTTCCGTACTCGACCGAGGTCACCAGACCGGTGCGCGAGTCGACAGTGACGGCGAGCGGCACAAGTTTCTCGAGCGGCAGCAGCACGGCAACCGCCGCCACGGCAGCCGCGGCGACCAACGCCATGGCGATCGCGGCGACAAACCAGCGATTACGCTCGATCTCGATGGCCGCGTGCGTGCGGTACTCCCATTCCTTCGCGCCCTCATCCGCGACGAGCGTTGGTGCGGGCATGACTGCTTCCGGCATTCCGTTCTCCATTGTTATGACCTCGCCGGGCGCACGCGCGGGCCGTGCCGGCTTAGGGCGCCCACCTCGCGTCGCGCCGAGCGCATGGCGTGCCCCATCGCGTCGCTGACATAGGTCATCGAGCCGACGAGCGACTGCGCGTGCCCGTCGGCCTTGCGCAGGACGAAAAGCAGCGCGAGGAAGATGAGCAGCAGCGGCAGCACCCTGCCCTGCAACTGCGTCGGATCGATGGCGTTCGCCGTATAGAGCTGCCCCTCGGGTACCACAGCCTGGTAGATCGCGTAGCCGAGTCCGAGCGAGGCGTAGATGACGAGCTGGAAGATCACCAACGTGACGAGCGATCCGATCCAGTTCTTGAACCACTGGCGCGTCGCATCGAACAGGCAGAACGCGACGAAGATGGGACCCAGGCCGAGCGTCACCGCCACCAGCAGCTTTGCCAGCAGCAGCAGGAATACCGCGAATCCAATGAGCCAGAGGGTCACGCCGAAAACCGCGGCGCCCAGGCCCCACAGCGCGAAGTCCCAGCCGGAGCGCGACCATATGGCAAAGGCGGTGTCCATTCCTCGGTCGTAGAGCTCGTCCAGCGACGACCTGGCATCGCGGCCGAGCGATAACGCGCCGGTGAAAAGGTCCGGGGTCCGGGTGAAAAGGTCGTACAGGTAGCTGAACCAATCCCAGTTCAGCGCGGTATAGGTGACGAAGCCGATAAGGAAGATCGCGCGGATCGCGGTCGTGTACAGGTGCTGGACCTGGCCCGTCATGACGAGATAGCCGTACAGCACGACGAAGAGCGTCACGGCAGCCCAGAGCGGTGTGCTGACCGCGTTCGCCACCGGCCCGAACACCTGGCCGACGAACCCGGCGGCGACGTCTTCGGTCACGGTCAGCACTGTGGTTGGCAATCCCACCGTCAGCCCTTCCGCATCGCGAGGTAACGCTGGCGCACCGCTTCGTCGGCCAGATGGGCGTGTGTCACGTCCCCTATGCCGGCTTCGGCAGCCCGGGCTTGCCGCTCGGCGGCGCATTGCGCCCTGTGCTCTTCGCTGACCGCCGTGATCTTCCCGGCGGCCGAGAACCTCAGCCCGTTGTGCTGCTTGATATAGAACTCCGGCTCGTAGAGCGCGGCGGCGCATGAAGGCGAAAAGGCGTTCTTCGGCTCGATCAGCCGGCCGAACTGGCCGCCCGATGCGCTGAGCAAGGGGTTTGCGGGCTGTCCGCAGGCAGCCAACCCCAGGGCCGTCAGGCCAACGAAGCACCTCCAGCTCATGCCGTGACCCCTATCGGCGTGCGATCACATGGCGATCCCTGGGCGCCCGCGCATGGCGACTTGAGGGTGGTCGGCGCCGCGCAGCCGGCGAGCAGCGCGAGCGCAAGGAGAACAGCGGATGTCAGCTTCATGGACGGCGCACCTTGTATTCGTAGTTCAGGTCGAAACGCAGCATTTCAGTCCGGGTGGCATGGCTCTGCAGTCGGTCGTTCTGGGCGCTCGCGCTCAGATTCCCCTGGACTGCCGCAAGGCGGGCGATGGCGATCTGCAGCATGCCGTTCTCGGAAATGAGCCGGCTGTTGAGGTCGGTGGCCTCCTTGATGTTCCGCGTGGCGTCGATGCGGCGGATGAGCTGCTCGATGTTCCTGCGGTGGACGTCGACCGCGTCGTAGGTCGCATCGGTCACCGCGAACGCGGCGCGCGTGTTGTCATAGCTCAGCTTGTAGGCGCCAGTGCTGCGGCTCTTGCCCGTCTCGAGCAGCGTCGGGTCGACGGCCTTCATGAGGCCCTCGTAGTAATCCATCTTGGCCTTGTAGGCCCCGGCCTGCTGGAGCTTCACGATGTCGTGCCACGAGCCCGGGACGATGTTCTGCGCCGCGAGCGCCTCGTTTTGCAGGATTGCGCCCACGCCATAGCTTCCGGTGATCGCCTCGTACTGGCTTCTGAGCTGATCGACCTGCGCCTTCATCTGCCTCACCTGCTCGACCATCTGCTGGTATTGCTGGATGCTCTGCTGCAGGTTCGAGGCGTCGATCACGGCCACCTGTGCCGTCGCGCTCCCCACCAAAAAACAGGCGGCAGCGAAGAATGCGGTTCGTTGGGTTCTCACTTCCCTCCCTCCATGAAAATTGGCAGCCAGGCTTCAGGGTCCGTGCTTCCTACCCGGCGGATGATTTCTCGCATCCGTCGCACGTTGCCCTCGTTGCCGGAGAGCACGGGCAGGAAGCGCATTAGCTCCGGCGAGTCGAGCGCGGTGCGGACCACGACGCTGTCGTTGCCGTGCTTTACGAGCGCCAGCCGCTCCTCGGGCTCCCACTCGCGCACCAGCTCGAACTCGCGCTGCGACAGGCCGAAGACCTTGCGGTAATCCCGCTCGTCGGCCCGGTCGCAGGCGAAGTAGAGGAACGTCACCGGCTGCTTGACCAGGCTGTCCGACTTCTCGTCGTAGGC
>CBDDRQ010000118.1:0-3443 GCA_965233125.1 uncultured bacterium
GCGGCAGCTCCGGCCTGCGGAAGCTCCAGACGTGGATGTTGAGCAGCAGCCGCAGGAAGTAGGCGAGGAAGGCGCCGACGTCGGCCAGCGCGCTGACCTGGTCGTTCTGGCCGACGACCTTGAAGAGCGGCACGCCGACGCGAGCAAGGTACTTCTGGTCGAGGTCGAGGACCGGCTCGCCCTTGGCCAGCCCCGGCAGCCGGGTCACGTGCAGGCGCATGAGCTGCCGCCACGGATTCGAGCGCCGCCCATAGGTGAGCCGCTTGACGCCGTCGACGGTGGCGCCGGCGCGAAAGTCGTTCGTGTCGAGCGGGCAGTCCTTGCTGCGCCATGCATCGCCAAGCAGCGGCAGACAGTACTCGAGGAGGCGCACTTCGCCGGCGCGCGATGCGAGCGCGATGGCGCCGTGGACGCGCTTGTGCAGCGAAGCGAGCGTGCGCAGGAAGCCGGTCGAGCGCTCGCGCCGCACGCCGGGGAATATCCCCTGCCAGATGTCGCGCGCGCCGCGGTTGCAGAACCAGGCGCCCAGGCCGCGGCGCGTCCTTTGCCAGAAGGTGCTCGGCTCGCGGTGCAGGAGCCTCAGCGTGCCGGAAAGGGGCGCGCGCGCCTGCACGATCGCCTCCAGGCGCTCCTCGGACTCGCCGCCCAAGCGCCATGCCTCCCACTGCGGTTTGCGGAAAATCCGCAACTCGCCCTTGCGCACGTGCAGCGTGCGCATCATCGGCACCGGCTCGCGGTGGGCTGGCGGCAGGAGAAACTCAGCGAGCGAGCGCTTCTCGAACTCCAGAGTGATCTCGACCTTGCAGTCCACCGCGCGGCCATCGACGCCGCGCAGGATCGCATCCCCGTGCATGCGCTCGACGATCTGAATCTCGGTCGGGCGCGCCGGCGGCGGATCGACCGGCAGCCGGAAGAGCGGGCGGTCCGGCGTGGCCGGCATTGCCTTCGGCGGCGCCCCGAGCTGCCACGTCCCGCGCAGCCGCTCGACCGCGCGCAGCGCGAGCGCCGCAATGGTCAGCGCCGGGTTGATGCCGAGCGCGTTCGGCACGATCGATCCGTCGAGCACCACGAGGTCTTCCAGGACGCGCCGGCCGCCGGGGTCCGAGGCGTCGAAGACTTGGCCGAGGTGGTTGACGACGCCCTCCGCCGCCGTGGCACCGATAGGGCAGCCGCCCAGCGGGTGTACCGTGAGGGCGGGGCCGCGCTGCCCATCGATGAGGAACTGCATCGAGCTCGGCAGGAGCTGCCACAACGGGTTGGGCAGGACGCGCGAGCGCCCACCGCCGAGCGCGGCGAGATGCTCGAGCGCCTTGAGCTGCCGCTCGAAGACCGGGTGTTGCTTGATGCCGCGCCATGCCACCTTCACTGAGCCGTCACAGAGGTCGGAGCCGTCGGCCGCCGCCGTGAGGAAGCCCCCGGCGCCATCGTCGCCCATCATGACGAACACCGACGTGCGATGAATTGCTTCCGCATCGACCGCGCACGGGTCCTGGCGCGGCGCGCTTGTTGCGTGCTCCTCCCGGTCCCATTTCGCCAGCTCGTGCAGCACCTTCGCGGTGGTGATCGTCTCCTCGAACACCCTGCGTATCGGACCCGGGATCGCGATCTCCTGGATGACGCAGTCGTGCAGCGGCCACTGCCCGCGCAGGTCGAGCATGCCCGTGATGGTCGGGCCGATGTGGCGGTCCTTAGCGGCCGTCGCCTCGTCGGCGACGGCGTTCGCCTCCATCGGATGGTCGTAGATGGCGGCGATGGCGTCGCCATTGGTGGAGAACTTCGCGCCCAGCCGTCGCGGCGGGATCGGCAGGCCATCCTTCCGTGCACGCAGGAGCAGCTCGGTCGAGCCATAGGTACCCGCGGCGATGATTACCTTGCGCGCGCGAAGCGGCTTCGGTGCACCCTGACGCTTGCGCAGCGCGCCATCGGTGTGCACCGTGTAGAGCAGCCAGGTGCCGTCTGGATCGCGGCCAAGCCTGAGCACCGTGGCGCCGGTGTAAATCTCGGCGCCGGCAGCTTTCGCCTGCGCGAGCAGGTTCGCGTCGAGCGAGTTCTTCGAGCCGTGGTTGCAGCCGGTGGCGCAATCGCCACAGCGCTTGCACGCCTGCAGGTTCACGCCCGCATCGTTGCGCTCCCTCTTGAGACCGATGCTGAGCGCGGCCGGGCGCACCTGCCCTGGGGCGAGACTCTCGAAGGCACGCAGCTTCTGGGGATCCGGCTTGAGGGGATCGCGGATGCTGCGGCCCTTCGCTCCGAGCATCGCTTTCGCGCGGTCGAGGTAGGTGCCGAGCAGCTCCTCGCGCAAATCCTCGGGCCAGCCGCGCAGCATCGCCGGCGCCGGTTCCTCCATCACGCCGGCGTTGATGAGCGATCCGCCCCCCAGCCCGTTGGCGAGGAGGGCGCTTACGTCTTCGCCGAGCCGGAAGTCGAACAGGCCGTCGCGGCGGCCTTGCGGCGTCGGATCGCCGGGCGTGCTGAACCGCACGTGCAACGGCAGCTCGGCGAACCGCGCCGGGAACATGCCGGAAAGATATTCCCTGCCCCGCTCCAGCACGCAAACCGAGATCGGCCGGTTCTGCCCCTCGGGAATGCAGCCGGCGAGCTCCCGTGCGGCGATCGCGCCGCCGTAGCCGCTGCCGACGATGACGACGTCGAATGCAAAGCCTCGTTTCTCGGGCTTCTCGAGCTCAACGAGCAGCTCCTCGAAGCCCTCCGAGAGCCACGCAGTCTTGCCGACTTCGCCAGTCTCCATGCCGGCTGGCATCGGAGTCCCCTCCCCCTGTTAAGCCTCGACTGCCTCCGCGATCGCCCGCTTCAATGTCTCTACCGGAACGGGCTTGTGCAGCAGCGCGATGCCGGCCTCCTCGGCCTCGCGCAGCCGCTCGGGCTGGATCTCCCCGCTCACCAGGATCGCCGGCACCCCCGGATAGAGGGCGCGGATGGCGAGGACGGCGGCGATGCCGTTGTCGGTGCCGCGCAGCCGCAGGTCGGCGAGCACGACGTCGGGCCGCGAAGCGCGTGCCGCGGCGACGGCGTGTGCGGTGCCGTCGGTGAGCGTGGCGCGGCAGCCCATGCCTTCCAGCAGCGCCTTCATGCCCAGCCGTACGCCGGACTCGTCGTCCACGACCAGCACGTGCGCGGCGATCGGCGGCGCCTGCTCGGCCGGCGCCTCGACGGCAAGGCGCACGCCGTGCCCGGCCTCGGCGAGGAGCAGCCGGAAGCTCGTGCCCTGCCCGGGCCCCGAGGTCATCTCGGCGCGGATCTGCAGCAGGTCGGCGAGCCGCCGCACGATGGCGAGGCCCAGGCCCAGGCCCTTGGTGCGGTCGCGCTCGGGATTGTCGACCTGGTAGAACTCCTCGAACACGCGCGCCTGATCCTCCTCGCGGATGCCGCGGCCGGTATCCGCAACCAAGAGCGCGTAGCCGCGCTCCTCCGGCTCGACGCGC
>CBDDRQ010000119.1:0-4177 GCA_965233125.1 uncultured bacterium
CGGCGAGTGGATGGGCAAAGACTGGGTGGTGCTCGAGGGCTTGAAGGCCGGCGACCGGGTAATCGTGGACAACCTGGTGCGCCTCAGACCCGGAGCGCTGGTGCAGATGAAGCCGCCGGCCGCGCCGGCGCAGAAAGCGGGCTGACATGCTCTCGCGCTTCTTCATCAACCGGCCCGTCTTCGCCGGCGTGGTCGCGATCATCATCGTCATGGCCGGCCTCGTGTCGGCCTTTCTCCTGCCGGTCGCCCAGTACCCGGAGATCTCGCCGCCGACGGTGTCCGTCAGCACCACCTACCCGGGAGCGAGCGCCGACACGGTGGCGAAGACGGTCGCCGCGCCTATCGAGGAGCAGCTCTCCGGCGTGGAAGGCCTCAATTACTTCAGCTCCTCCTCATCCTCCAACGGCGCGCTCAGGATCACGCTGACCTTCGAGCCCGGCACGGACGTCGACCAGGCCGTCTTCAACGTCAACAACCGCGTGCAGATCGCGCTGCCGCGGCTGCCCGACGAGGTGCGCAGGAACGGCGTGCTGGTGCAAAAGCGTTCCTTCGACATCCTGCTCGTGGTCTCGCTCCTGTCGCCGAACGACACGCGCGACACGCTTTACCTCTCGAATTACGCCACGCTCAACGTGGTGGACGAGCTCAAGCGCATCCCCGGAGTCTCGGACGTCACGGTGTTCGGCGCGCGGGACTATTCCATGCGCGTGTGGCTCAATCCCGAGCGCATGGCGCGCCTGGGCGTCACGCCTTCGGATGTCGCGGCGGCGCTGCGCGGGCAGAACGCGCAGTACGCCGCGGGGCGCATCGGCGACGAGCCCGCGCCGGCCGGGCAGAGCGTGGTCTATACGGTGACGGCGACCGGGAGGCTGCTCGAGCCCGGGCAGTTCGGCGACATCGTGGTGCGCGCGAAGGGCGAGGCCGGGGTGCTGCGCCTGAAGGACATCGGCCGCGTCGAGCTCGGCGCCATGAACTACGACACCTCCAACACCCTCGACGGCCAGCCGACGATCGGCGTCGCCGTGTATCCGCAGCCCGGCGCCAACGCCCTGGAGCTCGCCGAGCTGGTGCGCGCCAAGATGGCCGAGCTCAAGCGCGGCTTCCCCGACGGCGTCGGCTACGGGATTCCGTTCGACACCACGCGCTTCGTCGACGCCTCGATCACGGAGGTGACCAAGACGATCTTCGAGGCGGGACTGCTCGTGCTCGCCGTAGTCTTCGTGTTCCTGCAGACCTGGCGCGCCACGCTCATCCCGATGATCGCGGTGCCGGTGTCGCTGATCGGTGCTTTCGCCGGCTTGTGGCTTGCCGGGTTCTCGATCAATACGCTTACGTTGTTCGCCCTTGTGCTGGTGATCGGCATCGTGGTCGACGACGCGATCATCGTGCTCGAGAACGTCGAGCGGCTGATGCGCGAGGAGGGCATGCGTCCCTACGAAGCCGCGCTGGAGGCCATGGAAGAGGTCTCGGGCGCGGTCATCGCCATCGTGCTCGTGCTCTGCGCGGTGTTCGTGCCGGTCGCGTTCCTCGGCGGCATCGCCGGACAGCTCTACCGGCAGTTCGCGGTCACCGTGGCAGTCGCCGTGGTGATCTCGGGGTTCATCGCGCTGACGCTGACCCCGGCGCTTTGCGCCCTCCTGCTGAAGCGCGCCGAGCACGACTCGCGGCTGTTCGCTCCCTTCAACCGCGGCTTCGAGTGGCTGCGCGGGCGCTTCGCTTACCTGGTGGAAGCTTCGCTGCGCCACCGCCGGGTTTCCATCGCGCTCTTCCTCGGCGGCGTCGCGGCCACGGCGGTGCTCTTTGCCCGGGTTCCGGGGAGCTTCGTGCCCTCGGAGGACCAGGGATACCTCTATGGCGCGGTGCAGCTCCCCGACGGCGCGACGCTCGAGCGCACGCGCCGCATGAGCGAGCAGGCGAGCGCCGTGGCCCGCGAGCACGCCGGCGTGCAGCACGCCCTCGTCATCAACGGCTTCGACCTCATCGGCGGCGGAAACCGGACGAACGCGGCGACGTTATTCCTGCCGCTCAAGGACTGGGGCGAGCGCGCCGACATGCCGGCGCCGGGCGTGGCGCGCGACCTTATTGCGCGCGGCGCCGCGCTGCGCGAGGGGCTCGTCCTCGCCTTCAACCCGCCGGCGATCCGCGGCCTGGGCACCGCGGGAGGCTTCGAGCTGTACCTCCAGGCGCGCGGAGAAGCGGACGCGGCCCGGCTTTACTCCGTCATGCGCGAGCTCATGGAGGCGCTTTCGCGCGACCCGCGGCTCACCGGCATCAACTCGTTCTTCCGCCCCTCGACGCCGCAACTGCGCGTCGAGGTCGATCGCGAGAAGGCGATCTCGCTCGGCGTTCCGGTGCCGAGCGTCTTCGACGCGCTGCAGAGCACCATCGGCGCGCTTTACGTGAACGATTTCAACAAATCCGGCCGCACCTACCGCGTGCAGATGCAGGCGGACGCGAATTATCGCGCCGCCCCGGAGGACCTGGGGCGCGTATACGTGCGCTCCACCACTAGCGGCGAAATGCTGCCGCTCAACGTGCTGCTGCAGATCTCGAACACGCTGGGCCCGGAGCAGCTCGAACGCTTCAACGGCTTTCTTGCCGCGAAGGTGCTGGGCAGCGGCGCCCCGGGCGTGTCCTCGGGCGACGCCATCCGCGCCGTCGAGGAGGTCGCGGCGCGGGCGCTGCCCGAAGGCTACACGCTCGCGTGGAGCGGCCAGGCCTTCCAGGAGAAGCGCACCGGCCGCGCCTCGGTGGTGGCGTTCTCGCTCGCCATCGTCGTGGTGTTCCTCATCCTCGCGGCGCTCTACGAGCGCTGGCTTCTGCCTTTCGCGGTCGTGCTGGCGGTGCCCTTCGCGGTGTTCGGTGCGCTCGGCTCCGTTTCGCTGCGCGGCCTGGAAAACGACATCTACTTCCAGATCGGGCTGGTGGTGCTGATCGGCCTTGCGGCCAAGAACGCCATCCTCATCGTGGAGTTCGCGCAGCAGGGCTTCCTCGAAGGCAAGTCGGCGATCGAGGCGGCCGTGCACGCCGCGCGGCTTCGCTTCAGGCCGATCATCATGACCTCCATCGCCTTCATTTTCGGCGTGCTGCCGCTCATGCTCGCGACCGGCGCGGGCGCTGCGGCGCGGCGCTCCATGGGCACCGGCGTCGTCGGCGGGATGCTCGCCGCGACCTTCCTCGCCACCATCTTCGTGCCGCTCTTCTTCGTGCTGGTGAGCCGCCGGCGCAAGCCGCGGCACGAGGAAACGCGCCCGGCCGAGCCGGCGGCAGAGCCCGCCCCCGGAGGGGGCGGAAAATGAAGCAGGCGTCGCTGCCGTGCATCGCGCTCTGCGCGGCGCTCGCGGGATGCACCGCGGTCGGGCCGGACTACAAGCGTCCCGCGATCGAGCTGCCGGCGAGCTACCCCGCACCCGCCGCGCCGGCAGAGGCGGGTGCCGCAGTGCCCGGCGAGTGGTGGAAGCTCTACGCGGACGCGACGCTCGAGGACCTGGTTGCCGCCACGCGCGCCAGCAACGCGGATCTTCGGCTCGCCGTCGCCCAGGTCGAGGAAGCCGAGGCGCTGGTGCGCGAGGCGCGCGCGGCGTTCTATCCGGAGATTTCCGGCAGCGTCTCGCATGCCCGCACCCGCGTCAGCACGCGCACCTCGCCGCCGCCGTCCGCGGGGGCGCCGCGAACGCGATCGGACAGCGAGCTTCTGGCGTCCACCGCCTTCGAGATCGACTTCTGGGGCCGCCTGCGGCGCACCGACGAGGCCGCCCGCGCGGGGCTCCTCGGCACGCGCTACGCGCGCGACGTGGTCGAGCAGACGCTCGCGAGCGCGGTGGCGCAGAGCTACTTCGCCCTGCGCTCGCTCGACGCGCAGATCGACGTGCTCGGGCAGACAATCCGGGCGCGGCGCGACTCGCTCGACATCGCGACCGCGCGGCTCGACGCGGGGCTCGCCTCCGAGCTCGACGTGTACCAGGCCCAAGGCGCGCTCGCCGACGCGCTGGTGCAGCGCCGGGAGGCGGTTCGCCAGCGCGCCCTCGTCGAGCGGCAGCTCGCGCAGCTCGCCGGGCGGCTCGACTTGAAGCTCGCTCCGGCCGACCTCTTCGCGCTTCCCGTGCCGCCCACCCCGCCGGCCGGGTTGCCTTCGGCGCTCCTCGAGCGCCGGCCCGACGTGCGCGCCGCCGAGCAG
>CBDDRQ010000120.1:0-27951 GCA_965233125.1 uncultured bacterium
TCGAACTTTTCCTTGGTGTCGATCTTGCCGGTGATCTTTCCCCAGATCTCGAAGGTCGCGGCGACCTTGCGCTTGAGCATCGGGATCGGCTCGCGCGGCACGTGGCAGTCGGAGCACACCGCGCGCACGCCGGAGCGGTTCTTGTCGTGGATGGTGTCCTTGAACTCGGCGTAGACGTTCTCGCGCATCTCGTGGCAGCCGATGCAGAAGCCCTCGGTGTTGGTCCACGCGAGTCCGGCGGCGCCGGCGGCGAGCAGCGTGCCGCCGATGAACATGGTGAGCAGGATGATGCCCAGGCCCAGCGTGACGCGCGAACAGGTGGCGCAACGCTCTCGCAGTCGCTGCCACCTCTGGCGGATCATGTCGGGGTTCCTAGCGGGTCAGGATGTACTTGACGACGTTCTTGACGTCGGCTTCGTTCTTGGTCTTGAGGTTGTCGTGCAGCTCTTCCTTGCCGTCGACCTTGACCTTGGGATTGGTGGTGAGGTGCTTGAACAGGGCGGCCTCGGCGTCGGCCTTGCCCTTGTACTTGGCGGCGGTTTCCTTGAAGGGGGGGCCTTCCTTCTTCGCGGAGACCGAGTGGCATTTCAGGCAGCCGCTCTTCTTCATCAGCGCTTCGGCCGCGGACACGTCCTGGGCCTGCGCGGCGGCAGCCGCGAGCCCGAGGCAGACGCCGGCAAGGCTTGCGATCGCGAGTTTCATGTCTCCCTTCCCTGTCTTTTTCCTGCTTGTCGCTCGACATTGAGCGCCCGGATACCCATGTGAGGTTTGATCTAGATCAAGCGCAAGGACCGGCTGGCTGAACTGTTGACATCGATCAATATGCCGCGCTGCAAAAGAACCACGCTTGGTTCATGTCCCGCGACCAGCGCCTGATCGAAGCGGCGATCGGCAACCTGAAGCTCCTCTGGGGCGCTACGCCGGCGCAGCGCGCGGACGTGGCGGCGCAGTGCTGGGCGCTGCCCCTGCCCCGCGGCAGCTCCCTGGTGCGCATGGGCGAGCGGCTTCCAGGGGTGGTCGCGGTCGCCTACGGCACGCTCAAGCTGCGCATCCCGGCCAACGGCAGCAGCGAGCGCGTGGTGCGAGTCGTCGCGGCCGGGGAGAGCTTCGGCGAGTCCGCCGCGTTGCTGGGCAGGGCAGCCCCTTTCGAGCCGGTCGCGCTGGCGAGCTGCAAGCTGGTGGTGATCCCCGCGGCCGCGGTATTCGCCCTGATCGAGCGCGATGCGCGCCTCGCGCGCGGCGCCGTGCTCACGCTCGCCGAGCGCCACCTGCGCCTGCTGGAAGAGTTGCACGGCAGCGGCCCGCGGCGCGGGGCGCAGCGGCTCGCCTCGTATCTCGACTCGGTCGCCGAGCCCGTCGCCGGCAACGGACAATACCTGGTGCGCCTGCCCGGAACGAAGACCCTGGCCGCGGCGCAGCTCGGCATGTCGAAGGAGACGCTCTCGCGCCTGCTGCGCTCGCTCGCCGCGCGCGGCGTGCTGCGGCTGTCGCGCCGCGAGATCGCCATTCTCGACCGCGCCGCCCTCTCGGCGCTCGCCGAGAAGGCCGATTCCAATTGATATAGCTCAAGACGCGGCGCGCGGCGCGCGCCGAAGATGGGCCTCCGTTCTGCCCCAAGGGAGGCGTGTTACGGCGGCGAAGCACCTCACGGTCGAAGCAGCGCTTGCAGGACTGCCGATGTTCCGCGGCTACCCCCGCGCGCGCCTTGCCGAGCTCGCCGGCCAGGCGCGCTCGGCCAGCGTGCCGCGCAACGCCGCGCCGGTGCGCGCCGGCGAGCCGCTGCCGGGGCTGCTGGTCGTGCTGCGCGGCATGCTCAAAGTCGCGCTGCCGCAAGGCGGGCGCGTCATCGCGCTGCTCGGGCCGGGCGGGAGCTTCGGCGAAGCGAGCATCGCCCTTGGCCGCGCGCCGCGGGTCGAAGTCGTGGCGCTGGTGGAGTCGACGGTGGCGCTGCTGCCGCGCGAGGCGCTGCTCGCGCTGCTGCGCGAGGATGCGCGGCTCGCCCTGCGCTTCGCCCGCACCCTCGCGAGCGAGGCGTTGTCGCTCATCGAGGCGCTGGAGGCGAGCGCCTCCCGCCACGGCGCGCAGCGCCTCGCCGCTTACCTCGACTCGCTCGCGCCCTCCGGTAACGGCGGCAGCCCCTGCAGCGTCAGGCTGCCGGCGAGCAAGACCGTGATCGCCTCGCTCCTCGGCATGAAGAAGGAGACGCTCTCGCGGCTCCTGCACGAGCTTTCCGCCCGGCGCCTGATCAGCGTATCGGGACGCGAGATCGGGATTCTCGACCGCGCGCGGCTCGCCCCGACCACGCCGCGAGGCCGAGCGCCGGAATGAGCAGCGCCGCCGCGTAGGCGGCCATCTCGCCGTGGCCGAGGGGCATGATGCCGCCGCCCGGGGCGGCGAGCACGATGCCGCCGGCCGCCAGCGCGATGCGCAGCGGCAGCTCGAGGGCGCCCGCGGCCGCGAGGCTGCCCACGCCGAGCTGCCAGCCCTGCAGGCCGGCGCAGATGAAGACCGCGCCCGCCGCGGCGCAGGCGCTGAGCCAGGCCGTCTCCCACAGCGACCCCTGGAGCACGAACGCCGGGTTGAGCACGAAGAAGAACGGGATGAAGTAGATGATGCTGCCCACGGTCATCGATTCCCAGGCGGTCTTCATCGGCGGCGCGCCGGCGATGCCGGCGGCGGCGAACGAGGCGATCGCCACCGGCGGGGTGATCGAGGAGAGCATCCCCCAATAGAAGATGAACATGTGCACCGCCATCTTGTTCAGGCCCGCCTTCTCGAGCGCCGGCCCCACCAGGATGGCGAGGAAGATGTAGCAGGCGGTGGTGGTGAGCCCCAGGCCCAGCACCAGGCTCGTCACCGCGGCCATGGCGAGGAGCAGCAGCGCGCTCCCCGCGGCGATCGCGAGCATGTCGTTGGCGAGGCTCGAGATCACGCCGGTGAGCGAGAAGGCGCCGATCAGCAGGCCGCAGCCGGCGAGGATGCCGACCAGCTCGACGAAGGTGCGGCCGTTCAGCTCGAGGAAGCGCATGAGCGTGCCCCACGTCCAGCGCTCGCTGTTGAAGAGCTGGTTCAGCACGAGCAGCAGCACGGTGGCGAAGAAAGGCGCATGGCTCTCGCGCTTCATCACCAGCAGCATGTAGATGAGCAGCGCGATCACGGCGAGGTAGTACCAGCCCTCTTTCACCGTAGTCAGGAGCGACGGCAGCTCGGCGCGCGGCAGGCCCTTGAGGCCGTGGCGCGCCGCGTAGGCATCGACCTGCATGAACAAGCCGAAGTAGTAAAGCGCCGCGGGAAGCGCCGCGGCGAGCGCCACCTCGGCGTAGCTGACGTTGAGGAACTGCGCCATGACGAAGGCGGTGGCGCCCATCACCGGGGGCGCGAGCACGGCGCCGGTGGAGGCGCACGCCTCGATCGCCGCGGCGTACGAAGCCGTGAAGCCGGTGCGCTTCATCACCGGGATGGTCATGGTGCCCGCGGTGAGCACGTTCGCCACGATGCTGCCCGACATCATGCCGAGCAGCGCGCTCGCGAAGATGCACACCTTCGCCGCCCCGCCGCGGAACGTGCCGCAGAGCGCGAAGGCGAGGTTGATGAAGAACTTGCCCGCCCCGGTCATCATCAGCGCCGTGCCGAAGACCAGAAAGCCGATCACTGTCTCGGCGAAGGCCTGCAGCGGGATGCCGAGCACGCTCTCGCTCGAGAGCGCGTGGTAGGCGCTCGCCATCGCCGGGGTCGACTCGGCGCCCTTGAGCGGCCCGAGCCAGGCCGAGTCGGCGAACAGGGGATAGAGCGTGAAGGGCGCGACCGATAGCATCAGGCTCCAGCCGCCGGTGCGGCGCAGCCCCTCCATGAGCAGCGCCCAGATGAGATAGCCCGCCCAGACGACCATGGGCGGCGCGCCGGCGAATTCCCATCCGAGTTCTGCCGCTTTTCGAATGTTGAGAAGCAGTACTAGACAAACCCCGACGGTCAAGGCGAAAAGCACCGCATCCGTCCACGGCACCCTGCCCACGGGCGCGCGGCGGCTGCCCGGGAAGAGCACGAACACGAACGGCAGCATCACCAGCACCAGCGCGTAGTAGTACTCGGTGTTGAGCGGGGTGAAGCCGACGAAGAAGCGCAGGACGAACTGCTGGTTGACGCAGAGGAAGATGGTGAGCGCGGCGGCGCCGGCGAGGGCCCAGCGCCAGCCGCCGCGGAGAGTCCGGACGCGGATCGCGTCCGCCTCGCCGCCTTGCACGGGACGCTACTCGAAGATCGGGTCCATGCCGCCCTTCTCGAGCGCCGCGCCGCGGGCGCTCATCCAGCCCTTGCGGAAGGCGGCGGCGTCCTCCGGCGGATTCGACTTGAGATAGGCGCTCCAGGCCGAGGCGAGGGTCTGCTGGCGCTTGAGCAGGCCCTGGTTGTGCGTCTCGTGCTCCGCCTTCCACACGCCGGCCTCCTTGAACGCGCGCACCGCGCCCTCGTGGTAGGGCAGCGCCCAGGCGAGGATCTGGCGCTTGAGCTCCAGGCCGTCGGCGCCGGGCGCGCCGTCCTTGTAGCCGTCATAGCCCTTGATCATCGCGGCCGCGAGGTTGTGGACGAGCTCGGCCGGCTGGCTCGCGTAGGCCGTGAAGATCGGATAGGGATAGTTCGGCAGCTCGACTGGGCTCGCCGCGGTGATGCCGACCCCGCAGGTCGCCTTGTGCGGGGCGTAGTAGGGCCCGAACTTGTGCAGCCGCTCCCAGCCGGCCTTGTCGGCGTGCGGGGTGGGCGGATAGAGCAGCCCGCGCGGCGAGGCTTCCGCCTCCTTCGCCTGCCCGGAGATGGTCGAGGCGATCGCCGCGTCCACCTCGTTGTTGATGATGCCCTTCCACATCGCGCCGTAGCTGGAGAACTCGACCAGCTTCACGTCGTTCCGCGTCAGGCCGCCGAAGGCGAGGATGGCGAAGGCGTTCTGGTTGAGCGCGGGCGAGCCGACCACCATGCCGATGCGCTTGCCCTTGAGGTCCTTGATCTCCTTGACGCCGGTGTCCCTCGCGACCCCGAGCGAAATGGCGTTGCAGGCGCTGGAAGCGAGGATGAGGCGCAGCGGCTGCGGTCCCCAGTCCTTGACGCCGAACTCGAACACGCCCTCCTGCGCGAAGTACACGCCGATGCCCATCGCGGAAGCCTGGGCGCGGTTCGCCTTGAGCGGCGCGAGGCGCGCGACGTCGTTGCCGGCGGGCAACACGCGCACGTCGGTGCCATGCTTGTCCTTCAGGGTCTTGCCGACCGCCACGGCGATGTTGAACCCGGATGAGCCGGTGTCGTACGCGGTGAAGGTCAGGGTCGACGGAAGCTTCTGGGCGTGTACGGGGAATGCAAGGGCGAGCGCGAGCGCGCCTGTGACAGCACGGATTGTCATGGACGTCCTCCTCTGGGCGTTACTGTAGCACCGCGGGCGCCGCAACAACCGGGTGCGCCGCCTCGGTCTGCGGCAGGAGCCGGCGCAGGGTGGGCGGCACGCTGTGCGACTGGACTTCCGGGTAGTGGGGGATCAGGGCGGCGAAGCGCCAGCCCTGCGCCGAATGCGCGAGCTGGCCGGACACCGGCACGCCCTCCTCGAGCACCAGCTTGAGCGCGGGCAGGTGCGCGGCGAGGCGCAGCGCCCATTCCGGCGCGTCGCTCGCCCGGCCGCGCGCCGCGACCTGCGCCATCCCCGGGCCGGTCGCGCGCAGCGAGACGATCTCGACCTTCAGCCTTCCGGCGGGGATGCAGGGGTTGCCCCGCCCCACGCCCAGCGCCTCGAGCGCCTCCGGCGAGACGCTGTAGCGCACGCCGCGGCTCGCCTTCACCTTCACCCGGCCGAAGACCACCTCGCCCGGGCCGACCGGGCGCAGCCGCGCGAGCCCCGCCGCCTCCAGGGCGTGCAGGGCATGCAGGGTCGAGACCATGAGGCTGCGCGAGTAGACAGGACGCGTCGTCCGGGGCAGGTCGTAGTACGTGATGCTGAACTCGCCTTCGCGCGCCATCGCCGGCACGCCTCGCTCGTCGCCGCCGCGCAGCAGGCGCACCGGCAGGCACGCCGCCGCGGCGCGGCGCGTCCAGGCGGCGCCCGCGACATGCTCCTCGAGCGCGGCGCGCGCCGCCGCCAGGTCGGGCGCCGGCGCCATAGAGCGCGCGCGCAGCTCCTCGACGTGGCGCGCCGCCGCCGGCGGCACGCCCTGGCGCGGGTCGAGGAGCTGCAGGCGCGCCTCGGCCTGCGAGATCCAGCCCTCGGCGCCGCGCAGGAGCAGCGCCTTGGCGCGCGCCGGCTCGGTGCGGGTCTTGAGGCCCGGAAAGAGAGCGCGCGCCTCCCCGCCCGCCGCCCAGCCGGGAACCTCGCGCACGCCGGTGCGGTAGGCGACCGACCAGGCCTCGATGCCGGCGATCGGCTGCGGCAGCTTCTCGAGCGCCTCGATCGCCTCGAAGGCCGGCTCACCGATGCGAAAGCACGGCGTGCCGTGCTGCTGCGGGCCGCCCTCGGCGTAGCCTTTCCAGGTGAGCACATAGTGCCGCGCCGCGCGCGGCCCGGCGTCGGTGAGCACGGTCGCCTCCGCTTCCGCGAACAACCCCTGGCGCGCGAGGAAGGTCATCTGCGCGAGCTGGCGCGCGCGGTGCTCCTGCTCCTGCGCGCGCGCCTGCGCAAGCAGCGTGACGGCGAACTGGCCGGGCAGCGGGCGCAAGCCGATGCCCTCCTGGCCCTGGACCTCGGGGCGCGGGTGCGCGAGGTCCGGCGCGAGGCAGCCGCCCTGCTGCCCGCGCGGCACGGTCATCAGGTGGCGCAGCAGCGCCGGCTGCATCGCCGCCGCGGAGATGGCGCGCGGATTTCCCGGAATGTGGCCGCGGTCCCATGCCCACCAGGCGGTTATCGACAGGAAAACCGACAGGAGGAGGAAAAGCAGGAGCCTGATTCTTCCGGTCACTGCAGATCCAGGGCGTAGCGCTTGAGCGCCGAGAGGGGCACGTAGTTCAGCACGTTCTCGTGCGTCGACTCGAGGATCACGCGCGGCGCCGCGCCCGCCTCCCAGGCCTCGATCCAGCGCAGCACGTGCAGGCACCAGCGCTCCCCGTGCTTCAGGCCGCGGAAGCGCAGGTCCGGGCGCGGCGTGACGAGATCGTTGCCCTTGCTCACGCTGAAATCGAGGAACTCCTGCGTCACGTGCACGCAGATGAGGTGCGCCACCCCGTCGTGCGCCTGCGTGGCGCACATGCCGTCGCGGAAGTAGCCGGTGAGCGGCGCGTAGCTGCACGCGCGCAGCTCGCCGCCCAGGACGTTCTTCTCGCTCATGCCGCCTCGATGATGCGCTTGAGCATGGCGACGTCCTTCGGGATGACCTTGAAACGCTGCGGCAGCTTCTCGAGGCCCGCCAGCTCCGCGGGGCGCTGCGGGTCGCGCCCGAGCGCGGCGCGGATGGTGTCGGCGAACTTCACCGGCAGCGCGGTCTCGAGGCACACGAGCGGCACCAGCGGCTCGCGGTGCTCGAGGCCCACCTTCACGCCGTCGGCGGTGTGGGGATCTATCACCGTCTTGTACTTCCCGGAGACTTCCCTGATGGTCGAAAGTCGATCGGCGTGCGTGCTCTTGCCCGAGACGAAGCCGCTCGCCTTCACTTCGCGCGAGAAGGCGGAGAGGTCGAACTCGCCGTCGCGCTCGAGCTGGCGCCACAGCTTGCGCAGGCGCGCGCCGTCGCCGCCGAGGAGATCGAAGACGTAGCGCTCGAAGTTCGAGGCCTTGGAGATGTCCATCGAGGGGCTGGAGGTGTCCTCGACCGCCCTGCGCACACGGTAGCGGCCGGTGCGGAAGAATTCATGCAGCACGTCGTTCTCGTTGCTGGCGAGGATCAGGCGCCGGATGGGCAGGCCCATGCGGCGCGCGACGTGGCCCGCGTAGATGTTGCCGAAGTTGCCCGAGGGCACGGCGAAGGACACCTGCTGCGAGTCCTTCTGCGTGGCAGCGAAGTAGCCCTTGAAGTAGTACACCACCTGCGCGGCGACCCGCGCCCAGTTGATGGAGTTCACCGCGCCGATGCGGTGGCGCGCCTTGAACGCGGCGTCGGCATTGACCGCCTTCACCATGTCCTGGCAGTCGTCGAAGCTGCCCTCGACCGCGAGGTTGTGGATGTTCGCGTCCTGCAGCGAGAACATCTGCGCGCGCTGGAAGGCGCTCATGCGCGCGTGCGGCGAGAGCATGAAGACCTGGATGCGCCTCTTGCCGCGCAGCGCGTACTCGGCCGCGGAGCCGGTGTCGCCGGAGGTGGCGCCCAGGATATTGAGCGAAAGGTCTTCCGCTTCCAGCTTCTCCTGGAAAAGGTTCCCGAGAAGCTGCAAGGCGATATCCTTGAAGGCGAGCGTCGGGCCGTTCGAGAGCCTGAGCAGATGCAGGCCCGGCTCGAGGGTGGTGAGCGGCGTGATCTCGGTCGAGCCGAAGGCCTGCGCGGTGTAGGTGCGCCGCACCAGCGCCTCCAGCCCCGGCACGTCGTCCATGAACTGCGAGAGGATGGCGAGGGCGAGGTCCGGATAGGATTTGCTCCTCAGTTCATCGAGCTTCACCGGGGCCAGCTTCTCGGGGACGTACAACCCGCCGTCGGGGGCGAGGCCCTCCAGCAGGATCTCGCTGAAGCGGCGCGGCGGCGCCTCGCCGCGGGTCGAGACGTAGTCCACGCTAGAGCAGGGCTTCGAGCCGCAGCCGCGTCACCTTGCCCACCACGGTGGGCAGCCGTTCGATTCTCGCCATCGCCCGCTCGACGTTCTTCTCGAGGGCGAGGTGCGTGAGCATGACGATGTCGACCCGGCTCTCGCCCGCGCCGGGCTCCTTCTGCACCATCGCGTCGATCGAGATGCGCGACTCGGCGAGGATGCGCGTGATGCGCGCGAGCACGCCCGGCTTGTCGATGACCCGCATGCGCAGGTAGTAGCAGGTTTCGATCTCGGAAACATCCAGGACCGGGACATCCGAGAGCTGGTCGGGCTGGAAGGCGAGGTGCGGTACGCGGTGCTCGGGGTCGGCGGTAATGAGGCGCGTCACGTCGATAAGGTCCGCCACCACCGCGCTCGCGGTCGGCAGCGCGCCCGCCCCCGCGCCGTAGTAGAGCGTCGGCCCAACCGCGTCGCCCTTCACCAGGATCGCGTTCATCACGCCCTCGACGTTGGCGATCAGGCGGCGCTCTGGGACGAGCGTGGGATGAACGCGCAACTCGATGCCTTTTTGATTTTTTTTTGTTATTCCAAGAAGCTTGATGCGGTAGCCGAGCTCCTCCGCGTAGCCGATGTCGGCCCGGGTGAGCTTGCCGATGCCCTCCCTGAAGCACCTCTTCAGCTGCATCGGAATGCCGAACGCGAGCGCCGACAGGATGGTGAGCTTGTGCGCGGCGTCGACGCCCTCGATGTCGAAGGTCGGGTCGGCCTCGGCGTAGCCGCGCGCCTGCGCATCGGCGAGCGCCGCCTCGAACGCGAGGCCCTTGTCGCGCATCTCGGAGAGGATGAAGTTCGAGGTGCCGTTGATGATGCCGGCGATCCACTCGATGCGATTCGCGCTGAGGCCCTCGCGCAGCGCCTTGATGATCGGCACCCCGCCCGCCACCGCCGCCTCGAAGGCCACCATTACGCCCTTCTTCTGCGCGGCGGCGAAGATGCGGTTGCCGTGCGTGGCGAGCAGCGCCTTGTTGGCGGTGACGACGTGCTTACCGTTGGCGATGGCCTCGAGCACCAGGTCCTTCGCCACCTTCGTGCCGCCGATCAGCTCGACCACGATGTCGACCTCGGGCGAGCGCGCGACGGCGAAGGCGTCGGAAAGGACCTTGGCTTTTCCCTGGGTTATTTCCCTTGCTCGTGAAGCGGCCTTGTCGGCCACCTGCGTGATGGTGATGGCCCGCCCGGCGCGGCGGCGGATCTCGCCGGCGTTGCGGTTGAGGACTTCCCAGGTGCCGCCGCCGACCGTGCCGATGCCGAGCAGGCCCACCCTGATGGGTTTCAAGCGGCTCCTCTTAAGAGCCCGTCCTTGCGGAACATGTCGCGGATGCCGCGCACGGCCTGGCGCAGCCGGTGCTCGTTCTCGATGAGCGCGATGCGCACGTGGTCGTCGCCGTAGTCGCCGAAGCCGATGCCGGGCGAGACGGCGATCTTCGCGTGCTCGATCAGCAGCTTGGTGAACTCGAGGGAGCCCAGGTGAGCGTAGAACTCGGGAATCTTCGCCCAGATGTACATCGAGGCCTTGGGCTCCTCGACCATCCAGCCGATGTCGTGCAGGCCCTTGACCATCACGTTTCTTCTTTTCTCGTAGGTTTCCCTGACCGAGGCGACGCAATCCTGCGGCCCTTCGAGCGCGACGATGGAGGCGACCTGGATCGGCGTGAAGCTGCCGTAGTCGTGGTAGCTCTTGATGCGCGCGAGCGCGTTCACCAGCTCGCGGTTGCCGACCATGAAGCCGATGCGCCAGCCCGCCATGTTGTAGCTCTTCGACATGGTGAAGAACTCCACCGCGACCTCGCGCGCGCCGGGCACCTGCATGATCGACGGGGCTTTGTAGCCGTCGAACACGATGTCGGCGTAGGCGAGATCGTGCACGACCAGGATGTCGTGCTGCCGCGCCAGCGAAACGATCCTTTCGAAAAACTCCAGATCGACGCATTGCGCCGTGGGATTGGACGGGAAGCCGAGCACCAGCATCTTCGGCTTGGGCGTGAGCTCGCGGATCGCGCGCTCGAGCTCCGCGAAGAAGTCCACCCCCGGGGTCATGCGCACCGAGCGGATGTCGGCACCGGCGATGATCGCCCCGTAGATGTGGATCGGGTAGGACGGGTTGGGAACCAGCACCGTGTCGCCGCTCTCCAAACAGGCGAGCATCAGGTGCGCGAGGCCCTCCTTCGAGCCGATGGTGACGATCGCCTCGGCGTCGGGATCGAGCTCCACGCCATAGCGCCGCCGGTACCATTCGGTCACTGCTTTTCTCAACCTGGGAATGCCGCGCGAGACCGAGTATCCATGGGTGTCCTGGCGCTGCGCCGCCTCGACCAGCTTGTCGACGATGTGCTGCGGCGTCGGCCCGTCGGGATTGCCCATCGAGAGGTCGATGATGTCCTCGCCGCGCCGCCGCGCCGCCATCTTCAGCTCGTTGGTGATGTTGAAGACGTACGGCGGAAGCCGCTTAATCCTTGAAAACTCACGCATTGCTAGAATTCTAGCGTGAAACTCCACGCTTCCACCCCGGGGGACGCCAACGTCATCAACGCCTACGGCGAGGGCTACGTGATGGTGAACGGCGCGCGGCACGACTCGAGCGTCATCGTCATGGCCGGCGAAGTGCGGCCGTGGCAGGCTGCGTCTTTCGAAAGCCTTACTCCGGAGGACTTCGACGTCTTGAAAAACCTGGGGCTGGAGATCGTCCTGCTCGGCACCGGCCCGAAGCAGCGCTTCCCGCACCCGCGCCTCACCGCCGCGCTCGCGCGCGCGGGCATCGGCGTCGAGGTGATGGACGTGCAGGCCGCCTGCCGCACCTACAACATCCTGGTCGCCGAGGAGCGCAAGGTCGCCGCGGCGCTGCTGTTCGCATGACCCTGTTTCCAGGTTTCCTGCAGAAAAAGCTGCAGACCAGCGGCGCCACGATCAACCTGAGGATCGGCGGCGAAGGCCCGCCGCTGCTGCTCCTGCACGGCTACCCGCAGACGCACGCCATGTGGCACAAGGTGGCACCGCAGCTCGCGCGCGAGTTCACGGTCGTGTGCCCCGACCTGCGCGGCTACGGCGATTCCTCGAAGCCCAGGGGCCTCCCCGACCACTCGAACTACGCCAAGCGCGCCATGGCGCTCGACATGGTGGAGGCGATGGAATCGCTCGGCTTCATCGCCTTCGATCTCGTCGGGCACGACCGCGGCGGCCGCGTCGCGCACCGCCTGGCGCGCGACCACGGCCGGCGCGTGCGCAGCCTCACGGTGCTCGACATCTCCCCGACGCTCAAGATGTACGAGAGCACCAGCATGCAGTTCGCGAAGGCTTACTACCACTGGTTCTTCCTCATCCAGGAGGCGCCGCTGCCGGAAAAGATGCTTGCGGGCGTCGGCATCGACTACATCCTCACGCGGCTGGGGCGGGGCAAGAGCGGCAAGAAGGTGTTCGACCGGCGCGCACTGGCGGAGTACAAGCGCTGCTTCGACGCGCACGGCACCTGCGAGGACTACCGTGCCTCGGCCACCCTCGATCTGGTTCACGACCGAAAAGACAAGGGAAAAATCAGGATGCCGGTGCTCGCCCTGTGGGGCCGCCAGGGCGTGATCGCGGCGCTCTTCGACTGCCTCGGGGACTGGCGCGAGGTGGCGGCCGACGTGCGCGGCCGCGCCCTGCCCTGCGGGCATTTCATACCGGAAGAGAAGCCGCGGGAGTTCGTCGCGGAGCTGCGCCGATTCCTGAACCGCTGAAAGGCCTTCTCGGCCCCGAGGAGGGCTGGTCGCTCGCGCCGGTCGCGGCCTGGCTCTATACCGACGGGCGCCGACTCACCGAGCCGATCGCGCTGATCAACGGCCTCGCCGCGCAGCTCGACGAGGCAGGCGCGCGCGTCGATCGCATCCGCTTCACGAGCGGCACCCTGCACCCGCAGCTCATGGCGTGGGGCGCCTTCTGGAACCGCGGCTCGGGGGCCGAGTTGTGGGAGGGGAGGCATGGCATCCTCGAGACCGACGCTTATCTCGGCAGCCCGGCGCAGTTCATCCGCGAGCAGCGCCGGCCGCTGCGCCGCCGCCTGGACGGACTCGTGGAGGGACGCGACCACCTGGTGCTCCACGAGATGCGCGCCGAGGGCATGACCGATTACTTCGCCACGCCCCTCGTGTCGAGCCGGGGCGAGGTGAGCTACTTCGCGGTCGCCACCACCTCGCCGGGAGGCTTCGACGACGACGACCTCGAGCGCTTCACCTGCCTCGTCAACCTGCTGGCACCGCTGGTCGAGATCCTCAATAGCCGGCGCGTGACCCTCGGCCTGCTCGACGCCTTTGTCGGCCCGCGCATCAGCGAGCGCATCCTGAGCGGCCAGGTCAAGCGCGGCGACGGCGAGCGCATCGACGCCGCGTTCTGGTACTCCGACCTGCGCGGCTTCACGAAGCTCTCGGAGTCCCTCGAGCCGCAGCAGCTGCTGCGCCTGCTCAACGACTACTTCGAGCAGTGCGCGACCGCGGCCGCGGCGCGCGGCGGCGAGATCCTGCAGTTCATCGGCGACGCGATCCTGATCGTGTTCGAGATCCGCCGGCCCGGCGGCGAGCCCGCGGTGTGCGAGGCGGCGCTCGACGCCGCGGTCGACGCCTTCGCCTCGATGGCGGTGCTGAACCACCAGCGCCGCCGCTCGGGCGAGCCGCAGATCGAGTTCGGCCTCGGGCTGCACCTGGGCACCGTGACCCACGCCAACGTCGGCGCGCCCTACCGCCTCGCCTTCAACGTCGTCGGCCCCGCGGTCAACAAGACCGCGCGCATCGAGGCGCTCACCAAGGAAGCCGGCGTGCCGCTCCTCGTGTCGCGCGAGTTCGCCGCGCACATCGCCCGCCCGCTGCGCTCGATCGGCACCTTCGACCTGCGCGGCGTCGCCGGCACGCAGGAGCTCTTCGCCCTGCCGGAAGCGTAGGCGGCCGCTTGGTTCCCGATCGGGAACCAAAACGCCTTGTGGCGGCCCTTCACCATGGCCGGTATTGCGTCGAGAATCCGCCTAGACGTCGATTTCTTCGGGAGGGATCACCACGACCTTGCCGTCGCGCCAGATGACGATCGACTCGCCCCGCTCCTTGTGGCGCCGCAGCGCCTTCATGACCGCCCTGTTAACGGCGGCCAGGATGTCATGGGAAGTCCACGACGGCTGCTCCGTCGCGTCAGCTTGAGGAGCAGGTTCTTCGGCGCGAGGTTTCATGTAGCGGAGGACTAGTCTAGTCCAAAGCTCATCATCCGCGATCTCTAGTTCGGCGCGCGAATCCCGCCACGCAATGAGCCTTCCGGGCGGACCTGCTGTGTTGTCGACAATTTGCCATGTGTCGACGATACCCAGGTAGTCGCGGAACAGATTCTCGAGCCCTCGTTCATACCGTCTCCGTATCACGTCCTCAGGTATGGAGTGCCCTCCTGCCGCCACTCTTCGCGCCACCCGTCTCACTGCCATTTCCGCGCTCGGCAGCCAGAAGAATGTGAGATGACACAAGTAGCTTGCTTCCTGCATTGCCCTAATACGGGGCAGCAGACTGCGACTGGCCAGCGTAGTCTCGAAAGCCATGTCGCGGCGCGCCCTCGCCAGCGCTTCCAGCCGCGCTAGCGTCCGCCTGCCTGCCTCGATCTCCGAGACACCCTGGTCCTTCGCGATTACATCGGCGTTGACGAACTCGTCCACCCGCCGGGTACCGCTGAGGATTTCGGGGGCGGAGGTCGACTTGCCCGCGCCATTGGGGCCTGCGAGGATAAATAGGTTAGGCATCCTGATTAAACGACCTCTGACATCTCTGCGTTGACCAGCACGCGCCCCACAAATGCCTTTGATTTCAGGCGTCTAACCGTCGCGCTTGCACGGCCGGAAAAAAACATGTCTACTGAAAGTGTTACGGCGCATTGCTCAGAAGAGGCATAAGAAACTCTGGAAATGCAGGGCAAGCCGGTCCCCGACTTCAGCCTCGCCTCTACCGGCGGCAGCACGTTCAAGCTCTCCAGCGCTCGCGGCAAGACCGTCGTCCTGTATTTCTATCCGAAGGACAACACCCCCGGCTGCACGGCCGAGGGGGCGGATTTCGGCGAGCACTACCCGGCGTTCAAGCACGCCGGCTGCGAGGTGCTGGGCATCTCGCGCGACTCGCTCGCCTCGCACGAGCGCTTCAAGGAGAAGATGAAGTTCCCGTTCGAATTGCTCGCGGACCCCGAAGAGGCGGTCTGCAAGCCGTTCGGAGTAATGAAGACGAAGAGCATGTACGGGAAGCAAGTCCGCGGCATCGAGCGCAGCACTTTCGTCATCGGAAGCGACGGGGTGCTCGCGCGCGAATGGCGCGGGGTCAAGGTTCCAGGCCACGTCCAGGAGGTATTGAACTTTGTTAAAGCCCTATGATGTCGAACAGGACCTCGCCGTAGACTCGCCCTCCGCCGCCCTCTCCGCACCGCCCGATCCCGCCGTGAAACGCCCCCGCTCCCCGCGCAAGCCAAAGGTGAAGAAGCTCTTCGTGCTCGACACCAACGTGCTGATGCACGACCCGACGAGCCTGTTCCGCTTCGACGAGCACGACGTCTACCTGCCGATCGCCACGCTGGAGGAGCTCGACCAGCACAAGCGCGGCCTCTCGGACGTCTCCAGGAACGCGCGCCAGGCGAGCCGCTTCCTCGACGAGATCGTGGTCGGCGACATCAAGAGCGGGCTCGCCATCAAGACCCGCGAGGGCCAGGCCTCGCGCGGCAAGCTCTTCCTGCAGACCGAAGCCATCAACGGCAGCCTGCCCTCGACGCTCGCCTCGGGCAAGACCGACAACCAGATCCTCGCCGTGGTCCGGTTCCTGCAGGAGCGCGAGCCCGAGCGCCAGGTGGTGCTGGTGTCGAAAGACATCAACATGCGCATCAAGGCGCGCGCCCTGGGGCTCGATGCCGAGGACTACTTCAACGACAAGGTGCTCGAGGACGCCGATCTCCTCTACACCGGCGTGCGCGCGCTGCCGAAGGACTTCTGGGATACCCACGGGCGCGATGTGGAGTCGTGGAAGAAGGAAGGCCACACCTACTACCGCGTGCGCGGGCCGCTGATCTCCAAGCTGCACGTCAACGAGTTCGTGTTCGACGAGTCGGGCGACAAGCCGCTCTACGCGCTGGTCAAGGAATCCGCGGGCCGTGTCGCCGTGCTCGAGACGCTGCGCGACTACTCGCACGCCAAGAACTCGGTGTGGGGCATCACCGCGCGCAACCGCGAGCAGAACTTCGCGCTCAACCTGCTCATGAACCCGGCGGTCGACTTCGTCACGCTGCTCGGGCAGGCGGGCACCGGCAAGACGCTGCTCGCGCTCGCCGCCGGCCTCACCCAGGTGCTCGACGACAAGCGCTACACCGAGATCATCATGACGCGCGTCACAGTGCCGCTGGGCGAGGACATCGGCTTCCTCCCCGGCACCGAGGAGGAGAAGATGCAGCCCTGGATGGGCGCCCTCGACGACAACCTCGATGTGCTCAACGCCACCGACGAGTCGGGCGGCGAATGGGGCCGCGCCGCCACGCGCGACCTGGTGCGCTCGCGCATCAAGGTCAAGTCGCTCAACTTCATGCGCGGGCGCACCTTCGTCAACAAGTGGCTGATCATCGACGAGGCGCAGAACCTCACGCCCAAGCAGATGAAGACGCTGGTGACGCGCGCCGGGCCGGGAACGAAGGTGGTGTGCCTGGGCAACATCGCGCAGATCGACACGCCCTACCTCACCGAGGGCAGCTCGGGCCTCACCTACGTCGTCGACCGGATGAAGGACTGGTCTCACGCCGGGCACGTCACGCTCGCGCGCGGCGAGCGCTCGCGCCTCGCGGATCACGCGGCCGACGTGCTGTAGGCGCGCTGTAAGGAATAAGTCAGGCGCGGCGGTGTTTCGCCACGCCTGGCATCCTTTCTGCTAGATTTCGAGCCCTTCATCTCCTTCGGAATCCGCAATGACACGCCTGCTCACGGCAATTGTTCTCGTCTCGCTCCTCGCCTCCCCGGCCGCGGCGCAGAAGTTCGAGCCCCAGGTCGGCCAGGCCGGCAAGGACGTGATCTGGGTGCCCACGCCCGATGACGTGGTCGAGCGCATGCTGACGATGGCGCAGGTGACGCCGGAGGACTTCGTCATGGACCTCGGCGCGGGCGACGGCAAGATCGCCATCGCGGCGGCGAAGAAGTTCGGCGCGCGCGCGATCGGCATCGAGTACAACCCCGACATGGTGAAGCACGCCAACGCCAACGCGCAGAAAGCGGGCGTCGCGGGCGAGGGCAAGGGCAAGGCGCTGATCCGCCACGGCGACATCTTCGCCACCGACTTCAGCAAGGCCGACGTGATCACGATGTACCTGCTGCCGGCGCTCAACATGAAGCTGCGGCCGCAGATCCTCTCCATGCGCCCGGGCACCCGCGTGGTGTCGCACTCCTTCACGATGGAGGACTGGGAAGCCGACGAGATCTCCTCCGCCGACGGCCGGCGCGCCTACTTCTGGATCGTCCCGGCCAGCGTCATGGGCACCTGGAACCTCGAGGCCGGCGGGCGGCGCGCCGAGATGCAGCTCGAGCAGACCTTCCAGAAGCTGAGCGGCACGGTCGTCCTCGGCCCGCTGCACGGCGGCCTGCGCGAGCCGCGCCTGCGCGGCGCGCAGATCTCCTTCTCCTACGTCGACGCCGCCGGGGTGCGCCGCGACTTCACCGGGCGCGTGAGCGGCAATCGCATGGAAGGCACCTTCCGCGACGAGAAGGGCCAGGAAGGCCGCTGGAGCGCCACCAAGAAGTAGCTACCGGTTCGGCCAGACCGTGCCCGCGTAGGTGCTGGCGTCGAGGGAGTTGGCGAAGCGCGTGAACTGGCCGAGGAAGGTGAGCTCGACGCGGCCGATGGGGCCGTTCCTCTGCTTGCCGATGATCACCTCGGCGCGGCCCCTCGCCTCCTCCTTCTCCGGGGAGTAGACCTCGTCGCGGTAAATGAACAGGATCACGTCGGCGTCCTGCTCGATCGCGCCCGACTCGCGCAGGTCGGACATCATCGGACGCCGGTCGTTTCTCTGCTCGACCGCGCGCGAGAGCTGCGAGAGCGCGATCACCGGCACCTTCAGCTCCTTGGCGAGCGCCTTCAGCGAGCGCGAGATCTCCGAGATCTCGGTGGCCCGGTTCTCGCCCTGCCCGCTCGCCGACATCAGCTGCAGGTAGTCGACGATCACCAGGCCAAGCTGGCCGTACTCGCGCTTCATGCGCCGCGCCCGCGCGCGCAGCTCGAGCGCGTTCAGCGCCGGGGTCTCGTCGACGTGGATCGAGGTCTGGTTGAGCTTGTCGATCGCGTCGGTGAGGTTGGGCCACTCCTCGTTGGTGAGGCGCCCGGTGCGCAGCTTGTGCGCGTCGATCCGCGCCATCGAGGAGAGGATGCGCATGGCGAGCTGCGAGGCGCTCATCTCCATGCTGAAGATCGCCACCGGGAGGCGCGTGCTCGGGTGCAGCGCCACGTGCTCGGCGATGTTGAGCGCGAAGGCGGTCTTGCCCATCGAGGGCCGCCCCGCGACGATGATCAGGTCGCCGGGCTGCAGGCCGGCGGTGCGGTGGTCGAGGTCGGTGAAGCCCGTGGGCACCCCGGTGATGTCGGAAGGGTTCTCCTGGCTGTGCAGGTGGTCGATGCGCTCGAACACCTCGGCGAGCACCGGGCTGATGCCGAGCAGCCCCTGGTCCTTGCGCGCGCCGGACTCGGCGATCTGGAAGATCTTCGACTCGGCCTCGTCGAGGAGCTGGCTCACGTCCTTGCCCCCGGGGGCGAGCGCCGTCTCGGCGATCTCGGTGGCGACGTGCGCGAGGCGCCGCTGCACCGAGCGCTCGCGCACCAGCTCCGCGTAGCGCCGGATGTTGAGCGCGCTGGGCGTGTTCTGCGCGAGCGCCGCGAGGTAGGCCGGGCCGCCCGCCTTGTCCTTGTCCTCGCTCGCCTCGATCGACTCGGCGACCGTGACCACGTCGGCCGGCCGCCCCGCCTCGATCAGCTTCGCGATGTGGCGCCAGATGCGCCGGTGGTCGTCGCGGTAGAAGTCCCCGCCCGCCACCAGGTCGGCGATGCGGTCGAAGGCCTGGTTGTCCAGCAGCAGCGCGCCCAGCAGCGACTGCTCCGCTTCCACCGAGTGCGGCGGAACCTTCAGCGCGAGTACCGCATCCGCGCCTTCCTGCCGCGCTACCTGCTGCGCGAGCGCCATGTCTTGTTGTCCTCCCCGGAACGCATGCTAAGCACTCCGGAAAAAAAGGGGAGAAATCTTCCGCTTTCGCGGCGCGCTATCCACAGGCACGCAGGTAACGTCCATCGATTCAGGCCTGTAAGCAGGCGATGGCCTGTGGAAAAGCTGTGGCCAACCGGTCGATAAGCTGGGGAGAACCCGCGCCCGCTGCGAAACACCGCGTACTGTCCATATATACAGTCTACACCGCATAAAAAAGGGCTGCCGGGGCAGCCCTTCTTTCCTGCGGCTTCGGCGCGCCTACTGCTCGCCGATGACCGAGACGGTGATGGTCGCCGTGACGTCGGTGTGCAGCGCGACGCTGAGCGGATAGTCGCCGACCTGCTTGAGCGGCCCCTGCGGCATGCGCACCTGCGAGCGCTCGACCTCGTGGCCGAGCTTCTCCAGGGCTTCCACGATGTCGTAGTTGGTGACCGAGCCGAACAGGCGCCCGTCCACCCCCGCCTTCTGCGTGATCTTCACCGTCAGGCCTTCCAGCTTCTCGCCGCGCTCCTTCGCCTTCGCGAGCGCCGCGCCCTGCGCCTTCTCGAGCTCCGCGCGGCGCGCCTCGAAGGCCTTCAGGTTCTCCGGCGTCGCCCGCTTCGCCTTGCCCTGCGGGATGAGGAAGTTGCGCGCGAAGCCGTCCTTCACCTTCACCACCGCGCCCAGCTCGCCCAGGTTGGCGACCTTCTCCAATAGGATGACTTGCATGGCGCCTCAGTGCAGGTCGGTGTAGGGCAGCAGCGCGAGGAAGCGCGCGCGCTTGATCGCTTCCGAGAGCTGCCGCTGGTAGCCCGCCGAGGTCCCGGTGATGCGCGCCGGGATGATCTTGCCGGTCTCGTTGACGAAGTCCTTGAGGACCTCGATGTCCTTGTAGTCGATCCACTCGGCCTTCTCGGCGGTGAAGCGGCAGAACTTGCGGCGGCGGAACAGCGCCCGCTGGCCCTTGTCCTTCTTGTCCTTGCCGAACTTCCCCTTGCCCTTGCCCTTCAGATTACGACGTGGCGGCATCGCCCGCTCCTTCCAAGAATTCGATCTTCGTTACGTGCAGCACCGGCCTTTGCGAGCGCTTGCTCTTCGCGGCGAGGAAGCCTTCGAACCTCGCCTGCACGCCCAGCTTCGCTCCGGCCATCAGCCTTGCCTGTGCGTCGAAGGCGATGGCCTTGAGCTCGGCCTGCACCTTCCTTTTCCCGCCTGCCTCGTCCTGCTCGGATTCGTGGGCCAGCCTGAATTCCACCGCCGGCATTCCCGCCGGGGTAAAGCGCAGCGCGCCGAGCTCCACGACCTTTCCGGAAATCTCGAGCCGATTCAGGCGGCCGGAGCCGGGGCCGGCGCCGGCGCCTCGGCAGGTGCTTCGGCCGGCTTCGCCTCGCTCGCCGCGCCGCGCTCGCCCATCATCGACTTGGACTTCTCCTCCTTCATCATCGGGGAGGGCTGCGTCCAGGCCTTGGGCATCTTCACGGTAAGGTGGCGCAGCACCGCGTCGCTGAACTTGAACGAGTGCTCGAGCTCCGCCAGCGTCTCGTTGTCGCACTCGATGTTCATGAGCACGTAGTGCGCCTTGTGGATCTTGGCGAGCGGGTAGGAGAGCTGCCGGCGGCCCCAGTCCTCGAGGCGGTGCACCGTGCCCTTGCGCGCCGCGATGAGGCCCTTGTAGCGCTCGACCATCGCCGGCACCTGCTCGCTCTGGTCGGGATGGACGATGAAAACGATCTCGTAATGCCGCATGTCGATTTGGCTCCTATTCCTATGGGTTAGGCCGACCGCCATGCGTAGCGATGCGACCAGGAAGGGCGCGAATTGTAGCGGATTATCAGGGACCTGGAAACTAAATGGGGACGTACCCCGTTTACGACCCTACTAGGCCCCGCCGATCCCGAGTTCCTGCTTCACATCCTCAAGCAGCGGCCCCGCCTTCTTCACGGCCTGGCGCAGCTTGTCCTCCTTGACCTCCAGCGTGCTCGACCAGAAGCGGATCGCTTCCGCGCTGTCGTCGATCCGCGTCGGGTCGGGCGGGATGTATTCCATGGACTTCTGACCATGGCGACGCAGCCGCGGTTCAACGCTCGCGCCCGGCCTCATGGAACGCCTTCTGCACCGGCGACAGGACGTACTCCAGCACCGACCGCGTGCCGAGGTGGATCTCGGCGGCGACCTGCATGCCCGGCGCGAGCCGGTAATGAGTCTCGCCCGCGTCGAGGTGCTGCGCCTTGAGCTTGACGAGGGTGCGGAAGGCGAGCGGGCCCATGGGCCGATCCCGCCCAGTCAAGGCGTCGGAGCGGGTGTTGGGCGAAGGCGCCTCGGTGGCGTCCGCGCTCACGTGGTCAATCGCGCCTTCGACCATCCCGTACTTCTGGAACTGGAAGGGCGCGAGCTTGATCTTCACCTCCTGCCCCGGCCGGACGAACCCGACGTCCTGATTGCCGACCCACACCTCCGCGATCAGCGTCTCGTCGCGCGGCACCAGCGTCATGAGGATGGTCCCCGGCGCTGCGACCGTGCCGGCGGTATGCGTCGCAAGGTCCTTCACGGTCCCTTCGACCGGAGCGCGCAGCTCGAGGAGCTGCTGCCGGTGCTGATGGCGCGCGAGCTCCTGGCCGGCCTTCTCGAGCTGCGTCGCGACCTCGACCCGCTCCGTCTGGAGCTGGCGGCGATAGTCGGCAGTGATCTGCTGGATCTTGCTCTCTGACTGCGCGATCAGCGCCTCGTTCGACTGGATGATGAACATCTGGGTGCGCAGGTCCTGTTCCTTCTCGATCCGCTCACGCTGCTTGTCGGTGGCGATGATGCGACCTGCGTAGCCGTCTTTGGCCAGCTTCTCGAACGCCCGCTCCTGATCGCGATAGTGCGGCATCACCTGCTCCAGCTTGGCCTGGGTCTGGCGCGCGGCGGCGAGGTCGTAGCGCGCTTTCTCGAGCAGCGTGCGCTCCTGCGCCAGCGCGTTCTCGTAGGCCCGGACGTTCGCGTGGTACTGGGCCTCGACGCGCGGGTACACCCCCGGTGGATCGGCCTTGTCCGGTGCGAACGCCTTGCCGCCGAGCTGCGCGTCGATGCGACGCAGCGCGAGGCGCTTGTGCTCGAACTCCGTGCGGATGCCGCCGAGGTCGGCCTCGGTGAACGCGGCGTCCATGCGGATCAGCACCTGGCCCGCCTTCACCGCCTCGCCTTCGCGCACCAGGATCTCCTTCACGATCCCCTGCTCCGCCGGCTGCACGATCTTCAGGTAGCTCGAAGGCACGAGCTTGCCGTCGGCGACCGCGACGATGTCGAGCTGCCCGAACACGGCCCAGGCGAGCACGCCCACCACGAGCGCCACCAGCAAGCGCAGCATCCAGCCCGCGAGCGGCGCCGGGGGCTTCTCCTGCACGCGCAACAGCGGCGGCGCGAAGTCGGCGGGTTCGGCGCGGCTCATGACCTGCCGGCGAGCTTCTTCAAGTCTGTCCCTCGTCGATCACCCGCATCTGGGTTGCCCTTTCAGCACCCAGGGTGAATACCTCATCGACCGCCAGGCCCTTCGGCAGCTGGTGCGTGATGAAAAGCATCGTCGCGACGCCCTTCAGCTTGTTCACGGTCTGCGCGAAGCGCTCGGCGGTTGCCTGATCGAGGTTGCTGGTCGCCTCGTCGAAGATGAGGACGCGCGGGCGCTTGAGCATGGCGCGGGCGATGGCGAGGCGCTGCTTCTGTCCGCCGGAGAGGCCCACGCCGTGCTCGCCGATCTCGGTGTTGTAGCCCTTGGGGAGCTTCTCGATCACGTCGTGGATCTCGGCGATCTTGCAGGCCTGGACGACATCGTTGAAGCCGGCGTTGGGGTTGGCGACGATCAGGTTCTCGTAGATGGTGCCGGAGAAGAGGACGGTTTCCTGGGGGACGATGCCGAAGTTCTGGCGCAGCTCGTTCGCGGATAGGTGGCGGATGTCGAGGCCGTCGATGACGATCTGGCCGTCCTCAGGCTGGTAGAAGCCCAGGAGCAGCTTGGCGAGGGTGCTCTTGCCCGAGCCGGAAGGGCCGGTGAGGACGGTCAGCTTTCCGGGCTTGAGCGAAAGGCTGAGGTTGCGGAAGAGCACGGGGTGCTCGGAGGAGTAGCGGAAGGCCAGGTCGCGCACCTCGACCTGGCCTTTGCCGGCCGCGGTGCGCGAAGGGGTGAGCGCCTGCGGTTCGATAGGGGCGTCCATGATGTCGCCCAGGCGCTTCACGGCGATGGAGGCCTGCTGGAATTCCTGCCACAGGCCGGCGAGCCGCAGCATGGGCTGCGACAGGCGCGTGGCGAACATCTGGAAGGCGACCAGCATGCCGATGGTGAACCCGTCGTTGCGCATGACGAGCAGGGCGCCCATGCACAGGATCGAGAGGGTCATCGCCTGCTCGAGGGCGTTGGCGATGACGTTGTAGGTATTGGAGAGCTGCCGCGTGGAGAAGCCAGCGGCGAGGTAGGCGGCGAGGTAGTCGTCGTAGCGCGACTCGAGCCGCGGCTCCATCTGCAGCGACTTCACCGTCTCGATGCCCGCGACGTACTCGGTAAGGAATGCCTGGTTGCGCGCGCCGAGAAGGAACTGACGGTTGAGCCGCGCGCGCAGAATGGGTGTAACGAAAATACTCATCAGAACAATCAAAACCAGCAAGCCGAGCGCGATGAGCGAGAGCTGCCAGCTGTACCAGAACATCACGGCGAGGAAAACGAAGAGGAACGGCAGGTCGAGCACCAGCGACACCGCGGCGCCCGCCATGAACTCGCGAATCGTCTCGACGGCGTGGACCCGCGCGACCAGGGTGCCTGTCGGGCGGCGCTCGAAGTACGGAAGGTGCAGGCGGAAGAGGTGGCGTAGCACTTGGCTGCCGAGCACAGCGTCGACGCGGTTTCCGGTGTGCAGCACCAGGTACTGCCGCAGCCAGCTCATGCCGGCGTTGAAGAGCAGGAACATGCCGAGCCCGACGGCGATCACCACCAGGGTGCTCGTCGTCTGGTGCACCACGACCTTGTCGATGACGACCTGGGTGCCGAGCGGTGTGGCGAGCGCGATGAGCTGGATGAAGAGCGAAGCGGAGAGCACGTCGCGCCACACCGCCCTGTGGCGCAGCAGCTCCGCCCAGAACCAACGGAAGCCGAAGCGCGCGGCGGACGGCGCGCCGTCGCCGCGGTCCGTTACTGCAGGCGGCTCTTGGCGCACCAGGATCGCTTCGGGCTCGAACAGCGCCTCGAGCTCGTCGAGCGACGCGGTCTTCGGGCTCTGCTCGCCCGCCTCGAAGTAGAGCAGGCGTCCGCCGTCGCTCTTGACGAGGATGGCCGGCTTCGAGGCCGGCGCTTTGAGGAAGCCGACGCAAGGCTGGCGCAGCGCCTTGAGCTCGCTGCTCCCGAGGCGCGCTTCGCCGGTCTTCATGCCGAGCGCGCGGGCGGCCTCGATGAACTGCCCTACGCTATGGGGAGAGGGGAAGCGCTGAAGAAGCAGGCCGGGATCGAACGGAATGCGGCTGAGCTGGCAAAGGCTCCCCGTTAGCCAGACGAAATTTTCCCGCGTCAGAACACCCTGCACGACAGGATGCACCCCCCTGTCGTGCAAGGTACAAGGAAATCACAGGCGCGACTTATCGCCTCGTCCGATTCTGATAACCGGGCGCTTCCTCGCCGAGGTCCCAGAACAATCCGGTCATGATGCGCAGCCCGTCGCGCGCCACCGGAGCGAGCAGGTGCTCGTTCGGTGCATGCTGCGAGCACGCTGCATAGGAATGCGGCACCCACACGGTGGGGAGGCCGAGGGTGTCGGCGAAGACGTCGTTCGGCAGCGACCCGCCGAGGTTGGGGAGGATGGCGGGCTTCGTGCCGGTGGTGCGGACGATGGAAGCTTCGGCCCACTTCACCCAGGGATGCTCCGGGTCGAGGCGCGTGGCCGGAAAGAAACCCTCTCTGGAAGCGGAAATGACGACGTTCGAGAAACCCTCCCGATCCAGGTGCCGGCGCAGCGCGGGGAGGATGTCGGCGGGGTCGATGCCGACGACGTAGCGGAGCTGGCAGTGCGCGCTTGCGCGCGGCGGGATGGCGTTGACGGGCTTGTCGGGGTTGCCGGTGACGAAGGCGAGGACTTCAAAGCTGCACCAGCCGAAGACGCGCTCGGAGGGGATGAGGCCGGGCTCGCCCCAGTCAGCATCGATGGCCGGGCCGTCCTCGCCGCCGTCAACGACAAGGTGTTGCAGAACATCTTTTATTTGTTTGGTAAGAGTATTAGGCCGCCATTCCGGCACGCAGATCGCGCCGCGCTTGTCGGTGATCGAGGCGATGGCGTGCGCGAGGACGATGCCCGGATTGGCGAGCAGGCCGCCCCAGTTGCCCGAGTGGTGGCCGCCCGCGCGGAAGTCGGCGGCCATGTCGAAGTTGAACGCGCCGCGCGAGCCGAGGAAGATGGTCGGGCGCTGCGGCTGCAGGCGCGGGCCGTCGGAGGCGATGAAGACGTCGGCGCGCAGCGCTTCCCTGTTCTGTTCGCAGAAGGCGTTGAGGCCGGGGGAGCCCACCTCCTCGCCGGTCTCGATCAGCACCTTGAGGTTGAAGCCCAGGCGGCCGCGCGTCTTGAGGACGGTCTCGACCGCGGCGAGGTTGATGGTGTGCTGGCCCTTGTTGTCGGCCGTGCCTCGCCCGTAGATCTTTTCGCCCTCGAGCAGAAGTTTCCACGGCGAAAGCCCGGATCGCCACTGCTCGTCCTGCCCGCGGATCACGTCGCCGTGGCCGTAGGTCAACACGGTGGGAAGCTTCGCGTCCTCGATGCGCTCGGCGACGAGGAACGGGCCGTACTTCGCGCTGGGATTGGGCAGGATGCGGCAGCTGAAGCCCATGCGCTCGAGGCTCTCGGCCATCTCGTTCTCGAGATAGTCGTTGAGCGCGCCGGCGCGCGCCGGGTTCTGGCTCTCGGTGGGGATGGCGACGCGGCGCGCGAGGTCGGCGAGGAAGCGGCCCTCGTCGAAGTAGCGCTCGACCGCGGCGATGGCCTTATCGCGACCCATTGTCCTGAAGTCTACTTCGACAGGGCGAGCGCCGGCGGAAGCGAAGGTCCGTTAAGGTTGCGCGGGGAGCGTGAAGCACACCGTGCTGCCGGCGCCGGGCTGGCTCTCCGCCCAGATCCGCCCCCCGTGGGCTTCGACGATGCATCGGGATATGTACAGGCCCAGACCCAGGCCCCGGCGATCATCCTTGCCGACTTGGGCGAAGCGCTCGAATATGCGCCCGAGCGCATCCTCGGGTATGCCGGAACCGGTATCCCGGACGCATAGGCGGACGTTGCCGGCCTCCCGCTCGCCACGAACCGTGATTCTCCCGCGTCGAGGCGTGAATTTCAGCGAGTTCGAGATGAGATTCGCGAGCACCTGAAGGATCCGCTGATGGTCGAACGCCGCGAGAAGCGGCGCGGCATCGATCCGGACCTCCAGGGTCACCCCTTTTGCCGAGGCCGTCGCCCGAAACGAATCCGCCGCTTCGCCGATCACGATGGCCAGATCCCGCGTCGCCGGTGTGACGGCGAGCTTGCCGGCGTCGATGCTGGCGACATCGACCAGGTCGCCGATCAGCCGGTTCATGCGGGCGGCGTAGCGCTCGATGCGCCCGGTCTCCGCGACAATGCGGGCGCCGTCCTCGTTCCGGGGCGCTCTCTTCGAGAGCACCGCCGCGCTCATGACGACGCCGCCGATCAGGTCGCGCAAGTCGTGCGCGACGATCGCGAGGAAATCGTCCCGGCTCGCCAGCGCGTCGTCGGAGCGAGTCCGCTCCGTGAGAAGGTAGCGGTCGGTCGATTCCCGTTCGAGCGGAAGAAATCGAATCAGCGTGCGGGCGTATTCCTCGCGTTCCAGGCGCAGGGTCTCGTCCGCGCCGTCGCGCTCGTCGCGCAGAGCTTCGTCCGCGAGGGCCCTTTCTTCGACGATCGCGGCTTTCGGCTGCACGCCGCGCGCATCCGGATCGAGTGCTTCATCCGCCTTCTCGCGGGCGGCCTCGAGCACGGTATCGGCGTTCTCGCGCGCCAGGCTGAGAACCTCGTCGGCGTTGTCGCGCGCGCGGTTGAGCACCGAGTCGGCGTGCTTTGCGACGTCTCGCTGCTTTGCCGCCACCGCCTGGTCGGTCCTCTCGCGTTCCGTGCGCAGGCTTTCGTCGGTTCTCTCGCGTTCCGGAGAAAGGTCGTTGCCCTGAATCCTGTCCCGCCGCATGGCGCCGCTCATGCTTGATCTTTGATCGGAAGCCATCCGCGCCCGCCGGTGCCTGCTTCCAGTCGCCATGCGCTTTGACAGGCGCTGCAACGGTAGTCGGCGGGCTCTTCGTCGGAGGAAGGAGCCTTGGCCGTCTGCTCGAGGTATTGGTGTGGCTCGGTCCGCCATCCCGCTCCCGCAAGGTCCACGCAGTCCCGGCACATGCCGTTCAAGTTCACAGGGGCCTGGTCATGGATGGGTCCCGTGCGCCGAAGCTTCGCACGCGCGATGTTCGAATGGCGATGCATGAATCGCAGGCTGACACGGGCACTTTCGGGGTTTCCTAAGCGAGGAGGAGCGGGAGGCTGACAGTATGCGCGGAACATCGCGCTTGCGCGTCCGTAACGCAGGTTTATTCTCTGCGTCGTCGCGAATTCGCCTACACGGAAAGGAATGCCCTCAACCGAGTTTTCGCCGCCGCACCGACTCGAATAGGCACACACCCGCGGACACCGAGACGTTCAGGCTCGCGACGTCGCCGGCCATCGGGATGCGCACGAGAAGGTCGCAGCTCTCGCGCGTCAGGCGGCGCATGCCCTCGCCTTCGGCGCCGAGCACCCAGGCGATCGATTCCGGCAGGTTCGCCTGGTAGAGCGTCTGCTCGGCGCGCTCGTCGGCGCCGACGATCCAGATGTTTCTCTCTTTCAGATCGCCTATTGCCCTTGCCAGGTTGGTCACCATCACATAAGGCGTCGACTCTGCCGCCCCGCTCGCCACCTTCGACACCGCCGGCGTGATGCCCGCGGAGCGATCCTTCGGCGCGACCACCGCGTGCGCGCCGGCGGCGTTCGCCACGCGCAGGCAGGCGCCGAGGTTGTGCGGGTCGGTCACGCC
>CBDDRQ010000121.1:0-7611 GCA_965233125.1 uncultured bacterium
GCGACCTGGATGGAGATCTCGTAGACGACGTGCGGCGAGACGGCGACGCCGTGGCCGGCGGCGAGGTGGGCGATCTTCAGCGTCTCGCTGAAGCCGTTGGCGCGGCAGACGTCGGGCATCAGGTAGCGCGCGGCCTTGCGCTCGATGAGGTCGGCGAACTCGTAGCGCGTGTAGTGGTTCTCGCCCGTCGCCACGGGTATCGAAATGCTCTTTGCGACCTCCGCGCAGGATGCGTTGTCGTCCGAGCTGACCGGCTCCTCGTACCAGACGAGGTCGAACTCCTCGAGCAGGCGCGCCTGGCGGATGTTGCCGAGGACATCGAGCTTCTGGTTCACGTCGACCATCATGCGCACGCCGGGGCCCAAGGCCTTCTTAACGGTCTCGACGCGCCTGCGGTTGACCGCCGGGTCGGGGTCGTGAATCTTCATCTTGTAGTAGCGGCAGCCCATGCCGGCGTAGCGCTCGGCCTCGGCGACGAGGTCCTTCTCGGCGTACTTGCCCCAGCCGCCCGAGCCGTAGCATTCGACGCGATCGGCGTGGCCGCCCCAGAGGCGCGACAGCGGCTGCTGCGCCGCCTTGCCCACGATGTCCCACAGGCCGATGTCGAGCGCCGAGAGCGCCATGCCGGCGATGCCCACGCGGCGCACGCCGCGGTCGCCGCGGTACATCTTCTCCCACAGGCGCTCGACCGCGAGCGGGTCTTCGCCCATCAGCAGCGGCTTGAGCCGCGCGTCGAGGTAGGCGAGCACCGATTCGGCGCCGCCGCCGCCGAACACCAGGCTGTAGCCCAGGCCCTCGAGCCCCTCGTCGGTGCGGATCTGCGCGAGCACGAGCTTGTGGTGCGCGAACTCGAGCGCCATCTGCTTCGAGGTCGGGACGGTGAGGACGCAGGTGTCGATCGCGGCGATTTTCATCGCCGCCATGCTAGAGCATCGGGCGCGCGCGTCCTAGAAGCGCACCCCCAGGCCGAACTGGGCCTGGAGGGCGGGGCGCGTCCAGCCCGGCGGCATGGGGTGGAGCTCCACCTCGACGAAGGTCGCCTCGAAGTGCAGGTACGCCGAATCGGTGAGCGGCAGGCGCCACCATTCGCCGCCCGGCGCCGGCGCGCTGGACAGGCGCAGCCGGAAGCTGCGGCTCGCCGGCAGCTCGCGCTGCTCGCCCGGGAAGGCGGCGGGCGGCGCCGCGCGGCTGTCGAACGAGAGCACCCAGCCCGGGGCGCGCAGGCTGAAGGCGCTGGCGCCATCGGCGGTGAGCGTCCAGCCCTCGTCGGCCTGCGCGACGCCCGCCGCCACGGAAGCGGCGAGGAGGAACAGCAGGAAGAAAAAACGCCCGGGCATCTCATCGCCATGGTGCGACGCCGCGATGACAACCCGAGCGCCGGCCCGTCCACCGAACGGACCTGCCCCGCGGGCGCGTACGTTGCTCGGGTTGGTGCAGGATGTCGACGATGAGGCTCACGCTCTCGAAAGCGCTGCTGCTTGCGCTGGTTGCAAGGTTTTTCCCGACGCCCCGGCGCCGGGTGCGCAGCGAAACGACCGCTGTACGCGCGCGCCGATCCTAGGTAAACAGGGCGGTGTCCCCGCCCGGCCCGTCGCGCGCCATGCTGCTGCTCATCGTCCTGAGCGGCCTGATCATCTCCATCTGCATGGGCATGCGCCAGAGCCTGGGCCTGTTCATGAGCCCCATGGCGCTGGGCGCGGGGGTCTCCGCGGCCACCTTCGGCTTCGCCATCGCGCTGCAGAACATCGTGCTCGGCGTCGCGCAGCCCTTCGTCGGCGCGCTCGCCGACCGCCACGGCGCGCGCCCGGTGCTGATCGGCACCGCGCTCCTCTACGCCGCCGGCCTCGTGCTGATGGCTTATCCGCGCGCGGTACCCGGCGGGCTGGAGCTCGGCGGCTTCCTGATCGGCGTGGGCACCGCGGGCTGCGGCTTCGGCGTGCTGATCGGCACCATCACGCGCGCCACGGCGCCGGAGCGGCGCAGCCAGACGGTGGGCATGGTCGCCGCCGCCGGCTCGATCGGCACGCTGGTGCTCGCGCCCACCGGGCAGGCGCTGATCGACAACTTCGGCTGGCAGGGCGCGCTCTTCGCCTTCGCCGCGCTCGCCGGCTCGATGGCGCTTCTGGCGTTACCGATCCGGGAACAAAGTGCTGTCGCTTCTTCAGAAAAACCCCAAGGACTTCGAGAAGCGCTGCGGGACGCGACAGGGCACCGCGGGTACCGCTTCATGACGCTCGCATTCTTCGCCTGCGGCTTCCAGCTCGTGTTCCTCACCACGCACCTGCCGGCGTACCTGCAGCTCTGCGGCGTGGCGCCGGGCGTGGGCGCCACCGCGCTCGGGCTGATCGGGCTGTTCAACGCCATCGGCACCTACACCTTCGGCCAGCTCGGCGCGCGCTACAGCCAGAAGCACCTGCTCGCGATGATCTACCTCTTGCGCACGCTGTTCATCATCGCCTTCCTCGCCGCGCCGATCAGCCCGGCCTCGACGCTCGTCTTCGCTTCCGCGATGGGCTTCCTGTGGCTGGGCGTGGCGCCCCTCGTGAGCGGCATCATCGGGCGCGTGTTCGGCCTCACGCACTTCAACACGCTCTACGGCATCGTCTTCCTCAGCCACCAGCTCGGCTCGTTCTTCGGCGCCTGGATGGGCGGCGTGGTGTTCGACTGGCGCGGCAGCTACGACTGGGCCTGGGCGGCGCTGATCGTCATCGGCTTCAGCGCCTTCACGCTGCAGTGGCTGATGGACGAGCGCCCGCCGCGCGAGCCTAGCCCGGAAACCAGCGGGCTCGACCTGGCCAGCGCTCCACAAGGTCGATGAACAGCGGATCGATTCCCTTCGGGTTCGCCGCGACCTCTTTCGCGAGCGGGCCGGGCTCGTCGTTGTAGGCGAGGAGCGAGAGGTCGGTCATGCGCATCGGGAAGACGACGCCGTCGAGGTGGTCGCACTCGTGCTGCAGCAGCGCCGCCCAGGAACTGTGGGCGTCGTGCGAATGGGTTTTGCCCTGTAAATCCTGGTAACGAATATTGATGTCGAGAAACCGCGGCACCTTGCCGTGGAGCCCGGGGATCGAAAGGCAGCGCTCCCACACCGGCGTCGTCGCCTCGGCCTTCGGCGTGATCACCGGGTTCACCATCACCGTCCACGGGCGCGGCACCAGGCCGGAGCCTTCCGGGATGCGCGAGGCGATGATGCGGTAGACGACCACGCGCTTGCTCACGAACACCTGCGGCGCGGCGAGGCCGCTCGCGCCGATGTCCTCGAGGGTCTCCTGCATGTCGGCGGCGAGGCGGCGGATCTCGGGCGCGGTCGGGTCCTCCACCGGCGCCGCTTTCTGCAGCAGCACCGGGTTGCCCATCCTGGCGATGCGTAGCACGGGCATGGCTATCCCCTCGGTCTCGTCCAGGTCTCCGACCACGCGAGCACGCAGCTCGACGAGGCGCGGCCGCCGCGCTCCTGCGGAAAGACCTTCGCGGTCGCCGCCTTTCCGTTCACCGAGAGCTGCGCGCTCTTCGCCGGGAGGAAGGTGCTGTAGACGCCCAGCGGCCTGCCCATGGAGCCCGGCGCCATGGTGAGGACGAACGGCGGCATGAGATCCCACCAGGTCATGATGATCTCGTCCTGGCGCCCGATGACGCGCTCCTCGACGGTGCCGAGGCAGTCGCCGCCGCGCATGAACTTCGCTTCCACGATGGGCAGCTCCGTATTCGCGAATTCCTTGTAGAGCAGGACTTCGATCGTGCGCTGGAGGAAGCGCGCCACGCCCGCGTTGTCCGAATACAGTTGAATCCGTTTGCTCAGCAAAGAGCTTTCGATGAACAGGGCGTGTCCCTGTCCGGCGGGCGACCACAGCACGCGCCAGTGGCTGACGCGCTCGGCGATCGTCTTGCCGCCGTCGTCCGAAAGCCGGACGAAGGAATTCTCCCCGGTCATCACCGGGTCGTGCGGGTCCACCATCTGCGGCTCGGCCATCGCGGCTCCTCTCGGGACTGTTTCTTGCGTTCTGGTGACTCCGGTTCAACCCCGGAGAGACCGATGCTACAAAACTCGCCGATGTATGCCTACATCCCCGCGAAGGACGTCGCTCGCGCGCGCAAGTTCTACGAGGGAACGCTCGGCTTCAAGGTGAAGGAGGAGACCGCCGGAGGCGTGGTCTACGCTTTCGGCAACGGCACCGGCTGTTTCCTCTACCCGACGCCCAACGCCGGCACCTCCAGGGCGAGCCAGGCGTTCTGGCAGGTCGAGGACGTCGAGCAGGAGGTGGCCGAGCTCAAGGAGCGCGGCGTCAAGTTCGAGGACTTCGACGTCCCGGGCGTGAAGAGCGCCGACGGCATCGTCACCGCCGGCGGCGCGAGGGCGGCGTGGTTCAAGGACACCGAGGGCAACATCCTCGCGGTGATCCAGGCCGTCTAGAAAAAGGGGTCAGGACCCTTTTTCTGAAAAGCGGGCGCCGGTTCCACTACGCGGAAAAAGGGTCCTGACCCCTTCTTAGCCGGGCTGGCCCTCGACCTGCTTGCTTGCGGGGTCGACGTGGCCCCAGGAGCGCGCGCTCTTGGTCCAGATGCTCGCGGTGACCTTCAGGCCCGAGGAGTCGTCGAGCGTGCCGGCGCGCACCATCATCATCTCCGGCGCGGTCTCGCGCTGGCTGTAGATGGGCGAGCCGCAGTCTGCGCAGAAGTAGCGGTTGAGCGTGCGGCCGCTGTCGGCGACGCCGGAGAATTTCTTCGGCTTGCCTTTGTCGAGGCGGAAGTCGGCGCTCTTCACCGCCGCGTTGACGCTGCCGCCGGCGCCGGAAGCCTTCTGGCAGTTGGTGCAATGGCAGGCGCGCAGCTCGGAGATCGGTGCGCTGATCGTGTAGCGGATGGCGCCGCAGAGGCAGCCGCCGGTGTGTTGGTTCGCCATGGTCAGGTCCCTTCGCAGATGCGGAAATCGCGCTCGACGCCGTCGCCCAGCACGCGCAGCGCTTCCTGGTAGCCGGGGCCGTCGTGCACGGCGTGGGCCGCGGCGAGGCTCTCGAACTCGACCACCACGGTGCGCTGCTTTAGGCCCTGCTCGTAGGCCTTGTCGGCCGGGCCGCGCACGATGAATTTACCGCCGCCCGCCTGGATCGCCGGCGCGGCGAGCTTGGCGTACGCGGCGAGCTTCTCCGGGTTGCTGATCGAGCGGTAGCACGAGATCCAGTAGCCCTTCGGCATGCGTCGAGTCCTCTAGTAATATGTCAGTGGAATATTAAGCGAGAGCGAGCCCATGGCGGAGCGCAAGAAGCGCACCATCACCGAGATCCGCGAGTCCAAGAAAACCGGCGAGAAGATGGTCTACACCTCCGTGCTCGACTATACCTCGGCCAAGTGGGCGGAGGCGGCCGGGGTGGACGTGTGCGTGGTGGGCGACTCCCTCGCCATGACCTGCCACGGACACCCCAACACCATCCCCGCCACCATGGAGATGATGGTGCTGCACTCGCAGGCGGTGCGCCGAGGCGCGCCCGGCACCTTCGTGCTGGGGTGCATGCCCTACCAGAGCTACAACACGGTCGACCGCGCGCTCGTCAACGCCACGCGCTTCATGCAGGAGGCGGGCGCGGACGCGGTGAAGCCGCAGGGCGGGAAGTCGCAGGCGCACATCCTGAAGGCGCTGGTCGACGCCGGCATCCCCACCGCCTCACACATCGGCCTCACGCCGCACACCGTCGCCATGTTCGGGGGCTTCCGCATCCAGGGGCGCACCGCGGACGCGGCGATGAAGATCCTCGAGGACGCGCTCGCCATCCAGGACGCGGGCTGCTTCATGCTGGAGTTCGAGGCGGTGCCCGCGAAGATCGCCAGGACCATCTCCGAGCAGCTCGAGATCCCCACCATCGGCATCGGCGCCGGCGCCGGCACCGACGGGCAGATCCTGCTCTCCTACGATCTCCTGGGCGTGTTCACCGACTTCAAGCCGAAGTTCACCAAGCGCTTCGCCAACCTCACCGAGGTCGCCGTGGGCGGGCTGAAGCAGTACGTCGCCGAGGTAAAGGCGGGAAAGTTTCCCGACGAGGACCACAGCTATGCCGTCGACGAGAAGGAATACGAGAAATTCCTCTCGCTCGTCGAAAAGCGAAAACATCGCTGAGACCCTCACCGACCGGGCCTACACCGCGATCGAGGAGCTGATCGTCACGCTGCAGCTCGCCCCGGGCGCGGCGGTGTCGGAGCAGATGCTCGCCGAGCGCCTGGGCATCGGGCGCACGCCGATCCGCGAGGCGCTGCAGCGGCTCGCGCGCGAGCGCCTGGTGAGCATCCTGCCGCGGCGCGGGGTGGTGGTGTCGGCGATCGACGTGGGCGCGCAGCTGCGGCTCCTCGAAGTGCGCCGCGAGCTCGAGCGCCTGGTGGCGCGCGGCGCGGCGCGGCGCGCCACCGCGCCGGAGCGCGCGCGCTTCGCCGAGCTCGCGCGCGCCTTCGAGCGCGCCGGGCGCACCGGCGACGACAAGACCTTCATGCGCATCGACCGCGAGTTCAACGAGCTGTGCCTGGTGGCGGTGCGCAACGAGTTCGCCGAGGGCGCGATGCGGCTCATGAACTCGCTGTCGCGGCGTTTCTGGTTCCACCACTACAGGCAGGCGGCCGACATGCCCGAGACGGCGAAGCTGCACGCCGACATCGCGCGCGCCATCGCCGGGGGGGACGAGAAGGGGGCGGCGCACGCGCTCGACCGGCTGCTGGACAACATCCAGAGCTTTACGCGCGCCACCGTGGACGTCTAACATATCAGTGGTGTGTCAGAAGGAGGTGCCCCATGGCAGAGCTGGTCGAGCGGCATTCGATGGGCGAGCGGCAGAAGAATTTCCGCGCCGAGTACCAGGCGCAGATCCATCCGCTCTACAGCGGACCGCTCCATATCGGCGTCATCTACGCGGTCGGCCTGTCGGTCATCGCCTGGTGCGTAAGCCGCCTCGAGGGCGCGGGCTGGGAGTGGCTGCTGGTGGTGCCGGTGTTCTTCTTCTCCAACCTCTTCGAGTGGTGGATCCACAAGTACGTCATGCACCGCCTGGTCGACGTCTGGGCGCTGCGTGCCATCTACGACCGGCACACGCGCCAGCACCACCAGTACTTCACCGACAACGAGATGACGGTCGGCTCCTCGCGCGAGTGGCGCATCATCTTCTTCCCGTGGCGGGCGCTGTTCACCTTCATGGCGATGGGCACGCCCTTCGCGATCGCGCTCGGATGGCTGGTGAACCCGAACGCGGGCTACATCCTGATGGTCACGATCATCGGCCAGTACCTGATCTACGAGACCTTCCACTACTGCTGCCACGTGCACGACAACTGGTTCGTGCGCACCATGCCGTTCATAAATACGATTCGCCGCCACCACACCGCCCACCACAACTACGGGATCATGATGAAGGTGAACATGAACCTCACCTTCCCGATCGCCGACTGGGTGATGGGCACGAGCGACCTGAACCGCGGCCTCGCCGGGCACCTCTTCAACGGCTACAACGAGGACCACGTGAAGCCCGAGCTGAAGCCGCAGATCGAGAAGTTCCGCCGTCCCGACGCACCCGTGACCATCGACGGGCCCATCGTTTCCCAAAGCTCCTGAGGAGGAGACCCCATGAAGAAGCGTGA
>CBDDRQ010000122.1:0-3185 GCA_965233125.1 uncultured bacterium
GTTGGCGAGGTTCTGCTGCCCGTAGATGTGCCAGTAGGGCATCATGAAGAACATGATCAGGCACCAGACGAGCGCGATGACGATCCAGAGCAGCTCGGTGCGCTCGAGCGGCTCCTTCCACCAGGCGCGCTCGGAGGTATACGAGATGGTCATGGCGGGCCCTTACTTCGCGATCGGCAGGGAAACGATCTCCATCACGCCCCAGACGATGTAGAGCACGGTGGGCATCGCGATGCCGAGGAAAAGCAGCAGGAACGGGTTGTCGAGCAGCATCTGCATCGCCGGGATCGGCTCCTCGGGTACTTCTTCGTCGCTAAAGTGCTCGCTCATGTCCGCCCCTCTTGTTGGTTGGCACGGCGCAAGTAGATCAGGGGCCGGGGGCGGGGAATTTGATATTCATCAAGCTTTGGCCGGGGCTTCCCGGCAACATCGCACGCCATGACCGATCGGGACCGACGTGCCGTCGGGGGCTGGCTGCTCGTCTGCGCGGCCTTCGTCTTCGCCATCGTCGTGGTGGGGGGGGTGACGCGCCTGACGCGCTCGGGCCTGTCGATCGTGGAGTGGCAGCCTCTGGTCGGGGCGATCCCGCCGCTGTCGGACGCCGACTGGCAGGCGCTCTTCGCCAAGTACCGCGAGACCCCGGAGTACAAGCTGGTGAACCTCGGCATGAGCCTCGAGGGCTTCAAGCGCATCTTCTGGTGGGAGTACGCCCACCGGCTGCTCGGGCGCCTGGTCGGCGTCGTCTTTCTCGTGCCCTTCCTTTACTTCTATTTCAGGAAGAAACTCGAGAACGCCCTGGCCTGGAAGCTCCTCGGCGTGTTCCTGCTGGGCGGCGCGCAGGGCGCGCTCGGCTGGTACATGGTGAAGAGCGGCCTGGTCGACGACCCGCGCGTCAGCCACTTCCGCCTCACCGCGCACCTGGGGCTCGCGCTGGCGATCTTCAGCGCCCAGCTCTGGCTTGCGCTCGATCTTCTGTATTCGAAAAGGCCATCTTCTTCAGGTAATCTTTACTGGCTGCCGCTGCTCGTGTTCCTCATGGCGCTTTCCGGCGGCATGGTGGCGGGGCTGCGCGCCGGCGCCGCCTACCAGACCTTCCCGCTGATGAACGGACACGTGGTGCCGCCCGACCTCCTGGTGCTCGAGCCGTGGTGGCGGAACTTCGCCTACAACATGGCGACCGTGCAGTTCGTGCACCGCGGCTTCTTCTGGGTGCTCGCGGTGCTGATACCGATCGCCTGGTGGCGCATGCGCGCTTCGGCCGCGGCGCACTTCCTGCTCGCCGCTTTCGTGCTCCAGGCGGCGCTCGGCATCTCGACGCTGCTCGCCGGCGTGCCGGTGGCGCTCGCCGCCGCGCACCAGGCGGGCGCCGTCCTCCTTCTCGCGGCGGCGCTATGGACCGCGCACCGGCACCCGCGCTGCGCAAGCTGACCGCGGCGAGCCTCGCGCTCGTCCTGGTCGTGGTGCTCGCCAGCGCGGCCATCCGTTTGTTCCATCAGGACCTGGGTGGTCTGCTGCCGGTGGTGCGCGGGGTGCACCGCGTCTCGGCCTCGGCCGCGGCGCTCGCCATCCTCGCCGTGGGCTGGCTCGCCTGGCGCGGCGGCCGCCGCCCGCTCGCCGCCGCGGTGGTTCTTCTCATGATCGGACTGTCCGTACTGGGTGCGGCGACCGGCACCACGCCGCCGCCGGCGGCGCAGGCGGGCAACCTGCTCGGCGGGCTGGCGCTCGCGGCTCTGCTCGCCTGGCTGCTCAACGCAAAGGAAAGGTTCTCGGGAAAAAGTCTCCCGTGGATCGCATTGATCTGCACCCAGGCGGTCCTGGGCGCGTGGCTGTCGATCTTCGCCGAGGAGCTGTGGTCGCTGCCGCTCATCGCGCATGCGACGCTCGGCCTTGCATTGACTGGGGGAATCCTCTGGCTCGCCTCCTTGAGGAAGATCCTGCTTGTGGTACTTGCTCTCGCCGTCCCAATCACCGGGATCGCGGCGGCGCTGCTCGGGCAACCGCCCGCGGCGAGCCTCGCGCACGCGGCCGCGGTGGCGTTGCTCATCGCCGCGGTGGCATGGGCGCACGGGCGCTTCGCTTGACCCACATCAAGTACGCCCGCGCAGCGCCTTGCGATGGTGGGGCATGACCGCCATCCGCAATTCCCTCAGCGCGCATCACGATGTCATGGAGGCGCTCGTCGCCGAGGCGCTCGCTGCGGCGCGCGCGCGGCAGTGGCCCGACTACCGCCTGCGCTTCGCCGAGCTGCGCCGCGCGCTCATCGAGCACATGACCTACGAGGACGAGGAGCTGTTCCCGGCGCTCGCGCACGAGGTGGGCGAGGCCGGGCTCGCGCCGCTGCGCGAGCAGCACGAGCGCCTGCAGCAGCACTTCGAGACGCTCGCCTCCGCCGCCGCGGAGCACGACCCCGAGGGCTGCGTCGCCGAGATGGAGGCGCTCGGCGCCCTGCTGCGCGCCCATCATGCCGCCGAAAATGCTCTCGACCCGGGTTACGCGAGCCATGCCATCGCCAGTAGGACGGCCCGGCGCGCGCCGATGGATCTGCGCGGGCTGCAGCCGCCCGAGCCGATCGTGCGCATCTTTCAGGCGCTAGAGCTCGCCCCGCACGAGCCGCTGTGCGTCATCCTGCCGCACGAGCCGGTGCCGCTCTACGGGCTGCTGCGCGAGCGCGGCTTCTCGTATCGCGGCAGCCCGCGCGCCGACGGCGGCTTCGAAGTGCTGATCGAGCCTTCTTAGATGGATTTAAGATAGATCAAGCAACCCTTGCGGCTTCACGGGCATCTTGGCAGCAACCAAGAATGCAACCGACAGGAGACGCAAAAGTGAACAGCCCGAAGCTTCGACTCGCGCGCGCCGCTGCGGCGCTCGTGCTGCCCCTCGCCGTCGCCGCCGCCTGGGCGCAGCCCACGCAGCCGGGACGCGCGCCCGTGACCGAGCCCGAGATCCGCTACCAGGCCGGCGGCTCGCCGCTCGCGCAGGAGGACATGCACCAGGACGTCAATCCGAAGGCGCCGCCGATGAGCAAGGCCGAGTTCGACCGGGCGCGCCAGATCTACTTCGAGCGCTGCGCCGGCTGCCACGGCGTGCTGCGCAAAGGCGCCACCGGCAAGCCGCTCACGCCCGACATCACGCTCGCGCGCGGCACCGAGTACCTCAAGGTGTTCATCAACTACGGCTCGCCCGCG
>CBDDRQ010000123.1:0-35947 GCA_965233125.1 uncultured bacterium
CGAAGGAGAAGCGCGACCGCTTCAACGAGAACCTCGACATCGTCAAGCGCCTGATGGCCGGGGAGACGCTGTCCTACAGGGGGCGGTTCTCCGCGAGCGACAAAGTCGTGCTGAACGTGCTGCCCCACCAGGGGCGCGTACCGCCGATCTACGTGGCGGTCCTCGCGCGGGAGGCCGCGTATCACGTCGGGAAGCAGGCGAACCGCATCTTCACCGTGCCCTATGCATCGTGCAAGGACTTCGACGACATGGGCACCATGCTGGCGGAGTATCGCCGCGGCCGTGCCGAGGCCGGGCTTGCGGCAGACGACGATGACCATGTCTTCACGCTGCATACCTACGTCGCGAAAACCGACGATGAGGCGCGCGAGCAGGCCAAGGCGGCGTACGACCTCTATGTCGCCACGCGGCTTTACGCCGCGAAGCACACGTACGAAGACATCATCGCCAACGGCATCTGCCTCTTTGGCTCGGCCGAAACGGTGGCGAAAAAGCTTTGCCGGCTGCACGAGATGGGCATCCGCCACGTCGCCACCATGCACAACTTCGGCGGCCTCGATCCGGCGCTGGTCGAGCGCTCGATGACCCTGTTCGCGCGCGAAGTCATGCCGCGGGTCGCTTCGCGCGTCGGGGGGATGGCGCTGGCGTCATGAGCGCGGCTCCCGATGCGACGCAATTTCGTCGAGCGCTCGGGCGAGTCCCGACCGGCGTAACGGTGATCACGGCGCGCGGGCGCGCCGGTCAATGGCTCGGCCTGACGGCAAACTCCTTCGCCTCGGTTTCGCTGGAACCACCGCTCGTTTCGTGGAGCCTGCGTCGATACAGCCGGCTCTTCGACGAGTTTTGCCGCGGCGAGCGCTTCGCGGTCAACGTGCTGGCCGCGACCCAGGTCGGGCTCGCAACCCGGTTCGCGGGCCGGGCGGAAGACAAATTCGCCGGATTGGACGTGCGCGGGGGTCTCGGCGAAGTCCCCTTGCTGGCGGACTGCGTGGCGTACTTCGAATGCGCAACCATCGGCTGCCACATCGAAGGTGACCACGGAATCTTAATTGGGCAAGTAGAGCGCTTTTCGACGGGAACCTCAGAGGCGCTTCCGCTTCTATTCTGCAAAGGCGCGTACATGACCCCCGCAGAAGGGAAAGTCGCGGCATGAAGCTCACGCCTCGCATGCTCAACCATCTCGCCTATGTGACGCATGACGTCGCTGCGACCGCCGACTTCTACACCCGCGTCCTCGGCATGGAGCTCGCGAGCACCATCTTCGACGATCGCGTGCCCTCGACCGGCGAGGAATTTCCCTACTTCCATATTTTCTTTCGCATGGCCGATGGCTCCACCCTCGCGTTTTTCGAATGCACTGATCTGCCGCCCGCGGCGAAGTCGACGCACCCGGCCTACGACACATTCAACCACGTTGCGCTGCAGGTAGGAGATCGCGAAGAGCTCATGCGCTGGCGGGACTGGCTGAAGGAGTGCGGCGTCGAGGTGCTGGGTCCGGTGGATCACAAGGGAATGATCGAGAGCATCTACTTTCACGATCCCAACGGCATCCGCCTCGAGCTGACCGTGCCGGTCGACCCTCAGTGGAACCGGCATACGAAACAGGCTTGTGCGGATCTCGAGGCGTGGGTGCAGACCAAGGAGCGCGCCTTGCGCGAGGGACGCGACCCGGGCAGCGCGTTGCTCGCGATGATCCGAGAGTCCAAGAAGCGGTATCGAGCGGTGTGACAGCCAAGCTCGCTTCGCAATGGCCGGGAAGCGGGCCCTCTGTGGATCGCTCCTGGTTACGCCTGTTTCTTGAGCTCGCTTAGAAATGGGGCGTTGGGGCAGAACGCCTCGATTCCGTCTCGGCATTCGAGCGCGAGCCAGGCACGGCACTTTTCAACATTCATGCAGGATCCGCAGCGGCTCGCGGCCATCACGAGATCGTACTCGCGTCCCGTGGCGTCATCGGGCGCTATGCCGCGTCGCCGCATCACGCTGCCGAGCGGCAATGGACTCTCGAGCGTCACGACGCGCCGGAACGACCGGAGAATTGATGGCACGCTTACAGCAGCCGACAAAAGCGCGAGTGCCAAAACGATCATGCCGGTCTCGGTAAATGTTGTGCCCATGCGCTTCTCCTCGTTACTAATCTCGTGTACATGGTGCTCCCGGGTGGCTAAACGGGACTTGATCTGAATCAAAGCACGGGTCGGTCGGACCCTTCCGCGAGTTCTTTGGGCTCGCAGGTTTTCCCCGCTTGCCGGAAAAGGCCGGCCGGGCGGGCTCACTCGAAGCGATACGCGACTCGAAGCTGCGCGGCTGTCATATCGAAGGCGACCTCTCGCTGAACCGCTCTCCGCTTCCCGCCTTGGGGCGCGCGGTGGGTGGGGAGATTTGAAGAAACAAGAAAACGCGCCTTGCTGGATGAGGCAGCGGCGCCACTGGCCCCCGCCTTAGGGAAGATCGAGGCGCCCAGCAGCCGGAATGCATGGGTGGCGAATATTTCAGCTTCATGTCCGCAACCCCGAGTTCTCGCGGCGAAACTTGGATTTTTCTCACTCGCCCCGGGAAACACAAATGCCATCTTCTATCTGTTAGGAAATTGCGAATGCAAGGAGATTACGAAACTTCATCCCCGGCCGCAGCGGAGGTACCCGCGCTTTGGGGCGGAGCGGCGAAATCGCAGCCACCTGTGCCGTGAGCGAGCGATATAATACATATTCGTAATGGCGCAACGCTGGAAACTCACTCTGGACGGCCGGCATTCTCAAATGTGGTCGCGTGTGAGAACGTAGACCGACCCTGCAAGCATCTCCGCGCGCCTTGGATTGAACGGTTTGTCTCGCCGTCCGGGCAACTCCGAAGCCTCCTCCTCCTCCTCTGGCTAGGGCTACCTCGGACGGCGAGCATCTACCGACCCCCGAGGCAATACGAAGTTGGCCGGCCTGCGGATCGGCGGCGAAAAATAGGAAACGGGAGCGCGAGGGGAAATCCCCTCGCTTTCCCGCAGATTGCACTCAATCCCAAGAGCTGATGACAATCGGCGCGCCGGAGATTGTGCTGAAATTGTGTCGTTTGGCTAATTTGCCCAGAGTAGGGATGGAGCGGCGTAAGTGGTGGCTGGCCCTGTCGACTCCCTGTGGATTTAACCACTTACCGCCGCTACTCTCCGCCTGTCACGCCGGGGGTCGCGGGTTCGAGTCCCGTCCGCTCCGCCAAAGCCAGAAGCCAGAAGGTCTCAGCAAGTCTCCCGAAGGTCTGATTTCACAGGGAAATACCCCGAACCGCGAAAACAAGCGGGCTCAGGAGGTCTCTGGACTTCTCGGGGTATCCGGGGGTAGCGTTGGTGGTACCAACACCCAGAAACGGGGGTATCACGATGGCGCTCTCAGAGCTCTCAATCCGCAGCGCAAAGCCGCGCGAGAAGGCCTACAAGCTCAGCGACGGCGGCGGGCTGTATCTCCTGATCAACACCGATGGCGGCAAGTACTGGCGCCTCAAGTACCGCTTCGCCGGGAAGGAAAAACTGCTCTCGCTCGGCGTGTATCCCAAGGTGCGCGGCGCCGAGGCGCGCGAGAAGCGCGACGATGCGAAGCGGCTGCTGAAGGCTGGCTCCGATCCGTCGCAGGTGCGCCAGGCGCAGAAGCGCGCGGTGGCGATCGCGACGTCCAACACCTTCGAGGCGATCGGCCTCGAGTGGATCGAGCAGCAGCGCAACCGCTGGACGGTCGACCACGCCTCGCGCGTGAAGTCGTCGCTGGTCGAGGAAGTGTTCCCCGACCTGGGCGGGCGCCCGATCGGCTCGATCACCGCGCCCGAGCTGCTCGCCACGCTGCGCAAGATCGAGGCGCGCGGCGCCCTGGAGACTGCGCAGAGGGTGCTGCAGCGCTGCGACGGCATCTTCCGCTACGCGGTGGCCACCGGGCGCGCAGAGCGCAGCCCCGCGGGCGACCTGCGCGGCGCGCTGAAGGCCCCGAAGCACAAGCGCATGAACGCGCTGCCGGCCGCCGAACTGCCCGCGTTCCTGCGCAAGCTCGAGGCCTACGACGGCCACCGGCAGACCAAGCTCGCGCTGAAGCTGCAGGTGCTCACCTGGGTGCGCCCGGGCGAGCTGCGGGCGGCCCAGTGGAGCGAGTTCAACGTCGAGGGCGCGCAGTGGGACATCCCGGGCGAGCGCATGAAGATGAAGCTGCCGCACATCGTGCCGCTCTCGCGCCAGGCGCTCGAGGTGCTCGAGGAGCTGCGCCCACTCACCGGGCGCAGCCGCTTCCTCTTCCCGAACCAGTCGAAACCCCTCGCGTGCATGAGCGAGAACACGGTGCTCTTCGCGCTTTACCGCATGGGCTACAAGCCGGGCGAGAACTCCACTCCCGCAACCGGGCACGGCTTCAGGGCGACGGCCAGCACGATCCTGAACGAGCAGGGCTGGAACCCCGACGCGATCGAGCGCCAGCTCGCGCACGTCGAGAAGAACAAGGTGCGCGGCGCCTACAACCGGGCGCAGTACCTCGAGGAGCGCCGCCGGATGATGCAGGGATGGGCCGACTACCTCGACGCACTGGCCGCCGGCGGTAGCGTCACGCCGATCAGGCGGGCGGCATGAGCGAGAGCCTGCTCAGCGTCGACCAGGTGCAGGCGCTCTCCGCGCGTGATCGCTGCGACTACCTGCTCGCACTGTCCGACGGGGAGCGCTTCGCCTGCCTGCGGGCGCTCACCCGGCATGAGCAGGCGCTCTACATCGGCGAGCTCGCGCGGCGCAACCTCGAAGAGCACCGCCTCGCGGCCATCGAGAACCTGACCGTCGCTGCGCCCAAGGCCGCGGGGTAGGGCGATGGACGCGAAAGACTTGATCATCTCGACGAGCGCGATCGTTGGGGCGCTGCTCGGCGTGTTCAACCTCTGGCGCAGCTACCTGGCCGATTCCGAGCGCCTGCGGGTCTCCAGCATCGAGGGCGGGCAGCACGAGCATCCTGGCATCGAGGTCGTAAACGTCAGCCCGTTCCCGATCACGGTCCTGAAGATTGGCTACGTCGCAGCCGACGGCCAGGTGGGCGAAGTCGTGATCGAGGTGATCGACAGCAGAAACGATCCCCTTCCCAAGCGAATCGACGCACGCCACGCGCATCACTTCCGGATCTCCATGCGGGAAACGATCGCTCGCAACGTCTACCAGCCGCGCTACACCTTCGTGCGAACGGCGCTTGGCGGCATCTTTACCGACGAGCCGCGCCTGACTCGCTGGTGGCGGCGCGCGAGGGAGAGGGTCCGACTGAAGAATCCGGACCTGTAGGAAACCCGCTAATGGGTTGAGAAGCGCGCTAAGGTCTTCGCAACCGCTGCAGCCGCGGCGGCCCGACCAGGAGAGAAGACCATGCGTAAGACGTTCACCCAGGCAGACGCCGGGCGCCAGCTCGCCGTCGACATGCTGCGCGAGATCCACGAGCTCGGCGCCGACGAGCTGGTGATCGACCACGAAGGCCGCGCAGGCCGGCCGCAAAGCGACGTGGTGGCGCGTCACCTGCAAAGCGCGAGGGCCGCGGGCACCATGGCAGAGCGCGCCTTCATCGCGGTGATCACCGACGCCCTGGGCACCGCCCTCGAGGGCAGCCTGCCTGAGCCCGAGTTCTACGAGCGGGCGGAAGCTGTCGCGTTGGCCGCATGAGGTGATCGAGGGGGTAGATCGCGGGGGTAGACGTCGCCCGCCACGCCGCTCGCGATCTACGAAACAACCACCTGGCGGCGAAGTTCGATAGCCCGGGCAGGCGTCGAAGCGCGTCGGCGCCGGCGCGACTGGCGCTTCCTCTCTCTCCCCGAATTCTGCTCACCAGCATGGAGCTGAGGGCGCGCAGCACGCGCTGCGCCGCTCGGTGCACCACCAGGACCACCGAGCAGCTGGCGCCGCTACAGCGCGCTGTAGCCGTCAGCGGGTGCGCAAGCCGCGTGGAGTGCTCAAGAAGGGAACCCATTTGCGGGGCGACATGACTTCGCCCGGATTCGTGTATAGATTCCGTGTCGCCTCTTGAGAAGAATGGAGACGACATGACGAGCAGCAACCTGATCCGCCTTCCGCGCGTGATCGAGAAGACCGGCCTTTCGAAGCCGAGCATCTACCGCGATCCCACCTTCCCCAAGCCGGTGAGCATCGGCGCGCGCGCCGTCGCGTGGGTCGAGGAGGAAGTCGACCGCTGGATCGCGGCGCGCATCGCGAAGAGCCGGGGCGCCGGCGGGCAGGCAGCGCCCAAAGCAGCGGTGGTCGCATGACCACCGACGAGCTCATCGAGCAATTCGCCCAAAACCTGAAGCAAGCGGCCCCGCAACGCGATGCCAGCACAATGCGCGGCGCCGCATGCGCAATGGCGATGATCACGACGCTAGAGCGGGGGGTCGATGAGGGCGTCGAGCAGGCAGGCGCGACCGAAATAGATGCGGTGCGCGCGTGCGTCAAAGCGGCCATCAACGGCGACGAGGTCGTAGCGGCAGGCTTCTTCGCGTGCTTGGCGAACCACCTGCTGCTCGCCATCCAGCAGGGCGGGTTCGAACTACCGAAGGGCACCGCATTCCGGGTCATATGAGCGCCGTACTCGCTCAGCCGGTCGACGAGCGGATCGCCCAGCTTCACACCGAGGCCGCCGAGCAACTCGAGCGCGCGCGGTGGGCTGCTCGACAAAGCGACCCCGAGGGCGCCCGAGAAGCGCGCGGCCACGCCGCGGACCTGCAGCGCCAGATCCACGAGCTCCAGCAGCAACAGCCGAAATAAGAAGCCGCATGGGCGCGCAAGGCGCCAGCGGTCGAAGGGGAGGTTGATGGTCGGTAAGCGCATCATCGGCCGCTTCGATTGGGAGCGGGCCGTGATCGGCAGGAACGGGCCCAGGAGCGCCACCAGGCGCCTCGTGCTGCTCGTCTTGGCCAGCCACGTACCGCGCGGCAAGGCGCACGCCTGGCCGAGCATCCGCACCCTCGAAGCAGAGACCGCGCTGAGCAATCGCTCGGTGATCGACCAGCTCGAGGCGGCCGTGAACGAAGGGTGGCTGAAGCGGGAATTCACCAGGCTGCCCAACATGCGCTACCGGGGCAACGTCTACCACCTCACCGTGCCCGTAGGTGGTGAACCTGATTCACCAGTGCAAGGTGCGGCGAGTGGTGAAGCACGTTCACCAGTGCAGCCGACTTACCCACAGCCGGGCGCAAGTGGTGAACGTGGCGCGGCAACTGGTGAACGTGGCGCGGCAACTGGTGAACGTGACGACGGTCAACTGGTGAACGTCGTTCCGGGTACTACTCTTTTCAACAGAAAAGAGAACAGGTTTGATGAACAGAAGGGCGGGATAAATCCCGGGGTCCGAACAGGGAAGCCGAACGGCAAAAGCGCCGAGCAATGGGCTGATGAGCTCGGCCTCGTCCAAGGCGCCGGCGAGCACAAGGGCGCCTTCCATGCCCGCGTGCTCCTCGCGGTGCGGGAGCACAACGCCAGGCAGAGAAGCACCGAGGGCGCCGCATGAGCCGGGCGCCATTGCTCACCCGGCGCCCGAACTGCGCCGCCATCCTGCTGACGGGCCGCTGTTTCGCAGATCCGAACGGGCGGGCGTACCCCCTGACGTATCCCCAATCGAGCTGATGCATCGCGATCCTCTCCCTGTCGACGTCGGCGCCGCCCTCCCGGCCGCGCGTGAGCGCCACCAGGCGCTGCGCGAGCTCATCACGGCCACCTATGCGGACCTGACGAAACGCAGCTACGGCCTGGCGGCGTTGAAGCTGGAGCGTGCGCTCGAGCTCGCCGCGGCGCCCGAGTGGTACCTGGCACCGGATGAGGCCGCGCTCGATCGCCTAGTGGCCGTCGCGTCCGTCGCAGCTGAGCTCTGCGGGCGCCTGCAGCTTCGCGCCCAGGAGCAGGCGGCCGCGGTGCTGCGCGCGGCGGTGGATCTGCGCCTGCGCCTGCACCTCGGCGAGCGATGAGCGCCGGCGGTCGCCTGCTCAGCCGCCGCCTGGAGGAGCTGATCGCGAACGCGCCGAAGCCGTCGGCGCTCGACGCTGAGCTGCGCCGCGTGGTGCGTGCGCAGGATGTGAGGAGAGCCGGGCTCGACCGGGCGAACGCGCTGCGGCGGGCGAATCCGCCTGTGCAGGCCGCGGTGCTGCGCGCAGCCGATCGCTGCCTGTGGCCTCGCAGCAAGGTGATCGAATCGAGCAAGTGGGCCGAGCTGCTGCAGGCCTGGCTCCTGCACAACTACGTCCTGGTCGGCCTCGAGCGCCGGCCGTGTCTCGCGACGATCGAGAAGGCGCTCAAGACGTGGAAACCAAAGCCATACGGCGATTTCAGCGCGCGCGGCTAAGCTGCCGGCGAATTCACGGAGGGAGCGCATGGCGAAGATTGAAGCGGCGAATGGCAACGGCACCGACAAGCCCAGGGAGATCGCGCCATTCCGGCCCGACTATCTTCGGGCGATCGAGTTCGACAATCAGCGCTGGCGCCTGAGCGTGCCCGAGGGCGTCGAGCCGTCGCACCTCGAGGATGGCGCGCTCTGGGCGGTCTGCGGCGCCAAGAAGTTGCGCAGCTTCGACGTCGTGGAGGTGGTGGGCTTCGGCGGCCGGTGGTGGGCCGAGGTGCTCGTCGCCGAGTCGCAGCTGGGCAGAACGCGCCTGAAGCTGCTGCGCGTGGTGGAGGTAGAGCCGGCAGCTCAGCACCAGCAGCGCGATATGCCTGCCGGCCACGACGTTCTGTTCGATGCGCAGTCGCAGACCTTCACCGGTTTCCGGCTCAAGGACATGGTGCCGCTCACGCCAAAGTGCTCGACACCCGAGGCGGCATATCGCCAGCTAGTCGACCACGCGACGCTGCGCAGGGATTGAACCGATGACGATCGACCGCGCGGTGGTGGCGACACCCTCGACCCGGTGCCCGGCGAGAGCCCGTCGCCACCGTGCGGATCGAGTTGGACCGTTCGACACCCCGGCAGCTCGCGATTTCCCTTGCCGCCATGGTCAGGGGAGCTCGTGGGCTGCCGGCCCGATCTTGAACCGCATGGAGGGACTGCGCCATGGCTGACGAGGGAGTGCCGCACGATGCCGGTGTCGCGGACGCCCGCGCGCGCGTCGCGCTGCGCCAGGAGGCTGAAGTGGAGGAGCGCGCCGATCGCGCGGCCACTGTGCTCTCGGAGGATCTGCTGCGCGGCGAGGTAGGCGTCGCCGACTTCGAAACGGGCCGCCGCGCTGTGCAGAGGTATCTCAGCGAGCGCTCGCCCGCGGAGCTCGATTCCATCCGAACGAGTCTGAAGCTCGACAATCCAGGGGCGGCGACGCCCGAGCAGCTTCGCGCCCTCGGGCGCCTGGCGGTGGGCGAGATCCCGAAGGACCCGAAGGCGATCGAGGCCGAGCTCAAGGCGAGCCGTGAGCGCATGGGGAAGGATCCGAAGGGGTGGCACGCCGACGATCGTGCACAGCTGCGCTACCGCATGCTGCTGCGCGCCGCGGGCCGGGCCTGATTTCGAGGGGAGAACAAGGAGAAAAACGATGGCCTATCAAAGCAGCATCGCCGAAGCCCGCCTGATCCTCGAGGGTGGTTTCCCCGGGTCGAGGTCGACTGAACCGAGCAGCGCAGCAAGCATTTCCCGCGGCGGCGCGATGTACCGCTACTGCAGCTCGCACAGCGGCGCCGACGTCTCGGGCTCGACCGGCTTCTTCGGCGGCTGCGGTGCGCAGCCGGCGGTGAGCTCGGGCGCGCTGCACCCCAACCTTGCCGCGCGCAGCCCCAACAACGTCGGGATGAAGGTCGGCGATCAGGTAATGATCGTCGAGTCATCGGCCGGCGCGACGCCTGGCCAGGTGACGTGGCACACGGCCGTGGCGAGCACGTTCAACGGCTCGACGAACACCTGGGCGGCGACGAACGGGTACGACGTCTCCGTCTCCACCTGAGAACAGGCGGAAACAGGGCCGATGGCGAAGCGTGGCAACCGCGGGCAGTTCAAGCCTGGGAGGAGCGGCAACCCAGGCGGGCGGCCGAAGGGCCTGGCCGAGTTCCGCCTGGCGGCGCGCAGGTACAGCAAGGACGCGCTCGGCGTGCTGGCGAGCATCATGCGCGACAAGAAGGCGGCGGCGTCGGCTCGCGTCCACGCGGCGAGCGAGCTATTCGATCGAGCCTGGGGCAAGAGCGCGCAGGAAATCACCGTGGAGGGCGCGATGGCGCCCGTCGACGTGACACACCGCGGCGACGACTCCGCAGAGGCGCGCTTCAATACCGCCAGGAGGATCGTCTTCCTGCTCAAGCGGACCGACGAGCAGCCCAGCGTCGCGAAGCAGAAGGCCCCCAAGGCCGCGAAGAAGAAGCTCAAGCTGCCATGACCGGCCTTCAACGAGTGGGCGCCCAGCTCGCAGGCCTTCACCCCGAGGCGCTGCGGGAAATGATCGAGCTCTACGCTGGCGCCCAGCGCGCCGGCCAGCTCGAGCGCGTGCGCGCTCACCTGCCCGAGTTCGGGGTCCTCGAGGAGGACGCCGATGCGCTGCTCGAGCTGCTCAACAAGCTCTTGACCGGCGATCGTCTGGTGGACGCGATCGCCGAGCGGAGCGCCCTGGCGGCGCGAGAGGCGCCGGCGTGAGCACCGTGATCGACGACGCAGAGGAGCAGCGCCGCCGAGGCTACCTCGAAGCAGTGTTGCGCGAACAACTTGCCTCGGGGCATCTCAAGCCAAGTGATGTGCCGCGCTACACGTGGCTGGTGATGGAAGATAAAAAGGGCCTACTAGTCGTCGCGATCCCGAAGTCCGGACGACCGGCCAAATGAGCGTGATAGCCCTGTCGGCAACCACACCCCAGAGGGCGCGCCGAGCTCGCCGGCGCCGATCTACCCCCACGGCTACCACCAGGCGCGCCGCATGTCTCTGCTGAACGCCTGGGTGCAGCCGAGCGAGGCCGTGCTCGCCGTCGACACGGAGGCCGTGTCGGAAGACGGCCGGTTCGTGCAGACCAGCAAGCTGTACCCGTTCGCTCACCTGCCCGCTGCATTCGCCGCGCGCGGGGCATCGGTGTTCCACGATTGCCTCGCCATGCAGGTGCACCTCAGCAAGGTTCAGTCGTTCGACGAGCTGGTCGACCGCCTGCCCGAGCTCATCGATCTTGCCGAAGCGGTCGCACAGCCGGCCGCCGGCCTGTTCGACGCGCGGTTCGTGAATCGTGGCCAGGAGATCGTCTTCGCGGGCTGGTCGCATAGGCGGGCGCGGATGCAAGGCTGGATCTTCCGCAAGGTCGACGACATGGACCACTGGCAAGAGGGCGAGATCGAGCACTTCCACGCGCCGCCGTCCTCCGTGGCGAAGGGGATCCCATGCGAGCCGGCCGCCCTCGAGCTCCTCGCCGCGGCCCAGGTCCGGTACATGAAGGACGCGTGCGGCTACGGCGGGGGCACGCTCATCGTTTGCCGCGTGAGCGAGCACGAGCTCGTGCTGAAGCACGCGATGAAATTCGCCGACCAACCACAGCAGGCTGCGGTCGCATGAACATGCCCAAGCTACTTTGCGCCATCAACACCGAGAGCGAGTTCGCCGTGGTGACGCCGGGCTGGAAGGAGCGGGCGCGCTTGCATGGCGACTTGCAGCGCGGCACGGTGCACGGCGAGATCACCCGCTCGATCCTGCAGTTCAAGAGCTTCCCCTGGACCTTCTTCCTGCGCGGCATGGACGCGGTGGCCAACATGGACGGCCCGAGCTCCAAGGCAGCGATGATCTCCTACCTCCTCGTGTCGACGACGCTGGCGGGCGCCATGACCATGCAGACAAAGGAGATGCTCGCCGGCAAGGATCCGCGCAAGATGTTCGACGAGGACTGGTACAAATTCTGGGGCGCGGCCTTCGTCTACGGCGGGGCGCTGGGCTTCTACGGCGACTTCATCTACAGCGCCAACCAGACGCGCTACGGCTCGGGGCCAGTGGAGGCCCTCGCAGGGCCCACCATCGGCCCGCTGCTCGAGCTCGGGCTGGTGCAGCCCCTCGGCGCGGCGCGCGCGGTGCTCGAGGGCAATAGCGGCGAGGATGCGCTGCGCCGCCTGGGCGCGCAGAGCGTTACCGATCTCAAGGGCTTCGTGCCTGGCGGAAATGCGTGGTACGCCAAGGCCGCGCTCGACCACCTGGTATGGCAGCAGGTGATGGAGTCGCTGAGCCCCGGCTACATGAGCTCCATCCGTCGGCGCACCCAGCGCGAGTACGGCCAGGACTGGTGGTGGGAGCCTGGCGAGACGAGCCCCGATCGGTTGCCAGACTTCGGCACGGCGATCGAGTGATAGCTGCCGGCCTCGCACCCGCACTTTCACTGCAGCACATTGATTCCGCTGGACGTCGAGAAGCGCCGGGCGGGCGTGTACCACCGCAGGCACCCCAACGATAGGGAGAACGTCATGGTTCAGTCGGTCAGAAACCTCTTCGTAGTCGTCGCCGCGGCGCTCGCGGTCGCCTTGCCAGGCGCCGCAATCGCGCAGAGCACCGCCGCAGGCAACGCGGCGAAACTTCGCAACGTAATCATCGCGTCGGACCCGTCCTACTCGGGCGGGGCGAAGTGCGACGGCGCAACCGACGACACCACGGCGATCCAGGCAGCGCTCAACGCGGTGCCGACCGCCGGCGGCGCGGTGCACCTGCCGACCGGCGAGTGCCTGGTAAGCGCCCAGCTCACGCAGACCAAGCGCTTCAAGCTGATCGGCCACGGCACGAGCGAGGCCTCGGCGGTCGACTCGTCGACCACGATCCTGAAGAAGTCGACGATGACCACGGCGGTGCTCGCCATCACCGTGAACGGCACCTCGATCGAGGGCGTCACCTTCAAGGGGCAAAGCGGCAATACCGGCGACGGGATCCAGATCTCGGCCAACCGGGTGCGGCTCACCGACGTGGCCGTGTACGCCATGGGCCAAGACGGCATCCGGGTAGGAACGGACGCCGGCGTCAACGCCAACGCCTTCTACTTTTCGAACATCAAGGCCAAGAGCAACGGCCGGCACGGTCTGCATATCAGCGACGACACGGCGCCTTCGCTGCCCAATGCGAACGCCGGGACTGTAGTGGGGCTCGACGTGCAGGCGAACACCAGCAACGGGCTTCACGTCGACAACGCGCGGATCAATACCTTTGTCGGCATCGTCGCTCAGCAGAACACCGGCGACGGCGTGCACCTCACCGCCAACGCGCACAACAACGCCTTCTTTGGAGGCGACTCGGAGAACAACACCGGGACCGAGATCGCCGTCACCTCCGGGGCGACGGATAACGTCTTCGTCAACCTGGTCAACGGCTCGGGCACGATCTCCGACAGCGGCACGGGAAGCCGTTGGATCTCCAACGATGGCGTCAAGGTCGGCAATGTTTCCAAGACCGACACGGCGGTGCTCGATTGGTACCTCGAGGGCTCATGGACACCTAGCTTTTCGTTCACCACGCCAGGCGATCTATCGGCGACGTATTCCGCCCAAGTAGGGCGCTACACGAGGACCGGCAACCGCGTGACAGCCTCTGCCTACGTGGTGACGTCGGCCTTCACGCATTCGACGGCCTCTGGCGCCTTCGTGATCAACGGGCTGCCGTATACCTCGACTTCGACCTCGAACTACTTCAACGTGGGCGCGTGCCAGTACGGGGGCGTCACGGCCGCAACCACCCCGCACATCGTCGGGCGCGTCGACCCCAACACCAGCCGCATCGGATTCATCGCGTCCGGGTCTGGCGCAGCGAACGTCAACATCGGCGTCACGCAGGTGCCATCGGGCGGTACCCCGGCGTTTGTGTGCACCGTCATCTACGAGGCGAGCTGACGTGACAGGATCCTGGCTTTCCATGATTGCGGCGCTGTCGATCGTCACGCTATCGGGCGCCCACGGAGGAGACCCCATGCTGACCTTTGATCGCCTGCACTCGCACCAGGTGGAAGACGGAAAGGTGATCTTCCGGGTGCTGAGCACCGACGATAAGAAATTCGAGTTCGCGCTCACCCAGGACCTGGCTGGGCTGATGTTCGCCAGCCTGCAGGCGGCGTCGGAGCGCTTGCCGTCGGATTACGCTCGGCGCGGTGTGACCCCGAACAGGTTTCAACCTGCGATCGGCCCGGACATGAATCCCGCGTTGCTGATGAACCTCGGCGGGAACCTGGAACTGTCGATATCGCTGCCGCCGGCGCAGCTGAAGGCCCTGAAGGCGGCGATCGCGGAGCTCGAGGCGGGCACCACGCCAGGACGGGAGCGCCATTGAGCGTGAGCACCCAGCACCCGCATCGCCCGAGCGAGCTGCGCGCCGCCCGGCGTTGATCTACCCCCGCGGCTACCACCAAGACCGAGTAAAGAGCGCCCCTAAAACGGGGGGTAATAGCTGCATTGATGGCGGTGTCCTGTCGACCTGGCGGTCTCGATGCACCACTGCACTTCTTCACATGCCCGGCGCCGATGGACCTCGTAATCCTGCCGCAGCTGATTCACCGAGATAAGCACCGCCAGGTTCATGAGCGTGCCGCCGATAGTGGGAAAGCTCGCCTGACCGTGGAGCGATTGATTCCGCCAGGTGTAGAGCGTGTCGAAGGGGTCGGCGGTGCTGTCGAGCGCCTGCAACATTGACCGCATCTCGTCGAGCCTGGGCCGCAGGTCCTGATCGGCGACAACCTGGTAGAGCAAGTACATCAGATCGCGCAGGCTGCTGCATCGCGCGCCAGTGTTGTATTGGCCATTGAAGCGCCCGCGTGGTGGTACCTGAAAATGGGCGACGACCTTCCCCGAATAGTCGACGTATCGCTGGCAGACCTTCTTCAGCAGGCCCTCGAGGAGCGGCAGCGCGAGATAGACCAGCACCAGGTGAGCCTTGGTCACGAGCTCTCGAGCGTTATGGTCCATCTCGGCCCAGCGCTTCTCGATGCCGATCGGCGCCAAGCTGGCGCGTATGGCGCTGGAGAACAGCTGCTGCAGCTCCATCTCGTCGGCGCTGAAAAACTTGGCCTCAGGCGACAGCAGCAGCTCGCCGGCCCAGGCCCAGAACAAAAGGTGGTCGGCGTCGATGATCGTGTTGAGGCCTGGGCGCAAGAGCACGTTGCTTAAAGACGTGCACGCCGCCTGGAGCTCGTCGTAGGACAGCTCATCAAAGCGGATCCCGTTGCGATGTAGCCGCAACCTGCCCGTTTCGGGGCCAAGAGCGGTCCCGCCACCTGGTGAGCTGGCCGCCTTTACCCACGCATCACAGAGCGCGCGGATCTGCTGCTCTTTTTCGGACGCCATGGCCCTGGCCCGTTGTTGATCCGGGGAAGTTTAAGCCCGGATATGGGTTCGGCCGCTGGCATGCGAAACAAGGGGTAAGTGCGGGGGTAAGTTGCATCTCCACACCGGCGAACGCCCCGAGGCGTCAACGACTTAGGCTAAGATTGCGGCTGCCGTCCGCTCCGCCATCTCTCTCGCATCGATCGTCCTCAAGCCCTGAAGATCGCCTCGGGCAGCAGCGCCGAGACGACGGCGTTCGGCAGGTCGACGACGTTGCTCACGCGCAGGTCGACGGCGACGCTGCACAGCACGTAGGCCTGCTCCTTCGTCCAGCCGCGCTCCTGCAGCAGCTCGATCATCTGGATGACCGCGTTCTTCGCCGCTAGGGTGAGGTCGCCGCTCTCGTTGCGGCCGTCGGCGCGCACCGGCATGCCCATGGTGGCGATGAAGTCGCGCGGCGCGGCCCATTCCGGCGCGGCGAAGTAGCCGGGGTGCGCGAAGCGCGGCCAGACGATGCGCCGGCGCGCCGCCTCGCCCTTGTGGAGGCGGAAGCGCACCACCGCGGTGGCGCCCATCTCGATCGCGGTGCCGCAGCACTCGGCGTCGCCCTGCGCGTAATGGCCGTCGCCGACCGAGTAGAGCGCGCCCTCGACCGCGACCGGGACGAAGAGCTTCGATCCCGCGGTGAGCTGTTTCACGTCGGCGTTGCCGCAGTTCTCGCGCGGCGGGATGGTGCGCAGGCCCTCGCGGGCGACGGCGCCGCCCGCGGGCACGGCGCAGTCGGCGTCGGGAAGGTAGACCACGCCCCCGCGGGCATGGAGCTCGGCCTCGCGCGCGCTCCAGCGCCCGAGCTGCTCGCGCGAGGGCGCGACGCCGGCGGTTCCCATGAAGGCGCCGTTCGGGATGCGCACGCCCGGCAGCGCGGCGGAGCTCGCCCAGTCGGGGCCGATGTCCCAGTGCACGACGAAGGGCCGCTCGAAGAGCTCGGGCAGGAAGCCGAACCCGGGGATGAAGCGCGTCCAGCCGTGGCGCTCGGGGACGATCTCGAGGTACTCGACCTCGAGCAGGTCGCCGGGCTGCGCGCCCTCGACGTAGACCGGCCCGGTGAGCGGATGCGCGGCCTTGCGGTCCATCGCGGCCATGTCGGCCGCGCTCATGCCGGGCCGGATCTGGCCGTCGGAGGCGTCGCGTGTCTGGATGGCGAGCGTCTCGCCCGGCGAAACTTCCAGCACCGGCGCGAGGTCGAAGTGCCAGCGGTTGTGCCCTTTCGCGGGCTCCTCGTGCAGCCGCCTCGTGCGGTCGATCTCGATTGTCTTTGCCATAGAATAGCGGCCTCCAATGTTCGATTTCTTCCAGAAGCATAAGCGCTTTGCCCAGGTTCTCCTGGGGCTGATCGCGCTCACGTTCGTCACCTGGGGCGTCGAGTCTTATACCAGCATGCGCGGCGCGCGCGACGCGGTGGCGACGGTCAACGGCTCCGATATCTCGCAGCGCGAGTTCTCCCAGGAGCTGCAGGCGCAGCAGGAGCAGCTGCGGCGCATGTTCGGCGGCGCCGTCGATCCGCAGGCGCTCGATACCCCCGAGTCGCGTAGCGCGCTGCTCGATTCGCTGATTTCCCGGCGCCTGGTGGCGACCCAGGCCGCCCGGCAGCACCTCTTCATGAGCCGCGAGGCGGTGATCGACGCGATTACCAAGGCGCCCGAGTTCCAGGAGAACGGCACGTTCTCGCCGGCGCTGTACTCGGCCTACCTCGCGAGCCGCGGCCTCACCGACCAGGGCAACGTCGCGCAGCTGCAGTCGCAGCTGCCCTTGGGCCGCCTGGTGGGCTCGATCGCGGAGACCGCGATCGCCCCGCGCACCGTCGCGCAGCGGCTGGCCGCGATCGAGGCGCAGCAGCGCGAGGTTTCCGAGGCTCGCATCTCCGTGCAGCAGTTCCTGCCGCAGGCAAAGGTCGACGAAGCGGAGGCGAAAGCGTATTACGAGGCGAACCTGCGCGACTACCGTACGCCCGAGCGCGTGCGTGCGGAGTACCTCGTGCTCTCGGCGGAGAACCTGGGGCGGGGCGAGCAGGTGAGCGAGGAGGAGATCAAGGCCGCCTACGAGGCGCGCGCCTCGGTGTACCGCGTCGCCGAGCAGCGCCGGGCGAGCCACATCCTCGTGAAGACGAAGGAAGAAGCCGAGAAAATCAGATCCGAGCTTCTCAAGAATCCAGGCCGCTTCGCGGAGCTGGCGAAGAAGCATTCGCAGGACCCCGGCTCCGCCGAGAAGGGCGGCGACCTGGGCTGGTTCGGCCCCGGGATGATGGTGAAGCCCTTCGAGGACGCGGTGTTCAAGCTCTCGCCAAACGAGACCGCCGTGGCGCAGAGCGAATTCGGCTTCCACGTGGTGCGCCTCACCGGCGTGCAGCCGGGCAAGTCCAAGCCGCTAGCGGAAGTCAGGCAGGAGCTCGCTTCCGAGATCGCGCGCCAGAAGGGCGCGAGGAAGTTCCTGGAGGCCGCCGAATCCTTCAACAACGTGGTCTACGAGCAGTCCGAGAGCCTGAAGCCGGCGGCGGAGCGCTTCAAGCTGCAGATCCAGGCCACGGGCTGGATCAGCCGCTCCGCGGCGCAGGAGCTCGGCGCGCTCGACAACCCGAAGCTGCTCGCCGCGCTGTTCTCCGAGGATTCGCTGAAGCACCGGCGCAACACCGACGCGATCGAGGTCGCCCCGAACACGCTGGTCGCGGCGCGCGTGGTCGAGCACCAGGACGCCAAGCAGCGCGAGTTCAAGGAAGTGAAGGACGAGGTGCTCGAGCTGCTGCGCCGGCGCAAGGCGTCCGAGCTCGCCTACAAGGACGGCCTCGCGAAGCTCGAGCGCCTGAAGAAGGGCGAGGAGGCCGCGGTGAGCTGGGGCCCGGCGAAGACCGTCTCCCGCCGCGACGCCCAGGGGCTGCCCGCCGACGTGCTGCGCCGTATCGTCTCGGCGGACGTCTCGAAGCTCCCCGCCTACGTCGGGATGCCGATCCCCGACGCGGGTTACCTGCTGCTGCGCATCTCGAAGGTGACCGGCGGCGATCCCAAGCTCGACGCACAGGCTTCCGGGCGAATCGCCGGCATGCTCGGCGCCGCGCAGTACGAGGCTTACGTCGCCAGCCTGCGCAGCCGCGCGGACATCGAGGTGCGCGCGGCTAATCTGGAGGCGAAGTAGCGCCGATTCCGCCGACGACGTGGCTGAAACCGGCGTCGACGTAGAGGATCTCCCCGGTCACCGCCGCGGCGAGGTCCGAGAGCAGGAACGCGGCGGCGTTGCCGACATCCTCGGTCGTGACGTTGCGCCGCAGCGGCGCGTGCTGCTCGACGAACTTGAGGATCTTGCCGAAGCCGTCGATGCCCGACGCGGCGAGCGTCTTGATCGGCCCGGCGGAGATGCCGTTCACCCGGATGCCCTTCGGCCCCAGGCTCGCGGCGAGGTAGCGCACCGAAGCCTCGAGGCTCGCCTTGGCGAGCCCCATGGTGTTGTAGTTCGGCACGACCCGCGCGGCGCCGAGGTAGGTCAGGGTCAGCAGGGAAGCATTCTTCGCAAGGAGGGGCAGGGCGCCCTTGGCGAGCGCCGGGAAGCTGTAGACCGAGATGTCGTGCGCCTGGCGAAAGGCCTCGCGCGACAGCCCCTCGAGGAAGTCGCCTTCGATCGCCTCGCGCGGCGCGAAGGCAATGGCGTGAACGAGGCCGTCGAGTGCCCCCCAGGTTTTTTTGAGTTCTTCGAAAAGAGAAGCTATTTCCGCGTCGCTCGTGACCTCGCAGGGAACGGCGAGCTTCGAGCCGAACTCCGCCGCCATGTCGTTCACGCGGTCGCGAAAGCGCTCGTTCTGGTAGGTGAAGGCGAGCTCGGCGCCCTCGCGATGCGCCGCCTTGGCGACGCCGTACGCGATCGAGCGGTTCGATAGCAGGCCGGTGACGAGAATCTTCTTGCCGGAGAGCAGTCCCATGGCAAGTATTATAGAGGCCGCGTGCGCATCGTTCTGATATTGCTGCTGTTTCTCCCCGGGTGCGGCGAGGTCTGGAACGATCCGTACCCCGTCTCGGAGCGCGGCAGGAACATTCTCTATACCGCGTTCACCGAGCGCCCGAAGCATCTCGATCCGGTCCAGTCCTACACCACCGACGAGTCGCAGTTCATCCGCCAGGTCCTCGAGCCGCCGCTGCAGTACCACTACCTGAAGCGCCCCTACGAGCTCGTGCCGCTGACCGCGGTGGAAGTCCCGAAGCCCAGAAAGACCGACGGCGGCCGGTTCACGGTGTACGAGATTCGCATCAGGCCGGGGGTCCGTTACCAGCCCCATCCGGGGTTTCTCGAGGAAAACCAGCATCTCACGGCAGGGAAAGTGGAAGGGCTGCAAACCCCTTACGACCTGCCGCTTGGCACGCGCGAGCTGGTCGCCGACGACTACATCTACCAGATCAAGCGGCTCGCGCATCCGCGCCTGCATTCGCCGATCCTCGGATTGATGTCCGAATACATCGTCGGCCTGGCCGAGTTTTCCAAAGCGCTCAGGAAAATCGACACGCGTGAAGGCTGGCTCGACCTGCGCGAGCACGCGCTCGCGGGCGTCGAGCGGGTCGATCGCTACACCTATCGCGTCAAGCTGAACGGCCGCTACCCGCAGTTCGCCTACTGGCTGGCGATGCCGTTCTTCGCGCCGATTCCCTGGGAGGCGGAGAAGTTCTTCCACCAGCCGGGGATGGCGGAGAAGAACTTCACGCTCGACTGGTGGCCGGTCGGCACCGGGCCCTACGTGCTCGCCGAGAACAATCCCAACGCGCGCATGGTGCTCGAGCGCAATCCGAACTTTCGCGGCGAGCGCTACCCCGCCGAGGGCGAGCCCGAAGATCGGGCGGCGGGCCTGCTTGCCGACGCCGGCAAGACCATGCCCTTCATCGACCGCGTGGTGTTCAGCCGGGAGAAGGAGAGCGTGCCGTACTGGAACAAGTTCCTGCAGGGCTACTACGACAACGCCGGCATCGGCTCCGACCAGTTCGACCAGGCGGTGCGGGTGTCGATCGAAGGGGCGGCGGAGCCTTCGGCGGAGATGCTGGAGAAAGGCATCCGGCTGAGCACCCTGGTGTCGGCGACCATCTACTACTTCGGGTTCAACATGAAGGATCCGGTGGTCGGCGGCAGCTCCGAGCGCGCGCGCAAGCTCCGCCAGGCGGTCTCCATCGCGGTGGACATGGAGGAGTACCTCTCCATCTTCGCCAACAACCGCGGCGTGGTCGCCCACAGCCCGGTTCCGCCGGGCATCTTCGGCCGCCGCGAGGGCGGCGAGGGAATCAACCCGGTGACGCACGTCTGGCGCGACGGCCGCGAGCAGCGCCGGCCGATCGAGGACGCGCGGAAGCTCCTCGCCGAGGCGGGCTACCCGGACGGGCGCGATCCGAGGACCGGCGCGCCGCTGCTGCTTTACTTCGACACCACCTCGCGCGGCCCGGGCGACAAGTCCCGCCTCGACTGGTGGCGCAAGCAGCTCGCCAAGCTCTCGATCCAGCTCGAGGTGCGCGAGACCGACTGGAACCGCTTCCAGGAGAAGATCCGCAAGGGCACCCAGCAGATGTACGGCCTGGGCTGGGCTGCGGACTACCCGGACGCGGAGAACTTCCTCTTCCTGCTGCACGGCCCGCAGGCGCGCGCCGACGGCGCGGGCTCGAACAGCTCCAACTACGTGAATCCGCGGTTCGACGCGCTCTTCGAGAGGATGAAGAACACCCCGAACTCGCCCGAGCGCCAGCGCGTCATCGACGCCATGGTCGATATGGTGCGTCACGACGCGCCCTGGATCTTCGGCTTCCATCCGAAGGACTACAGCCTGCGGCACAGCTGGCTCGCCAACGCCAAGCCGAACGACATGGCGGGCAACACCACCAAGTACCTGCGCCTGGACGTGCCGCGCCGCGAAGCGCTGCGGCGCGAATGGAACCGGCCCGTTGCCTGGCCGGCGGTGCTGATCCTTCTCGCCGTGATCGTCAGCGCCATCCCTGCGGTGCTGACCTACCGCCGGCGCGAGCGCATGGCTGCGCGGCCGGCCTAGTGCTCGCCTACATCCTCAGGCGCGTGCTGTACGCCATCCCGATCCTGGTCGGGGTCAACCTCCTCACCTTCGCGCTGTTTTTCGTCGTCAATACGCCCGACGACATGGCGCGCATGCAACTCGGCGCGAAGCGCGTGACGCCCGAGGCGATCGAGAAGTGGAAGCAGGAGCGGGGTTATGACAGGCCTCTCTTGTGGAACGAGAAGAGCGTGGGAGTGAAGCGGCTGACCGAGACCATCTTCTTCGAGAAGTCGGTGAAGCTCTTCGCTTTCGATTTCGGCGCCGCGGAGGACCGCCGCGACATCGGCTCCGAGATCCGCGCGCGCATGGGACCGAGCCTCGCGCTCGCGATCCCGGTGTTCCTGGTCGGCCTGGCGGTGAACATCACGTTCGCGCTGGCGATGGCTTTCTTCCGCGCCACCTACCTCGACTTCTGGGGCGTGGTGCTGTGCGTGGCGATGATGTCGGTCTCGACGCTCTTCTACATCATCGGCGGGCAGTACGTCGCGGCGAAGCTCTGGAACCTGGTGCCGATCTCGGGCTACGACGGCGGCCTGGACGCGGCGCGGTTCGTCATCCTGCCGGTGCTGATCGGGGTGGTGAGCGGCATCGGCTCGGGTAGCCGCTGGTACCGCACCATCTTCCTCGAGGAGATGGGGCGCGACTACGTGCGCACCGCGCGCGCGAAGGGCCTCGCGGAATCGGCGGTGCTGTTCCGCCACGTGCTGAAGAACGCCATGATCCCGATCCTCACCGGCGCGGTGGTGGTCATCCCGCTGCTGTTCATGGGCAGCCTGCTGATGGAGTCGTTCTTCGGCATCCCGGGGCTGGGCAGCTACACCATCGAGGCAATCCAGGCGCAGGACTTCGCGGTGGTGCGCTCCATGGTGTTCATCGGCTCGGTGCTCTACATCGTCGGCCTGCTGCTGACCGACCTCTCGTACACCGTGGTCGACCCGCGCATCCGGTTCGACTGATGAGCGACTGATGCCCTTCGTCCCGGTCGTCCTGTATACCGACGCGCTGCTGTGGCTGCTGGTGCTCGGCCTGGGCGCCTACGCCTGGAGCTGCGCGCGCCGGCCGCACCTCGCGGCGCCGTGGCGGCGCGTATTCCAGTCGCGCGCGGCGCTCGCCTCGGGGACGGTGCTGGCGATGTTCATCCTGATGGGGCTCGCCGACTCGCTGCACTGGTCGGCTGCCAGGGGAGGCGCCGAGCAGTCGCTACTCGACGTGGTACTGGGGCACCTGCGCGAGCGCGGCGAGAAGACCTACTCGGCGCCGCTCGCGACGCGGCTCTACGCCAAGGAGCAGATCGAGGCGCCCGGCGGCAAGACCGTGCGCGACTATCCGCGCCTGCGCTACGGCGGCGCCCATCTCGGGAGCGAGGCCGACGCCGTGGGAGACATTGCGTGGCTCGCCCTGCGCGGGCTGCTGATATCGGCTCTGGTGTGGACGGCGCTGCTTCTCCTCCTCCGAAGCTCCTTGAGAAGGCGATTTCCCCATGTTCCGTGGGTCGCAGGCTGGATCGCCCTCGGCGTCGTGCTCGCGCTCGCCGGCCCGGCGCTGAGCCTCTCCCAGCACTGGCACGTGCTCGGCACCGACAAGGTGGGCAACGACGTGCTCTTCCAGGCGCTCAAGTCGATCCGCACCAGCCTGGTGATCGGCACGCTGACCACGCTGGTGCTGCTGCCGCTCGGGGTCGCGCTGGGCATAGCCGCGGGCTACTTCAAGGGCTGGGTCGACGACCTGATCCAGTACGTGTACACCACGCTCAACTCCATCCCCGGCGTGCTGCTCATCGCCGCGGCAGTGCTGATGATGCAGGTCGTGATCGACCGCAATCCCGAATGGTTCGCCACCGCCGCCCAGCGCGCCGACTTCCGCCTGCTCGTGCTGTGCGCGATCCTCGGGCTGACGAGCTGGACCGGCCTCGCGCGGCTGCTGCGCGGCGAGGCGCTCAAGCTCTCCCAGCTCGAGTACATCCAGGCGGCGCACGCCTTCGGCGTCTCCGACGCGCGCATCCTCGGCCGGCACATCCTGCCCAACGTCGCGCACATCGTGATCATCGCCATGGTGATGGACTTCTCCGGGCTGGTGCTCGCCGAGGCTGTGCTGTCCTACGTCGGCGTCGGCGTCGATCCCGCGACCACCAGCTTCGGCACCATGATCAACGCCGCGCGCCTGGAGATGGGCCGCGAGCCGATCGTGTGGTGGTCGCTCGCGGCTGCGTTCTTCTTCATGTTCGTGCTGGTGCTGGCGGCGAACCTCTTCGCCGACGCCGTGCGCGACGGCTTCGACCCGCGGGTGCGGGTCGGGGGGCTGGCTACGGCATGAGCACCTACGCCGCTGCCAGGAATACCGGCCATGGTGACAGGGGCCGGGAAGCCAGAAATGGCTACGATCGTACCCATTTGGCAGGTCGTCCAAAAGCAACCCCCCGCTCGCCAGCCGCGGCGCGGCAGGCTCACGACCCCCTTGTCAGGGGGTCGGCCGGAGCGGGTGCATGAGCGCGATCCTCCAGGTCGAGAACCTCAAGACCGTCCTCGACACCCCGCGCGGCGAGGTGCGGGCGGTCGACGGGGTGGACATCGAGCTGCGCAAGGGCGAGTGCTTCGCGCTGGTGGGGGAGTCGGGCTGCGGCAAGTCGATGACCGCGCTCTCGATCCTGCGCCTGCTTCCCGAGGCGGGCCGCATCGTCTCGGGCCGCGTCGGCCTCGGCGGCCACGACCTGCTGGCGCTGCCCGAGGCGGCGATGCGCGCGGTGCGCGGCCGGCGCGTGGCGATGATCTTCCAGGAGCCCGCCACGGCGCTGAACCCGGTGCTCACCGTCGGCCGGCAGATCGGGGAGGTGATCGCGCGCCATACCGGACTGGACAAGAAGAAAATCCATGAGAAAACCCTGGAGCTGCTGCGCGCGGTCGGGATCCCCGACCCCGCGCAGCGCTACCACCAGTATCCTTTCCAGCTCTCCGGCGGCCAGAAGCAGCGCGTGATGATCGCCGGCGCGCTCGCGGTGGATCCCGAGGTGCTGGTGGCCGACGAGCCGACCACCGCGCTCGACGTGACGATCCAGGCGCAGATCCTGGATCTGCTCCAGCAGCTGCAGGCCGAGCGAGGCATGGCGCTGCTGCTCATCACGCACGACCTGGGCATCGTGGCGAAGATGGCGCACCGCGTGGCGGTGATGTACGCCGGGGAGATCGTCGAGGTCGCCGAGCGCGACGCCTTCTTCCGCGCGCCCCAGCACCCGTACTCGCAGAAGCTCTTCGCCGCGCTGCCCTCGCCGCAGCGGCGCGCGGGCGAGCTCGCCGTGATCCGCGGCCAGGTGCCGCCTTTGACGAGGACTTTCGAGCACTGCCGCTTCGCCGAGCGCTGCGACCTCGCGTTCGAGCGCTGCCGGGTCGAGGCGCCGCGCCTGCTGGAGCCCGCGCCGGGGCATCTGGCGCGCTGCCATCTGCGGGAAGCAGGTCTGGCTGCGCCTCGCCTGGCGGATTCCTCGAAGGAAGAATTCGCGGCGAAAGGCTCGCCGGGGAAAGTACTCCTCGAGGTGAAGGACCTGAAAGTGCACTTTCCCATCCGGCGCGGGGTCTTCCGGCGCACGGTCGGGTACGTGCGCGCCGTCGACGGCGTCTCCTTTTCGCTGAGCGAAGGGCGCACGCTCGCGCTGGTGGGGGAGTCGGGCTGCGGCAAGACCACGACGGGCAAGGCCCTCCTGCAGCTCATCGAGCCGACCGCGGGCAGCGTGCGCTACGCGGGGGAGGAGCTCGCCGGGCTCCCGCGCGCGGCGATGCGCCCGCGCCGCGCGGCGATGCAGATCGTCTTCCAGGATCCGTACGCCTCCCTCAACCCCAGGATGCGCGTCGCCGAGATCCTGCTGGAGGGTATGCGTTCACTGGCCGTGGGGCGCGATGACGGCGAGCGGATGAGGATCCTCGAAAAGCTACTCTCGGAGGTCGGGCTGCCCTCCGAAGCGATGGGGCGCTACCCGCACGAATTCTCGGGCGGGCAGCGCCAGCGCATCGCCATCGCACGCGCGCTGGCGGTGAACCCGAAGCTGATCGTGTGCGACGAGCCGACCAGCGCGCTCGACGTCTCGGTGCAGGCGCAGATCCTCAACCTGCTGCGCTCGCTGCAGGAGCGCCTGGGGATCGCCTATCTCTTCATCACCCACAACATCGCGGTGGTCGACTACCTCGCGCACGAGGTCGCGGTGATGCGCGAGGGGAAGATCGTCGAGCACGGCGCGGTCGACGAGGTGCTGCGCCGCCCGCGGCACGACTACACGAAAGAGCTGCTGGCCGCGGTGCCCGCAGCGGTCTGATTTCAGCGCGGCGTCTGACGCCGCTCAGCGCACGCGGATGTAGACCTTCTGCCCGATCTGCAGGTGACGCCCGAGCGTGTTCCAGCGCTTGAGGTCGGACACGCGCACGCGGTAGCGCATGGCGATGCCGCTCAGGGTGTCGCCGCGGCGCACCTTGTGCACCCCGCGCACCGCGCTCTGCACCGGGATCGGCGGCGCGTACATGATGGGCAGCGCGCGCGCCGACGCCTTGGCATCGCCGTTCATCGGCACCACCAGCACCTGCGGCATTCTCGAGGAGCGCGGGTGGATGCCGTTCACGCGCTTCAGGTCGGCGACGCTGACGTGGTACTTCTTCGCGATCGCGAGCAGGCTCTCGCCGCGCTTGGGGCGGTAGACTTCCCAGGAGACGAGCGATTTCTCGTCGTGCTTCGCGAGGTTGTCGTGGAAGACGTCGACCTTGTCCGCCGGCAGCACGATGCGCGTCGCCACCGAGGAGCGGATCAGCGGCCGGCTGAAGCCGGGGTTGAGGGCGATGAAGTCCTCGACCTCCATCTCCGCGAGCGCGGCGGCGAGCTGGACATCCATGTCCGGGGTCTCGGTGACCACGGCGAAATAGGGCTCGTTCGGGATCGGGTCGAGGTTGATGCCGTAGGGCTCCGGGTTGGCGATGATGTTCTTGATCGCCTGCAGCTTCGGCACGTACTGCCGGGTCTCGCGCGGCATGCGCAGGCTCCCGTAGTCGGTGGGCTTCCTGGCTTTCCGGTTCTTCGCGATCGCGCGCCTCACCGCGTTCTCGCCCCAGTTGTAGGAGGCGAGGGCGAGGTGCCAGTCGCCGTGCATCTCGTACACGTAGGTCAGGTAGTCGAGCGCGGCGTTGGTGGAGGCGACGATGTCGCGCCGGCCGTCGTACCACCAGTTCTGCTGCAGCTCGTAGCGCTTGCCGGTGCCGGGGATGAACTGCCAGATGCCCGAGGCGTGGGCGCGCGAGTAGGCCATCGGGTTGAAGGCGCTCTCGATCATCGGCAGCAGCGCCAGCTCGGTGGGCAGGCCGCGCTTCTCGATCTCGTCGACGATGTAGTAGAGGTAGAGCTTGCTGCGGTCGAAGATGCGCTGCAGGTATTCCTTTTCCCGCGCGTAGTACGCGGTGTGCTGCTTGACCAGCTTGTTGTCCAGGTTGGGGATGGCGAAGCCCTGGCGGATGCGGTGCCACAAGTCATCCGCGGTCGCGGTGCGGTCGATGGTGCGCGGGCTGGGCGGCTCGGTGACCACCACCTGCTCGCCGTCGAACGGCGGCAGCTTGGTCGCGTCCAGAGCGGCGGGCGCCGCCGGCTTGGGCGGCGGGGCCGGCGCCGGCGGCGCCGGTGGCGGGAGCTCCACCCGCATCTCCACCTGCGGCGCCTCGGCGGGCACGGCCGGCGCGGCGGCGGTGACCGGCTCCTGCGGCGGCTCGGCGGGCGGCGCGGAAGCGCAGGCCTGCAGCAAGGCGGCGGCGAGGAGGGCGATTCTCTTCAAGAGCAGTTCTTCCAGTCCCTGATAGCAGCGAATACTCTCACAGCAGAGGCCTTGCGCCATAATAGGCAACAGGCCGGATCCTTGAACGCGTTGACCGGGACGATCTCGAGCATGGTCCGGCAGTCCTTCCTGCAGAACGGGGCGCAAAAGTATAACGGTGGGCGCTCATCTCTTTCAGGGTGGTTCTCCACCCCCCAGGGTTCCTATGTTCTGGACTGGGAGATCGCCCAGTTTGACAGCGCTGTTGATGACGTGTTCGGTTTCAGGGCAGTACAGATCGGCCTACCCGAGGTCGACTTCCTGAGGCAGAACCGCATCCAGTTCCGCTTCTCGCTCGCCCTGGAGCCCGGCGCGGGGCTCGCCGCCGACCCGCTGCAGCTGCCGCTCGCCTCGCAGAGCGTGGACCTGCTGGTGCTGCCGCACGTGCTCGAGTTCCACGAGCACCCGCACGACGTGCTGCGCGAGGCCGAGCGCGTGCTGATGCCCGAGGGGCAGATGGTCATCTCGGGCTTCAATACCGCCTCCCTGTGGCGCGCGCGCCAGCTCTTCACCTCGCGCCGGGCCGGGGCTCCCTGGGACGCCCGCTTCATCGGGCTGCTCAGGCTGCGCGACTGGCTGCGGGTGCTCGGCTTCGAGCTGAACGGCGGCGCCTTCGGCTGCTATGCGCCGCCCTTCCGGCAGCGGCTGTGGCTCGAGCGCTTCGCCTTCATGGAGAAGGCCGGGGCGCGCTGGTGGCCGGTGGCCGGCGGCGTCTACATCATCCGTGCCATCAAGCGGGTGCACGCCATGCGCGTGGTGACCCCGGCGTGGCGCCGCGAGAGGGCGCGGCGCCGCCAGCTCGCGCCGATTCCGCAGCGCTCGCCGCAACGGTCGGTTCGGAACCATGAGTGAGGATGTGGTGGAGGTCTACAGCGACGGCGCCTGCCGGGGCAACCCCGGCCCGGGCGGCTGGGGCGTGCTGCTGCGCTCGCGCGGCACGGAGAAGGAGCTCTGGGGCGGCGAGGCGGACACCACCAACAACCGCATGGAGCTCACCGCGGTGATCCGCGCGCTGGAGGCGCTCAAGCGCCCCAGCCGCGTGCGCCTCTACACCGACTCCCAGTACGTGCAGAAGGGCATCTCGCAATGGATCCGGCAGTGGAAGCGCCGCGGCTGGCGCACCGCCGAGCGCAAGCCGGTGAAGAACATCGATCTGTGGCAGCGGCTGGACGAGCTTGCCGCCGTCCACGAAGTAGAATGGCACTGGGTCAGGGGCCACGCCGGCCATGTGGAGAACGAGCGGGCGGACCGCCTGGCCAATATGGGAATACCGGACAGGGATACCTAGGAGAGTGCGGCAAGTAGTCCTTGATACGGAAACGACGGGCCTCAATCCGAAGCTCGGCGACCGCATCATCGAGGTGGGCTGCGTCGAGATCCTCTCCCGGCACGTGGGCGAGCGGCACTTCCACGCCTACGTCAACCCGGAGCGCGACATCGAGGAGGCGGCCTCGCGGGTGCACGGCCTGACGCGCGAAGACCTCGCCGCCAAGCCGAAGTTCGCCGAGATCGCGCCGCAGTTCCTCGACTACGTGCGCGGCGCCGAGCTCATCATCCACAACGCCGATTTCGACGTCGAGTTCCTCGACCTCGAGCTCGGCCTGGCGGGCCTGGGCCGGCTCGCCGACCACGTGGGGAAGGTCACCGACACGCTCGCCTTCGCGCGCGAGCTGCACCCCGGCAGGAAGAACTCGCTCGACGCGCTCTGCGAGCGCTATTTCGTCGCCAATTCCCACCGGACCCTGCACGGCGCGCTGCTCGACGCCCGGCTGCTGGCGGAGTGCTACCTCGCCATGACGCGCGGGCAGGAAAGCCTGGTGATGGAGCTCGAAACCCCGGAGGCCGCGGCGGCGGCGGCATCGCTGCTGGTGCACGACGCGGCCAGCCTGATCGTGCTGCCGGCGCTGCCGGAGGAGGTCGCCCTGCACGAGCTTTACCTGGACGCGCTCGAGAAGGAGACCAGGGCGCCGGCGCTCTGGAGAAAGCTGGCTTCGACCGCCTAGGCCCTCCGGGGGGCGCCGGGCAACCACTCCACGCTCGCCAGCTCGCGGCGGGCGGCGGGCAGGTTCATCTGGTAGTTGATGAGGTACACGGTGGCGTCGCCGCGCAGCTCCTCGATCTGCTTCTGCTCGAGCGCGTGCTCGAAGGTGCGCTCGAGCTTCGGCTGGCGCGTGGCGCTCGACTTGACGAACAGCTCGAAGGCGTAGCGGCCCGGGTGCAGCTGCAGCGGCTGCGCGCGCGGGCGCTCGGCGACGTCGAACAGCACGAACTTGGCGAGCGAGCGGCGCCCTTCGAGGGCGAAGGCGGTGAAGGGCTCGATGGTGTTCTCGGTGTCGAGCTTGCGCTTCGCCTGGATGAAGCGCTGCATGTCGACCTCCGCCACCGGGCTGAGCAGGACCGAGCGCTCGGCCTGCCCGTCGACCGTGAGCCGCAGCGCCACCCACTCGATGATGCCGTCGGCGTGGCCGGCGTTGCTGAACTGCAGCGGCAGCAGCAGCTTGACGTCGCCCCCGAGGCGGCTCGAGCGCGGCAGGATGACGTCGCCCGCCAGCACTTCCGGCGCGAACTCGAGCAGCCTGAGTCTTGTCAGGGCGAGCACGGCGATGCCCAGCGCGGCGAGCGCCAGGCCGAGCGGCAGCCAGGCTGGCGGGGCCGCGAGCGGCCCGAGCGCCGCGGCGAGCGCGAGCGAGACCACCAGGATCGCCGCCACCGTCAGCGTAAGGCGGGGCGCGGCGTGAGGCAGGGCGGGCATGTTCATGTCGGTTTTCTCCTGCGCCCATTCGAAAAGAGCGCGTGTGAATCGTCCACCGCGCGGGCGCTATACTTGGACCATGCGGCGTAAGTCCAATCCCTACGAGGAAAATCTCGAGAAAACGCCGGCGAACTACGCGCCCCTGACGCCGCTATCCTTCATGGAGCGGGCGGCTTATGTCTATCCGCGCCGCGTCGCGCTGATCCACGGCGAGCTGCGCCGGACCTGGGGCGAGACCTACGCGCGCTGCCGGCGCCTGGGCTCGGCGCTCGCGCGGCGCGGCATCGGCGCGGGGGACACGGTGGCGGCGATGCTGCCCAACACCCCGCCGATGTACGAGGCGCACTTCGGTGTGCCGATGTGCGGCGCGGTGCTCAACACCCTCAACACGCGGCTCGACCCCGAGGCGATCGCCTTCATGCTGGAGCACGGCGAGGCGAAGCTGCTCCTGGTCGACAGGGAATTCTCGGGCGTGGTGGAGAAAGCCTTGGCGCTCCTGAAGAGACCCGTCGAAGTCATCGATGTCGAGGACGTGGAGTTCACGAGCGGCAAGCGGCTGGACGGGAAGACCTACGAGGCCCTGCTCGCCGAGGGCGACCCCGAGTGGGCCTGGCGCTGGCCCGAGGACGAGTGGGAGGCGATCTCGCTCAACTACACCTCGGGCACCACGGGCAACCCGAAGGGCGTCGTCTACCACCACCGCGGCGCCTACCTGAACGCGATCTGCAACCTCGTCACCTGGAGCATGCCGCAGCACGCGGTCTATCTCTGGACGCTGCCGATGTTCCACTGCAACGGCTGGACCTTCCCCTGGAGCATGGCGGCCAACGCCGGAACCAATGTCTGTCTCCGGAAGGTGGAAGCGGAGAAGATCTTCTCTTTGATAAAACAGCATCGTGTGACGCACTATTGCGGCGCGCCGATCGTGCACTCGACGCTGATCAACGCGCCGGAAGAGATGAAGAAAGGCATCGCGCACAAGGTGCACGGCATGGTCGCCGCCGCGGCGCCGCCCGCGGCGATGATCGAGGGCATGGAGCGCATGGGCTTCGACCTCACCCACGTCTACGGACTGACCGAGGTGTACGGCCCGGCTACCGTGTGCGCCAAGCACGAGGAATGGGACTCGCTCGACATCGGCGAGCGCACGCGGCTGAACGGCCGCCAGGGCGTGCGCTACCTGATGGAGGAAGGGGTCTCGGTGAGGGACCCCGAGACCATGGCGCCGGTGCCCGCCGACGGCGAGACCATGGGCGAGATCATGTTCCGCGGCAACATCACCATGAAGGGCTATCTCAAGAACGCCAAGGCGACCGACGAGGCCTTCCGCGGCGGCTGGTTCCGCTCGGGCGATCTTGCGGTCATGCAGCCCGACGGCTACCTCAAGATCAAGGACCGCTCCAAGGACATCATCATCTCCGGCGGCGAGAACGTGTCCTCGCTCGAGGTCGAGGACGTGCTCTACCGGCACCCGGCCGTCATCGCCGCGGCGGTCGTCGCGCGCCCCGACGAAAAATGGGGCGAGACGCCTTGCGCGTTCATAGAATTGAAACCGAATTCGGCGGTAACCGAGAAAGAGATCATCGATTTCTGCCGCAGCCACATGGCGAGGTTCAAGGTGCCGCGGGCGGTGGTGTTCGGCGAGCTGCCCAAGACCTCGACCGGCAAGATCCAGAAGTTCATGCTGCGCGAGCGCGCCAAATCCACGAGTGCGATCGACACATGAGCGCCATCCTCAAGCCCGACGACGCCATCCTGCTGCGCGAAGACCGCGACGGCGTGTGCACCCTGACCATGAACCGGCCGCAGCAGATGAACCTGCTCACCGCCGAGATGCTCGATGCCTTGCAGGAGGCTTTCGACGCGATTTCCCTTGATCAGAGAGTTCGAGTCGTCATCCTCGCAGGCAAGGGCAAGGGCTTCTGCGCCGGCCACGACCTGAAGGAGATCAAGGCGCTGGGCGAGCTGCCGAAGATCGAGGCGCTCTTCAGCCAGTGCAGCCGGATGATGCAGAGCATCGTGCAGCTCCCCCAGCCGGTGATCGCGCGCGTGCAGGGCGCCGCCGCCGCGGCGGGCTGCCAGCTCGTCGCCCAGTGCGACCTCGCGGTCGCCTCCGAGGCGGCGAAGTTCGTCACCAGCGGGGTGAACTGGGGCTTCTTCTGCACCACCCCGGGCGTCGCCGTCGCACGCAACCTGCAGCGCAAGCACGCGATGGAGATGCTGCTCCTCGGGGAGCCGATCGACGCGCGCAAGGCGCTCGAATGGGGACTCGTGAACCGGGTGGTGGCGCCCGACGAGCTGGATGTCGAGGTGAAATCCCTGTCCTTGAAGATCGCTGCTAAGCCTCCGGCGACGGTGACGGCCGGCAAGCGCGCCTTCTACCAGCAGACGGAGCTCGGCCTGGAGAAGGCCTACTCGCTCGCCTCGGGCGTGATCTCCGCGAGCTTTGCGCACGAGGAAGGGCGTGCCGGGATGGACGCGTTCCTCGGCAAGCGCCCGCCGCCCAAGTACTGAAGCCACGATGCTCAGAGCGATCCGGCGCGCCTTCTCCGCCGCGCCAGAGGAAAGTCATTCCCCCTCCGATCAGGCGCGCCTTGCGGTGGCGGTGCTGCTGCACGAGGCCCGGCGCGCCGACTATGCCGAGGGCAAGCGCGAGTCCGCGGCCGCGGAGGCGGCGCTCGTCGAGATGTTCGGGCTGGATCCCGCGAATGCCGCGGCGCTGCTCGTACAGGGACGCGAGAAGGCGCAGCACCTCACCAGCCTCTTCGCGCCCATCGCGGCCGTGAAGCGGGTGTTCTCCCAGGAGGAGCGCATCGGCCTCGTCGAGCACCTGTGGCGAGTGGCCTTTGCCGAAGGCGGCCTGGACCCGTACGAAGACCACTACGTGCGCAAGGTCGCGCACCTTCTGTACGTGCCGAACACGCAAGCCATGCTGGCGCGCAACCGCGCGCGGGATGGCAAGCCCTAGAGTCGCGCCAGGAATTCCCGGATCCTGCGCGCGTTCGCGCCGAGGTCGCTGCGCCCGACGCGCGATCTCGAGCGCATGTCGACACGGCTTCCGGCCCCCGCGGGGCCGATGCGGATCGCCACGTCGTCCCTGAAGCCGAACCAGCGCGTGGTGGCCACGGCTTCGATCCTCCCCGCGGTCTCGTCGAGCGCCGTGATCTCCCAGCCCTGGCTCCTGGCGGCTTCCGCCACCCGCGCGAAGGCCTGCTTCGGCGCCAGCGCGAGCTCGCGCGGGCGCACGTCCCCGTAACCGATCATCTGCAGCTCGGCGAAATGGCTCTGGTATGCCTTCGGCGGCGAGAACTGCGGCGGGTGCCCGGTATCGGTGGTGATGTCGTTGATGTAAGGCAGCGTCTTCACGCGGCGGATGGCGTCGAGCGGCACCGCCGCGCTCGCGGCGCCCAGCAGGAGCGCCGCGACCAGGACCGGACCCGAGCGCGCGCGCAGGCGCGGCAATGCGAGGCCGACGAGCGCCGCGCCGGCCGCCGCAAGCCCGACGAGGAGCGCGCCGGCGAACATGCCGAAGCCGACCCGGAAAGGCCACAGGCCGGCGCGAGTCCCGGGACCCGAGAGCACGAGGAGGAGGACACCGAGCACGGCCAGCGCGATCGTGATGCGCTTGTGCCACATGGCGTACCTAGGCGCCGAGGTTGAGCATCACCCCGGAAAGCTTGCCGGCGCGCGCCGAGGCGAGGAAGGCGACGGTGTCTGCCACCTGCTCGGGCTCGATCATCTGCCCGAAGGAGCCGGTGCCGATCAGCTCCTCCCAGCGGTTCTCGTCGCCGAGCTTCTCTTTCGCCGCGGCCTTCATCAGCGGAATGATGCGGTCGGTGCGCGTCGCCGGCGGATGCACGCCGAGCACGCGCACGCCGAACGCGGGCGAGCCCTTGCCCATCGCCTTGGTGAAGGCGCCCAGGCCGGCGTTGGCCATGCTGCCGCACACGTACTCGAAGGCGGGGTGCTCGGCCGCCATGCCGATGACGTTGACGATGACGCCGCTCCTGCGCGCCTTCATGCGTCCGAAAAGCTCGCGCGTCAGGTTGACGTAGCCGAACACCTTCAGCTCCCAGGCGTGGCGCCACTTCGCCTCGTCGATCGCCTCGATCGTGCCCCCGGGAATGTCGCCGGCGTTGTTGACGAGGATGTCGACGTCGGCGCACGCGCTCGCGAGCGCGCGCAACGCTTTCCCGTCCCGCAGGTCGGCTGGATGGATCTCGACGCTTCCCCCGATCGCCTTCGCCGCCCCTTCCAGTCTCTCCTTGTCCCGCGAGGCGATGTGGACGCGGCAGCCCTCCGCGGCGAGCGCCTTCGCGCAGGCGAGGCCGATGCCCTTCGAGCCGCCGGTCACGAGTACGGACTTCCCCTTCAGTTCCAGATTCATCGTTTTCCCATAGTGGCCGCGCTTTCGCCGGCGATGCGCCCCAGCACCACGGCGCTGAGCAGACCGTTGCCCGAAAGATAACCCCAGACGTGGCCGCCGGAGATGCCGCATGCGGCTCCGCCACCCGCGAATACGTTCGGCAGGGGGACGACACGCGCGTTCTCGTCGACCACCAGCCCGCCCTGGGTGTGGAACAGCGCGCCCGTGACCTTGACACCGTAGAGCGGCGGCTCGAGCGGCGGCTTGGTGGTGAAATCGCGCCCGAACGGGTCGGGCTTGCCGGCCACGTACTCCTTTATTTCCGAAAGTGTCTGCTGCAACCGGGGTAGCTCCGGCGCCGAGCGTACCGCGCCGGCGGCGGTGGCTTCGCGATAGTCGGGGAAATCGAGGGCCATGCGGTGCAGCCGCTCGTCGTAGACGCACCAGGCGTGCCCGCCGGGCTGCGCGAGGACGGGAAGGCATTGCTCCGAGTAGCCGAGGTGCTCGTTCGAGAAGCGCTCGCCGGCCGCGTTTACCTGGATGCCGCCCTCGGTCATCAGCGCCCACGTGATGAGGATGCCGTGCGGCGTCGCAACCGAGCCGTGCCCCTGGTATGCGCCCATGTGGCGGAGCGCGGCGCCGAGGCCCGTTCCCCAGCGCATCGCGTCGCCCTGGTTGCCGGCGTGGCCGAAGTAGAGCGCCTGCGCCATCTCGGGAATGTGCGCCGCGACCATGGCGCGGTTGCCGCCGAAGCCGCTGCAGGCGAGGACGAGCGCGTCGTAGCCGACGCTTTCGCGCGTGCCATCGGGTCGACGCAATGAGACTGTTCTTTCCGCGATCCCGGTAACGGTGGCGGAGCACAGCAAATCGATGCCGGACGCCGCGCGCACAAGCGCCGCCATCAGACCGGCGCCGGTCTTCTCCGGCACCGCGTGCATGCGCAGCGCGCTGTGCCCGGGATAGAGGAAGCCTTCGACCAGGACGAACGGCACGCCGTGCGCGTCAGCGAGCCACTCGAGCGTCGGGCCCGACGCCCGGCACAGCTTGTCGACGATACGGGCGTCGGCTTCGCCGCCATTCTTGCGCTGGATGTCCGCCGCCATGCGCTCGGGCGAGTCTTCGACGCGGGCCGCCCGCTGCCAGCGCGTGCCGCAAGCCGGAACGAACCCCGAGGACAGAGCGGTCGACCCCGACGGGGAAGGATCCTTTTCCAGCACGAGAACTTCCGCGCCGGCATCGCGCGCGGCGAGAGCGGCCGTGAGGCCGCACGCGCCGGCGCCGACGACGACGACCGGGATCTTCAAGCCGTGGGACGGTGCAGGTAGCGGCCGCGCGGCTTGCCGAGCACGTTGCCGTCCTCGCAGATCAGGGCGCCCCGCAGGAAAGTTGCTTTTACTTTCGAATGCAATTCAAGACCTTCGAAGGGCGTGTAGCCTTGCGTCGACTCCGAGTCCTTTGCGCGCACTGTCCAGGTTTCGCGCGGGTCGACCAGCGCGAGGTCGGCGTCGAGTCCCACGGCGATGTCGCCTTTCGCGTTCAGTCCGAAGCGGCGGGCGGGGTTGAAGCTGAGAAGCTGGGAAATTCTGTTCAACGACAGGCCGCGTTTCATCCCTTCGGAGACGAGGGCCGGAAGGAGATACTCGGTGCCGCCGAAGCCCGACTTGGCGAGCCAGATGTTGCCGAAGGTCTTCTTCGCCGCCTTGGTCTCGTGGCGGCAGCAG
>CBDDRQ010000124.1:0-27214 GCA_965233125.1 uncultured bacterium
GAAGTGGCGCGATAGATAAGGCACCGTCGCCTTGAGCATCTGCGTGTGCGTGATCTGGAAGATCGGCGCGAAGGCGATCCACGGCCCGGCCTCGCCCCACACCGCGTACCAGCTCTTCACGCCGTCGCGCTCGACATGGCCTTCGCGCACCGGGCGCACCGTCTCGAACGGGTAGCCCCGCTCCGAGGGCAGCCGGCCGGGCTCGGGCAGCTCGCCGACGATCTTCTCGAAGCTGCCGGGTTGCGCTTCGCGCTTCATTTCTTCCTCCTCGCCTTTCCGGGCCGGTCGAGCGCCTCGAGGATCACCTGCATGGCGTCGAGCGCCGCGCGGTGCTGCTGGCGCTCGGCGGGGCCGCCGATGAGATCGACGAACTCCATGCCCAGCCAGAACTCCGAGATCCAGGTGGCGATGACTTCCGCGGTGAAAGGCGGCGGCAGCGTGGTGCCGTTCGCCTCGAGGGTCTCCACCGCGTCGCGCACCGCCCCGAGCACCACGTCGCGCCAGGCGCGCAGGCGCGGCACGAACTTCTCGCGCAGGCCCGGGTTGGAGAGGCTCGCCGCCCACAGCTCCGCCTGCACACGCACGAAGCCCGAGGCGAAGTCGCCCTGGTAGAAGGCGCGCGCCTGCGCCCATTTCTCCGCGAAATTCCCCGGCGCCGCGTACATGCGGCTCTGGCGCGCGAGCAGCTCGCGGTTGGCGGCGTCGAGCACCGCGATCACCAGCTCGTCCTTGCTGCGGAAGTGATAGTTGATGAGCGCGTGGTTGACCCCCGCGCTCTTGGCGATCTCGCGCATGCTGAGGGCCGCGTAGCCCTCGTTCGCGAGGCGCCGGAACGCCGCGTCGAGGATCTTCGCCTTGGTCTCGCCGAGGTCGCCCTCGGCGAACAGCGCCAGCGTTTCCATGTCCGTTTGTCCGCCTGGTTTAACCAGTCGTTCAAACTCTAGGCCAGCCCGCCCCCGCCTGTCAACCCATCAGGGGCGAGGCGAGCAGCTCGCGCAGCGCGTCGGCGTGCACCGGCTTCACGAGGTGGGCGTCGAAGCCGGCGGCGAGAGTGCGGCGCCGGTCCTCGTCCTGGCCCCAGCCGGTCAGGGCGACGATGACGATGCCCCTGCCCCAGGGCTGGCGGCGGATGAGCTCGCAGGCCTCGAAGCCGTTGAGGTGCGGCAGGCCGAGGTCGAGCAGGATGAGGTCGGGCTTGAACGCCTCGGCCTTCTGCACCGCCTCGAGGCCGTCGGCGGCGGCCTCCACCACGTTCCCGTCCATGCGCAGCAGCACGGCCAGGGAATCGACGCTGTCGCGAACGTCGTCGACCACGAGCACGCGGCGCACGGCGCCGCCGTAGGACGCCGGCGCGGGCCGCTCCGGCAGCTCCGCGGGATCGGGGAGCGCGAGCACCGGCAGCCGCACCACGAACTCGGCGCCCTTGTCGCGACCTTCGCTCCTCGCCTCGATGGTCCCGCCGTGGAGCTCGACCAGCGAGCGCGCGAGCGACAGGCCGATGCCCAGGCCGCCCGTGGAGCGATCGAGGGCGGAGCCGGCCTGGGAGAAGATCTGGAAGATCTGCGCGAGCTGCCCCGGGGCGATGCCCACGCCGGTATCGCGCACGCGGATGACGACCGTGGCGCCCTCGAGGCTCGCGGAAATGCTGATGCGCCCCGACTTCGGCGTGAACTTCGCCGCGTTGTTGAGCAGGTTCGACAGCACCTGCGACAGGCGCACCGGGTCGGCGTCGAGATGGATCGGCTCGCTCGGCAGCGAGATGGTGAGCTGCTGGGCGAGGTGCGGGCGCGAGGTCTCGAGCGCCTGCTCTATCACCTGCGAGAGCTCGACGGGCTGGCGGCGCAGCTCGAGCCTGCCGCGCGTGATGCGGCTCACGTCGAGCAGGTCGTCGATCAGGCGGACCATGTGCCTCACCTGCCGGTCCATGATGTCCTGCGCCACGCGCGCGGTAGGATCTTCGATGCGCAGGCGCTGCAGCAGCTGCAGCGCGTTGCGAATCGGGGCGAGCGGGTTGCGCAGCTCGTGCGCGAGCGTGGCGAGGAACTCGTCCTTGCGCCGGTCGGCTTCCTTCAGCGTCTCCTGCGCCTGGCGCGCGTCGTGGACGTCGACGCTGACGCCGAACCACTGCTCGATCGCGCCGCCGGCGCCGCGCGAGGGCAGCGCGCGGAACGCGTGCCAGCGGTACTCGCCGTCCTTGCGGCGGTAGCGGATCTCGCCCTCGTAGGGCTCGCCGGTGCGCCGGCAGCGCTCGCGGTAGGGCCGCAGGCGCTCGTTGTCGTCGGGATGGACGGCGGCGCTCCAGCCCTGCCCGAGCGCCTGCTCGAGCGGCTGCCCGGTGTACTCCGTCCAGCGCTCGTTGATGAACACGATCCCCTCGTCGTCGGTCACCCAGACGATGGCGGGCGCGGCATGGGAGATGGTGCGGAACTTCTCCTCGCTCTGCCGCAGCGCCGCCTCGGCTTCCTTGCGCGCCGCGATGTCGATGTTCAGGCGCTCCGCGCGGGTGGCGAGCACTTCCGCCGTCGCCTGCGTCGCCGCCATCGCCGCCTGGATCTCCCGCACGGAGCTGCGCAGCGCCGGGATCCGCCGGGCGCTCTTGAGGCTCTCCAGCGCGTCCTGCAGCGCCCGGATGCCGCCCGTCAGCACCCTCACCCTCGCGAGGGAGAGCCCGACCGCGATCGCCAGCGCGAGGAGCACCGCGAGCGAGACGAACGCGGCGGTGCGCAGCATCGGCGCGGCGAGCGCGCTGCCCGAGGTGAACACGTTCACCCGCCAGCCGGAGAGCTCCGAGCGGTGGAAGGCGACCACCACGTCCGAGTCGAGCAGGCCCTCGCCGCGCGCGACCCCGGCCGCGCTGGCCGCGAGCAGGTCGCGGTACCAGGGCTGCACCGGCTGGCCGGCAAGCTTCTCGGCGTCCTCCGAGCGGGCGAGGATCGCGTAGCTGCGGTCGATGATGCCGGCCTGCCTCCCGGCGGAAGTGCGCGCCTTCAGCCAGTTCGACCAGTAGCGCGAGTCCATCGTCGCGCCGATGGCGTATTTCACCTCGCCGTCGAAGATGACGGGATAGGCGATGTACATCAGCCAGTGGGTCTCGACGCGGCCCCTGAGCACGTCGGACACGTACGGCTGCTTCGTGCGCACCGCCTGCAGCGTGCCCTGGGGCTGCGGCACCGGCGGCAGCACCGTGCCGTAAGGCCGCATGAGGTTGAGCAGGTGCTCCGCCGAGGGCGAGAGCAGCATGAGGTTGTCCCACAGGCCGAGCGCGGTTCGCACGTCGGCCGCCTCGGCGTAGAAGGACTTGAGATCGCCGCGGCGCAGCGACTCGCTGCGGCCGAGCGCCTGCAGCGCGGCGAACGAGCGCTGCAGCTCGGCGTCCACCGCGTGCGACAGGAGCTGCGCGCTTTCCTGCAGCTCGCGCTCGGTGCTCTCGCGCGCCTGCTCCACGAGCAGGACCGCAAGCACCACCGCCACCGCGAGCAGCGGCAGCAGCGCGCTCAGGACGACGAGCAGGACGTGGCGGTTCAGCGACACCATGCGATGCGCGTCACAGCTGCCGCATGGAATCGCGCGCCTTGCGCAGCTGCTCGAGCCGCTCCACGCAGGGCGTGAGGACGTGCGAGACCGCGAGCAGCGCGAGGCCGAGGAAAAACCAGGCGACCGGGTGCCAGCGCTCGGGAACGAGGACCGACAGGATGAGCAGGAGCACGCCCACGGCGGCGCATCCCTGCGAGAGCGTCACGCGCCGCGGGGGCGCGGGTGCGGGCTCGGCGGCGGCGGGGATGTACGTCGTGGTCCGCGCCCTGAAGAGCCGCCAGCCCATGAGCAGGCAGAAGGCCCCGAAGATCGCGAACACGCCGAACACCACGATGTCGCCCGGGTCGAGCGCGCGCTCGAGCGAGCCGGACCTGCGCGCCGCCCAGGCGAGCACGCCCAGCGCCGCGAGGCCGACGCAGAACATCACGCCGCCCGCCGTCTTCTCGGGCGAAGCCGCGGGCTTGCGACCGGGCATCAGCGCGCCACCGTGTAGGGCTCGCTGAAGGCGAGCGAGCGGTTCTCGAGCACGCCGCCCTCGAGGTCTTCGAGCATCACCTCGAAGATATAGCGTTCGCCGGGCCTGAGCACCCCCGGCGGGATGGTGAAGCCCGTCGCCCCCGGGGCTAGATCCCCCGACACCCAGAGCAGGCTCAGGAACCGCCCCTGGATGCGCGGCTCGCCGCGCACCCCGACACGGATGCGCTCTACGTCGAAGCCGGCGAGGCCGGGCAGCTTCCAGCTCAGACGCGGCTGCGCGCCCTTCCCTCTCGCGCGAATAGCGGACGCGAGCGGCACCTGCTGCGGGCTGGCGATCGGCGCCGTCGTTGCCGTCGCGCCCTTCGCATCGCTTCGCTCGGCGGCGACGCGCCACGTGCCGGTGAGCGCCGGGTCGAAGCGCTTCCAGAGGACATAGACATCCCCGGGAAACTGCGCGAGCGGCTCGCGCACGCCGTTCTGCTCGCCGAAGACGAGCGTCGGGAACCCCGATGGCGCGACCTCGGCGGTCACGACGATCTGGTACGTCGGCCCGATCCCCGCCTCGTTCCAGCCGCGGTTGTCGGTGTAGTGCTCGAGCTTGCCGATCGCGAGGACCTGGGCCTGCGCGGCGCCGGCGCACGCCAGCGCCAGGACCAGCCCGATGGGCTTCACTTGCTCGCGATGAGGTCGGAGGCCATCAGCTCGGGCGCGATGCCCTCGGCTTCCGCCGCGTCGAAATTGAGCTCGATCTTGATGCCGTTGGGGTCGTAGAAGAAGAGCTGGAAGAGCGCCTGGCCGTTGGCGCGCCGCTGGCTGAACTGGATCTTCTCCTTCTTCAAATGCTCCAGCATTTGCCGCAGGCCGGTGGCGCGGAAAGCGATGTGATCGAGCGCGCCGGTGCCGCTGCCGGTGCCCTGCGAGGTGCGGCCGAGGTACTGCTTCTGGATGTCGCTCGCGCCCTTCGCGCTCGGGCCGATGTGGACCACGTCGACTTCGCCGAGGTACATCCAGTGCACCGGGAAGCCGAAGTCGGGGTGGGGGCCGGAGCGCATGCCCAGGACGCGCGCGTACCAGTCGCGGGTCGCGTCGATGTCGTCGGCGGCGACCAGGATGTGCTCGATGTGGGAGAGCGGCATACGCCGCTTACTATATTACTTCTTCGTCCCGCCGGCGCCGGCGGCCTTGGCCGAGGCGCCCGCCGCCGCGATGAGCTTGCCGCAGTTGGAGTCCTTGCCCTTGCCCTCCTCGAGCAGCGGGAGGACGGCGAGGAGCGGGTTGAGGATGCCCAGCAGCACCGCGCCCGCGCCGCGGCCGGCGAGCCTGCCCATGTCGGGCCCGACCTCGGGCTTGGAGAAGGTGCCGCGCACGTGGAGGGGGCTGTTCAGCGAGGCGATGCTGCGGTCCTTGGGCTCGGGCTTGAGCGTCAGGTCCATCTGCTCGCTCTTCAGGTTGATGGTGCCGTTGCCGCCGATGTTGACCACCTGCGTGTCGAAGACGATCGCGTTCGCCTGCATCAGGCCGCCCTTCACGCCGAAGTCGGCGATGGCGCAGCGGATCTTTACCGGCTCGTCGCCCTTGAGCTTGAGCCGCGCCACGTCCCACAGGTCGAGCGCGGCGAGCTCCATCAGGAACTTGCTGATCTGGCCGTCGTCGATGTAGAGGCCCACCTTGCCGCTCGAGCTGCCGATCATGCCGGCGACCGAGTCGCCCTTGCCGTCGAGCTCGATCAGGCCGTCGACGTCGCCGAGGGAGCCCTTCGCCTGCTCGATGGTGGGAAAGAGCTGCGCGAGCTTGAGGTTGCGCACACGCATCCTGATCCGCGCGTCGATCGGCTCCTTCGCGCCGTCGAGGCGGATCGAGCCGGCGAGCTTGCCGCCGGCGATGCCGAACTCGAGCGGGTCGAGGCTGAGCGCCTTGTCCTTCATCTGCATGCGCACCGCCAGGTTCTCGAGCGGGAGCTGCGCCGGCCGCTCGATCTTGCCGGCGCGGAGCGTGACGTCGGCGTCGACGCTGCCCCAGCGGCCGGTGTCGAAAGGCCGGTCCGGGAGCACGCCTGACTTCGAGGGCTCGGTCGTGCCCACCAGCGGCCCCAGGTCGGCGAAGTTGAGCAGCTTGGAGGCGAGCTCGGCCTTCATGAACGGCCGCGGCTCGCCGGCGCGCACCTCGAACGTGCCGGCGAGGTCGCTCCTGCCGACCTTGCCGGAGAAGTCCTCGTAGCGCCAGGTGTGGTCGGTGCGCACCAGCCGGCCGCGCGTGTCGTAGGGGCTGGTGTCGGGAAAGGCGATGCCGAAGATCTCGTAGAGCTGCACCATGCTCTCGCCGCGCAGGCGGATCTTCGTGTCGAGCGCGTCCAGGCCGACGATGTTGGTGACGCGGCCGTCGACGTCGATGGTCGTTTTCCCGATCTTCGCCTGGCCCCTGAGCGGATAGGGCGCATCGCGCTCGCGCAGCGCGAGCACCTGCCCGCCCATCCCGGAGGCCACGAGCGGCAGGCCCTTGTACTCGCCCTCGACGATGAAGAAGACGCCCTCCCTCTCGCTCGAGAGCTCTGCGGTGAGCGCGATCCTGCGCCCGGGCTCGAGGTACGCCACGCTCGCCTGGTCGAGCGTCAGATCGCGGATGAACACGCGCGAGCCGCCCTCGTCCTTCTGGTCGCGGTCGAGCAGCCAGCTCTTGCGCCCGTCGGGGGTCATCTCCAGGTTGAGCTCGGGCTGCTCCAGGTGGACGTCGGGCACGACCACGCGCCCGGCGAGGAGCGGCAGCAGGCTCACGCTCGCCTCCACCGCGTCGGCGCGGAAGAGCAGCCGCTCGGACGCCCAGCCGGGATTGGCGAAGCTGACGTCCTCGGCGCGAAAGCGCGGGTGCACCCAGGTCCAGATGGGCCGCAGGCTTCCCTCGATCCGCAGCTCTCGCCCGGTCGCCTCGCTGACCGCGCGCTCGATCGGGCCGCGCAGCAGGTGCAGCCCGAACGCGAAGAAAAGGAACAGCGTGACGAAGACCAGAAGGACTACGCCACCGATCCACTTGAGCGCGCGCACGCGCTCGGTCGAGCAAATTCCGTGCCGCCTCTACCCCTTGTAGTTCGCCGAGTTGCCCGGCACCAGTTCCGGGTGGATCTCGAAAAGATGCGGGTTGGCAGGATTGACTCTTACCCGAACCCACGCCGAGTCCGGCCAGCCGAAGGTCTCGATCCGCGTGAGGTTCTCGAAGAAGCGCTGGGTCTTCGGATTGAGCAGGGGCTTGCCGGTGCGGAAGATGTGCGTGTCGCCGTGCACGTAGAGCACCGGCTTGCTGTAGCCCTGCATCTCGGCGATCAGCGCGTCGAGGAAGCCGTCGTAAGGCGCCGGTGCCGGCGCCTTCGGCGCATCGGCGCCGCGCACGCTGCGCGCGTAGCGCGAGGCATACGAGCGCGTCCAGCGGTTCTCGAACTCCGGATTGGCATGGGTAATCAGCACGATGCCCGCGCTCGCGTCGGCTTTCGCGGCGGCGAAGGCCTTCTTCAGCCAGGCGATGTTCGCCGCCTCCCGCTCCTTGTGCTCCTGCATCGAGGTCTTCGAGTTGTCGTCGCTGCCGACGGTGTGGAGGGTGACGAAGCGCACGCCCTGGATCGCCCAGGTCTGGTTCTCCACGTATTTCGCGAACGCCGGGTCCTGCGCCTGGCTCTCGAGCGCCATGGTGCGCTGGCCGAGCGAGCGGCCCTTCGGGTAGAACATGGCGCGCAGCTTCTGCAGGCGCTCCAGCGGATCCATCTTCACCTTCTTGTACTGGACGACGTCCGACCAGTCGTTGTCGCCGGGCGTGAGCACCAGCGGGTGGCGGCAGGACTGGAACGTGCCGAGCACGTAGGCGTAGTTCTCGTCGCTTCCCGGCATGCGCGCGAGCGACGGGTTGCGCTCGTAAGGCCGCGGATCGAACATCATGTCGCCGATGTGCGCCACGAACTCGAGCTCGCGCGCGTTCATGTGGCTCATCACGCGCGCGTACTCGGCCTCCTGCGCGCGGGTGTAGGGGATGTCGCCGACGACGGCGAAGTCGAAGCCGCCGCTCCCCGCGCTGGCCGCCCGCGCTTCGCCGCGCATGGCGCCGGCGCAGGCCGAGAGCAGCGGCAGCGTGGACAGCAGCCCGAGCGTGCGGGCGATAAAGGGCCTGCGGCCCCCGGCCGGAGCTTTCTCGTCGTTCATGTTCCCTCCCCCTTGAAAATCCCGCCGGCTCAGGCCGGCAGCGACTGTCTTACCTTGTTCAGCCAGTCCTGGCACCACTCGAGCGCGGTCTCCTCGGGAAGGATGCCGCTCGAGGCGTCGTGCATGTGGCGCTCGCCGATGCGCTCGGCGCCGAGCTCCGAGAGGATCTCGTCGAAGCGCTTGCCGCCGAAGTTGAAGGTCTCGGCGTAGGTGCGGTCGCCCAAGCCGAATACGCCGTAGCGCACGCTCGACAGGTTCGGCCGTTCGGCCTTGAGCTGCTCGTAGAGCGCGCGCGCGTTGTCGGGCACGTCGCCCTGGCCGTAAGTCGAGGTGCAGATAAGAAAAACGCCTTCGCGGGCGAATACCGAGGCATCGGTCTTCTCCATGAGCAGCGTCTCGACCGCGGTATCGCCGTCATCGAGCGCGAGCTCCATTTCCTGCGCGCAAAGCTGCGCGGTGCCGGTCATGGTGCCGACGAGGATGGTGACCTTGATCGCCATTGACCCGAAACTATATTGCACATTAGAATCGCCGGTCAAGCACTATACTTCATGAACGCGCCCCTCTCCGCAGAGCAGCAGGAAAGCGCCTACCTCGGCCGGCTGGGCCAGCGCGTGCGCACGTGGCGCACCAGCCGCGGCACTACGCGCAAGCAGCTCGCGACGGCTTCCGGCGTCTCCGAGCGCTACCTCGCGCAGCTCGAGGCGGGCGAAGGCAACATCTCGGTGCTGCTGCTGCGCAAGTTGGCGCGCGCGATGGGCGTCAGCGTCGAGAGCCTGGTGCGCGAGGAGCAGGCGCAGGAGAAGCCGATCGCCCTGGTCGGCCTGCGGGGCGCCGGGAAGTCCACGCTCGGTGCGAAACTTGCCGAAGCGTTGAAGACGGCGTTCATCGAGCTCGATCGCGAAGTCGAGAAGGAAGCCGGCGCGCAGCTCGGCGAGGTGTTCGCCATGTACGGCCAGGACGCCTACCGCCGCTTCGAGCGCCGCGCGCTGGAGCGCGTGCTCGCGCAGGAGGGCCGCGCCGTGATCGCCACCGGCGGCAGCCTGGTCACCGATTCCGACAACTACCGCCTGCTGCGCGAGCGCTGCCTGTGCGTGTGGCTCAAGGCCTCGCCCGAGGAGCACATGGCGCGCGTCATCGCGCAAGGCGACATGCGCCCCTTCAAAGGCCGATCCGCGGCGCTCGACGAGATCCGCAAGCTTCTCGACGACCGCAACGACCTCTACGGCATGGCCGATTTCACTTTGAGTACCACCGGCAGGTCCGCCAGGACCTGCGTCGCCGAACTCCGCTCACTGGTTACCCAATGATCTCCTTCGACACCCAGCCCGACCGCTACAACCACTGGAAGCTCTCCTTCGAAGGGCCGGTCGCGACCCTCGCGCTCGACGTCGCCGAGGACAAAGGGCTCGACCCCGCCTACAAGCTGAAGCTGAACAGCTACGACCTCGGCGTCGACATCGAGCTCGCCGACGCGCTGAACCGCATCCGCTTCGAGCACCCCGAGGTGAAGGCGGTGGTGATCACCAGCGGCAAGAGCCGCATGTTCTGCTCCGGCGCCAACATCTACATGCTCGGGCACTCGAGCCACGCTTCCAAGGTCAACTTCTGCAAGTTCACCAACGAGACGCGCAACGGCCTCGAGGACTCGAGCCTGCACTCGGGCCTCAAGTTCATCGCCGCGCTGAACGGCACCACCGCCGGCGGCGGCTACGAGCTCGCCCTCGCCTGCGACGAGATCGCCATGATCGACGACCGCTCCTCCACCGTGAGCCTGCCCGAGGTGCCGCTCCTGGGCGTGCTGCCCGGCACCGGCGGACTGACGAGGCTGGTCGACAAGAGAAAAGTGCGGCGCGACCTCGCCGACGTCTTCTGCACCACCGCCGAAGGCGTGCGCGCCGACCGCGCGAAGCAGTGGAAGCTCATCGACCACGTCGCCAAGCCGCAGCAGTTCGCCGAAATGGTGAAGGCGCGCGCGCTCGAGCTCGCCAAGCAGTCGGACCGCCCGGGCGGCGAAGGGGTTGCTCTTACGCCTCTAGGCGAAAACAAGATTGTTCAAGTGGACATCGATAGTGCCACCCGAACCGCGACACTGACAGTGAAAGGCCCGCAGGACGCCAAGCTCGAGCGCAGCGCCGACTGGTACCCGCTGCGCCTCGCGCGCGAGCTCGACCGCGCCGTGCTCGACCTCCGGCACAACCAGCTCGACATCGGCCTGTGGATCCTTAAAACGAAAGGCGATCCGCAGCAGGTTCTGGAACTTGATGAGTTGTTTAATTCCAATTCATCCGACTGGCTGGTCCGCGAGACCATCGGCTACCTGCGCCGCGTCTTCTCGCGCTTCGACGTCTCCTCGCGCTCGATGTTCGCGGTGATCGAGACCGGTTCTTGCTTCGCCGGAACCTTCATGGAGCTCGCGCTCACCGCCGACCGCAGCTACATGCTCGATGTCGAGGGCGGCCCGCAGATTGCCCTTTCGGCCATGAACTTCGGCGCCTACCCCATGGCCAACGGCCTGTCTCGCCTGGAGACGCACTATGGTGGTGATTTACCTTCTCTTGAGAAAAGTAAGTTTTTCGGGGCTGAAGAAGCGAACAAGCTGGGCCTGGTGACCTCCACGCCCGACGACATCGACTGGGAGGACGAGGTGCGCATCGCCGTCGAGGAGCGCGCGAGCATGAGCCCAGACGCCCTCACCGGCATGGAGGCGAGCCTGCGCTTCGCCGGCCCCGAGACGATGTCGACGCGCGTCTTCGGCCGGCTCACGGCGTGGCAGAACTGGATCTTCATCCGGCCCAACGCGATCGGCGAGCAGGGGGCGCTCAAGGTCTACGGGACCGGCGCCAAGGCGAAATTCAACTGGGAAAGAGTCTAATGAGCAGCATCAACTATTCCGACAAGATCCCCAACAACGTCAACCTGGTGAGCGACCGCACGCTGCAGCGCGCGCTCGAGCACTGGCAACCGCACTTCCTGCAGTGGTGGCACGAGATGGGGCCGAGCGACTTCGAGGCAGCCGATGTGTACCTGCGCACCGCGACCTCGGTCGACGCGCAGGGCTGGGCGCAGTACGGCGCGGTGAAGATGCCCGACTACCGCTGGGGCATCTTCCTCGCCGACCAGACGCCGGACAGGAAAATCGGCTTCGGCGACCAGATGGGGCAGCCGGTGTGGCAGCAGATCCCGGGCGAGTATCGCTCGACGCTGCGCCGCCTCATCGTCACCCAGGGCGACACCGAGCCCGCGTCGGTGGAGCAGCAGCGCGTGCTCGGGCACACCTGCCCTTCGCTGTACGACCTGAGGAACCTCTTCCAGATCAACGTCGAGGAAGGCCGCCACCTGTGGGCCATGGTGTATCTCCTGCACGCCTACTTCGGCCGCGACGGCCGCGAGGAGGCCGAGGAGCTGCTCGCGCGCCACTCGGGCGACGCCGACAAGCCGCGCATCCTCACCACCTTCAACGAGCCGATCTCCGACTGGCTCTCGCTCTACTGCTTCACCTACTTCACCGACCGCGACGGCAAGTACCAGCTGAAAAGCCTCGCCGAGTCGGCCTTCGACCCGCTCTCGCGCACCTGCCGCTTCATGCTCACCGAGGAGGCGCACCACATGTTCGTCGGCGAGACCGGCATCGGGCGCGTGGTGAAGAGGACGCTCGAGGTGATGAAGGAGCTCGGCACCGACGACCCGGCGAAGATCCGCGCCCACGGCGCGGTCGACCTGCCGCTCCTGCAGAAGTACCTCAACTTCTGGTGCTCTAGCTCGCTCGACCTCTTCGGCTCGGAGATCTCGTCCAACTCGGCGGCCAACTTCGCCCACGGCCTCAAGGGCCGCCCCGACGAAACCCAGTACGAAGACCATGTATTGAGAGAGAAAACCATGAAGCTGCGGATGCCGGAAGGCGAGCAGGACGTGCCGATGCTCAACGCGCTGAACGAGATCATGCGCGAGTCCTACCTCAAGGACTGCGAGATCGGCCTGAAGCGCTGGAACCGGGCGATCGAGCGCGCCGGGTCGGGCTTCCGGCTCACGCTGCCGGCGATGCAATTCCGCCGCTCGATCGGCGCCTGGACGGGCCAGCCGGTCGATCCGACGGGAAAGCTGATCGGCAAAGAAATGTTTGAAAAACAATTCCCATCGTGGATTCCCACGGAAGCCGACCGGGCTTTCGTAAGATCGTTGATGCACAAGGTGATCGAGCCGGGCAAAATGGCCGCCTGGATCGCCCCGCCCGAGCGCGGCATCAACAACCTCCCGGTGGAATACGAGTACGTCAAGCTTCACTGAAAAAGAGCTGTCGGAGTTCCTCAACCGCATGCTCGAGGCCGAGCGCGCGGGCGCCAAGGCCCTGGTCGCGCTCATGGACGACTGGCCGCGGCACGGCGAGGAGTGGGCGGCGCTGCGCAAGGTGCAGGCCGACGAGGCGCACAACTGCTCGATGATCGGCGAGATGCTCAAGCGCACCGGCACGCCCTACAGCCACGCCACCGGCGGGTTCTACGACAAGGCGGTCGCCGTCAAGGACCCGCGCGAGCGCGTCGCCTTCCTGATGCGCGGCCTGGGCTGGGCGGTGCGCGAGTTCAAGCAGGCGCTGCCGCGCATCCCGCGCGAGGACGTGCGCTACCTCATCGAGGGCATGCGCGACCGGCACCTGCGCAGCATCGCCGCCTGCGAGCCGATCGCGCGCACCCCGCGCGCATGAAGCCGAAGATCGCCTGCCTGCCGGACGGGCCGTACAAGCTCGCGGAGCCCCTGCCCCGACTGCGCCGCGAAAGCGGCGAGCTGTCCGCCGTGACGGGCAGCGTCGCGCTGTGCCGCTGCGGCGGCTCGCGGCAAAAGCCCTTCTGCGACGGCACGCACCGCACCAACGGCTTCAGCGACGCGAAGCTCGCCGACGGCAGGAACGACCGCCGCGAAAGCCACGCCGGCAAGCGCATCACCATCCACGACAACCGCGGCCTGTGCTCGCACGCCGGCTTCTGCACCGATTCGCTGAAGTCCGTGTTCCGCATGGGAAGCGAGCCTTGGATCGATGCCGGCGGCGCGAGCGTGGATGAGATCGTGGCGACGATCCGCAAGTGCCCCTCGGGCGCGCTCAGCTACTCGCTCGACGGCGTCGAGCACCGCGACCAGGGGCGCGAGCCCGCGGTCACCGTCACGGACCACGGCCCGTACGCCGTCACGGGCGGCGTCGAGCTGGCCGGCGCGGCCTTCGGCGACGGCGCCTCGCGCGAGCACTACACGCTGTGCCGCTGCGGCGCCTCGAAGAACAAGCCGTTCTGCGACGGCTCGCATTGGCACGCCAACTTCCGCGATCCAGCCTGAGATGAAGCTCGCGCCGGCAAGAGTCGAGCTGGAGAAGCGAAAGGACGGGTCGATGCTGCTGCGCTCGCCGCAGAAGCTCGGCGCCTATCCGCGCTGCCTCACCGAATGGCTGGTCCAGTGGTCGGACAGGACTCCTCAGGCGATTTTTCTGCAGGAACGCAAAGGCGACGGCTGGAGGAAGCTTTCCTACCTGGAAACCTACGGCGAGGTGCGCCGCATCGGCCAGGCGCTGCTCGACCTGGGCCTGAGCGAGGAGCGCCCGGTCGCCATCCTCTCGGACAACGGCATCGACCACGCCCTGCTCGCCCTCGGCGCGATGCACGTGGGCGTGCCGGTGGCACCGATCTCGCCGGCCTACTCGCTGATGTCGAAGGACTTCGCGAAGCTGAAGATGATCTTCGAGCTGCTCAAGCCCGGCCTGGTGTGGACTTCGGATCCGGAGAAGTTTGCCGCGGCATTGCAGGCGGTTGCTGCGAAATCCGCTTCGCTTCCGGAGCTGCTGAAAACGAACCCGGGCTCGACGCTGGAGAGGGAGTTCGCGGCGATCAAGCCCGGGAGCATCGCCAAGATCCTCTTCACCTCGGGCTCGACCGGCGTGCCGAAGGGCGTGATCAACACGCACCGGATGCTCTGCGCCAACCAGCAGATGCTCGCGCAGGCATGGCCGTTCGTGGAGGAGAAGCCGCCGGTGGTGGTGGACTGGCTGCCCTGGAACCACACCTTCGGCGGCAACCACAACTTCAACCTGGTGCTGAGAAACGGCGGCACCATGGTGATCGACGGCGGCAAGCCCGTGCCCGGCCTGGTCGAGACCACGGTGCGCAACCTGACGGAAGTGGCGCCGACGATGTACTTCAACGTGCCGCGCGGCTTCGACCTGCTGCTGCCCTTCCTCGAGAAGGACGAGCGGCTGCGGCGCAATTTCTTCAGCCGCCTCGACGTGGTCTTCTACGCCGCCGCGGCGTTGCCCCAGAATCTCTGGGACCGCCTGAAAAAATTATCCGGGGAAGAAGGCCGCAACCCCGCCATGCTTTCGGCCTGGGGCTCGACCGAGACCTCGCCGCTCGCCACCTCGGTGCACTTCCACATGGAGCGCCCCGGCGTGATCGGCCTGCCGGTGCCGGGCTGCGAGCTCAAGCTCGTGCCCGCCGCCGGGAAGCTCGAGGTGCGGGTGCGCGGCGAGAACGTGACGCCCGGCTACTACCGCCGGGAGGACCTCACCACGGCGGCGTTCGACGACGAGGGCTTCTACCGCATCGGCGACGCGGTCAAGCTCGCCGATCCCGGCGACCCGGCGAAGGGCATCGTCTTCGACGGCCGCGTCGCCGAGGACTTCAAGCTCTCCACCGGCACCTGGGTGCACGTCGGCGCGGTGCGCGTGAAGCTCATCGCCGCCGGCGACCCGCTCATCCAGGACGCGGTCATCACCGGCCACGACCGGGACGAGATCGGCGCCCTGGTGTTTCTGAGTCCTGCCGCAAGGGAGCTCTCAGCTGCTGAACTGACGAAGAAACTTAACCAAACACTGCAAAAATTCTCCGGCGAAGCAAGCTCGACCCGTCCGGCGCGCCTCATGGTAATGAGCGAGCCGCCGTCGATCGACGCGAACGAGATCACCGACAAGGGCTACATGAACCAGCGGGCCGTGCTCGAGCGGCGCAAGGACCTCGTGGAGAAGCTTTACCTCGGCAACGAGAAGATCATTTCTTAGAAACCCCCAGCCACGCGATCGAGCCGACCACCAGGAAGGCGCCGAGCGTCTGCAGCGCGGACACCGCCTGGCCGAGGAAGATCCACGCGAGCACGAGCACCGCGATCGGCTCGAAGTTGAGCGCGACCGTGCTCGAGGCGCCGCCCAGGCGAGGCAGCACGACGAAGAGCGAGGTGATCGCGATCCCGTAGAGCAGGGTGAGCAGCGCGAGGCCGAGCCAGCCGGTGGCATCCGCCGGTAGCGCAAGCGCGCCGGCCGACGCCCCTCCCGCCAGCACCAGCACCGCGGTCACCGCCGTCATCACGAAGGTGCGCACGCGCCCGTCGAGCGCTTTCAGCCAGTGGGCATTGAAGTACAGCACCAGCGTGAAGGCGAGCGCCGCGCCAAGGGCGAAGGCCACTCCCGCGCCGAGCTCGGCGAAGCCCGACAGGTCGCCGATGCGCAGATCGAGCGCGAGGGCGAGGCCGACGAGGGCGAGGGGCATCGGCAGGAGCGCGCTCAGGCGCGGCGTCTCCTTGCCCATCGCCCAGGAAAGCAGGACATAGAGCATCGGGCAGGTCTGGAACACGAGCAGCGCGAGCGCCACCGGGATGCGCGCCACCGCGGAGTACAGGCAGTAGCTCTGCGTCGCCACGAGCGCGCCCACCAGCACGGCACGCCAAAGAGTGGTGCGATCCAAGGCAGAGGGAATTCTCTGGACCTTGAGAAGAACCAGAAGAAAAAGCGCGGTGAACGCCGAGCGCGCGCTCACCGCCGCGGCCACGCTCGCGCCGTGGTCGAAGGCGAGGCGCGCCGCCACGTGGTTCGCGCCGAAGACGGTGGCGATGACCAGCAGGATGACGATGCCCAGCCGCGGTGGTAACTTCGCTTCCATGGCCGACGTTAGCAAGTTCCGCCGCTTCGTGCAGGACATGACTCGCCTGGTCGAACGCCACGGCGCCGACGAGCCGCGCATGCTCGACGAGGGCGAGGCGCTGCTGCGCGCGCTGGTGCGCGAGGACGACTGGCTGCCCGACGAGTTCGCGCGCCCCTCGCCCGAGTCCTACCGCCAGTACCTCCTGCACTGCGACCCGCTCGAGCGCTTCTCGGTGGTGAGCTTCGTGTGGATGCCCGGGCAGAAGACGCCGATCCACGACCACACCGTGTGGGGCCTGGTCGGGGTCATGCGCGGCGTGGAGAAGTGCGAGGAGTACTCCACGCAGATTTCCGCCGTCGGCTCACACCTCGTGAGACCCGGCGACGTCGACCGGGTGTCGCCGCGCATCGGCGACATCCACGTCGTCTCCAACGCCGGCTCCGAGACCGCGGTCAGCATCCACGTCTACGGCGCCAACATCGGCAAGGTGCGCCGCCACGTGTTCGACCCCGCGACCGGCGCGGCACGCGAGTTCGTTTCCGGCTACCACGACCTCAAGGCTTGAACTGCCGGTCCACGGGCACGCGCAGCCCGTTGGCGAGGCGGTTGGTCTGGTTGGCGAGCCCCACCACCGCGAGCAGCTCCATCAGCATCGCGTCGGTCATGCCTTTCTTGCGCGCCCCGGCGGTGTGCGAGTAGGTGCAGTACTCGCAGCCGTTGGTGGCGCTCACCGCGACGTAGACCATCTCCTTAACCAGCGGGTCGAGCGCGCCCGGGGCCATCACCTGCTTCACCTGCTCCCAGACCCGCCGCAGCTCGGCCGGGTCGTGGGCGAGCGCCTTCCAGAAGTTGTTGATCCAGTCGACGCCGCGCGTCTTCATGATGTCGTCGTAGACCGCCTTCACCTCGGCGTTCGCGTCCGCGTACTCGATGAGTGTGACCAGCGACACGGGTCCCTCCTCCGGTTTGTGGCTATATTAGCAACGTGATCGAATGGCTCGCGCGCGCGGATCCCCAGGTGCTGCTCGTGGGCTTCGCCGTGCTCGGCATCCTGGTCGCGCTGCCCCTGGAGCTGGTGGCGCTCGGGCGGCTGCGCCGGCTGCGCCTCGCGAGCGGCACGATCTACTTCCTGCTCGGCGCGTTCATCGTGCTGGTGGGCGTGGCCGCGGGCCTGGTCGCCGCCTCCCTGCACGGCTATCAGCGCCTTACCCACGAGCAGCTCGCCGCCAGCGTCTCGGTGCGCCAGCTCGGCAGCCAGCACTACGCGCTCACGCTCGAGGCGCCCGCGGCGCCGCCGCGGCACTTCGAGCTGCGCGGCGACGAGTGGCAGATCGACGCGCGCGTGCTCAAATGGCGGGGCATGGGCACCGTCGCCGGCTTCGACACCGTCTACCGCCTCGAGCGCCTCTCGGGCCGCTATGCCGACGTGCCGCGCGAGAAGAACGGCCCGCGCACGGTGTACGCCCTCTCGCGCGAGGAAGGCTTCGATCCTTGGCCGGCGATCCGCCGCTACCACGACTGGCTGCCCTTCGCCGACGCCCTCTACGGCAGCGCCGCCTACGTGCCCCTCGCCGAGAACGCGGCCTACCGGGTCACGGTCTCCTCCTCCGGGCTGGTGGTACGGCCCACCAACGATGCCGCGCGCAAGGCCGTCGGCAACTGGCGCTAGGGCGCTCCTCCTCGCGGCGCTCGTCGCGCTCGCGGGCGGCTGCGCCTCGACCTCGGACTATTTCAAGGACGCCGGGCGCCCCGCCGCCGCGGCGCCCTCGCCGCTCGCGTCCTGGCCGCACCGGGAGCTGTGGACCGGCATCGTCTTCAACGGCCAGAAGGTCGGCTTCACGCGGCGCGAGGTGCGCCCCGCCCCGGGCAGCCCCGGGCGCTACGAGATCGAGTCCGAGGCGGCGATCCGCCTGCAGTTCCTGGGCTTCGACAAGCGCGTGAGCCTGCGCTCGCTCGAGCGCGTGCGCGGCGACTTGACCCTCGAGTCGTTCCGCTACGCGCACGAGACCGACGGCAGCCTGATGGAAGTTTCCGGTGTTCTCCAGAAAAAGGATCTGGTCTTTTCGGTCAAGGCGAATGGCAGCGAAACGCGGAAGACCCTGGTTGCGGAAGAGCCGCTGTATCCCGCCAGCGTGCTGACGATGCTGCCGGTGATGCACGGCCTGGAGGTGGGGGCGAAGGCGCGCTACTCGGTGTTCAGCGGCGAGACGCAGGCCATCGCCGCCGCCGAGCAGGAGATCCAGGCGTACGAGACGAGCGGGCTTTTCGCCGGCACCGCCTACCGCACGGTGACCCGCATGCTGGGCCTGGAGACCCTGACCTGGATCGCCGCCGACGGGCGGCCGCTCCTCGAGCGCGGGATGAACGGCGTGATGATCTCCGCCCTGGAGAGCGAGGCGACCGCCAAGAGCTACCTGCTCGAGGCGAGCCTCGCCAAGCGCGACGCGCTGGTCGATTTCAGCCTGATCCCGTCCGCGTCGCTGGAGGCGCCGCGGCGCCTGTCGGGGCTCGAGATCGTGCTCGAGGACCTGCCCGAGGGCTTCGCGGTGCCCAGCGAAGGCGGCCAGGCGTGCGCGCGCTCCGGCGCTCGCCTCGCCTGCCGCATCGACCGCTCGGCGGCGCCCGCGCGGGGCGAGCCGAAGCGCTACCTGGCGCCCAGCCTGGCGGCGCCGAGCAACCTGGGGCAGATCCGGGATCTTGCAAGACAAATTATTCGGAAAAGCAAAGGGGAAGAGGACGCCATCCGCCTCCTGCTCCAGTGGATCGAGGAGAACATCGCCAAGGAGGCGATCGACGGCTTCACCGCGATCGACGTCCTGCGCGAGCGGCGCGCGGAATGCCAGGGGCACGCCTACCTGCTCGCGGCGCTCGCGCGCGCGAGCGGCATCCCGGCGCGCATCGTCAACGGCATCGCCTACTCCGAGGCGCACCGCGGCTTCCTCTACCACACGTGGAACGAGCTGTGGATCGGCGGCGGCTGGCGCCCGGTCGACGCCACCTTCGGCCAGGCGCACGCCGACGCCACGCACCTCAAGCTCCTCGAGGGCGAGGCGGCGGCGGACCTGATGCCGCTCGCGGGCCTGATCGGCCGGATCCGCGTCGTCTCGCTCGCGCCGCTCGCGCGCTGGTAGAATCGGGGCGCGTGAAGTTTCTTTTCGACCTTTTCCCGGTCGTCCTCTTCTTCGTCGCCTTCAAGATCGCCGGCATCTACATCGCCACCGCGGTGGCGATCGTCGCCACGTTCGCGCAGGTGGCATGGCTCAAGCTTAGGAAGAAGAAGGTCGAGCCCATGCTCTGGGCGAGCCTGGCGATCATCGTCGTGTTCGGCGGCGCCACCCTGTTCCTGCAGGACGAGACCTTCATCAAGTGGAAGCCGACGGTGCTGTACTGGCTTTTCGCCGCGGTGCTCGGCGGCGCGGCGCTGCTGCGGCGGAACCTGATCCGCGCCATGCTGTCGCAGCACATGCAGCTCCCCGATCCGGTGTGGTCGCGCCTCAACCTCGCCTGGGTCGGCTTTTTCGCCCTCATGGGCATGCTCAACCTGTACGTGGCCTACAACTACTCGACCGACCTCTGGGTGAACTTCAAGCTGTTCGGCGGCATGGGGCTGATGCTGGTCTTCGTCTTCGCCCAGGCGCTGGTGATCGGCAAGTACGCGGAGGAGAAGACATGACCGTCGCCGCCGAGATCCGCGGCCGGCTGGCGGCGCTCGAGCCGCTCTCGCTCGAGCTCGTCGACGAGAGCGAGTCGCACCGCGGCCACGCCGGCTACCGCGAGGGCGGCGACACGCACTGGCGCCTGTCCATCGTCTCGCCGCGCTTTTCCGGCAAGCCCACCGTCGAGCGCCACCGCATGGTCTACCAGGCGCTCGGCGAGCTGATGCAGCATCCCATCCACGCGCTCGCGATCAGCGCGCGCTCACCAGAAGAAACGAAAGGAAGCCCATGAAGATCCTCATTGCCGTGCTTTTCGCGGCCCTGCCGCTCGCCGCGGGCGCGCAGGGCGCGGCGAAGGACGCCGTGAAGCCCAAGCCCGCCGCGATCCCGGCCACCGGGCCGATCGCCAAGGTGAACGGCGTGGTCGTGCCGCGCGCGCGCATGGACTACATGCTGGAGCAGCAGAAGCAGCGCGGCGCCCAGGACAACGACCAGATGCGCTCCATGGTGCGCGAGGAACTGGTGAACCGCGAGGTGATCGCCCAGGAAGCGGGCCGCAGCGGCCTGGTCAAGAAGCCCGAGGTGCAGGCCGAGCTCGACCTCGCGCGCCAGCAGATCATCGTCAACGCCTACCTGCGCGACTTCGTCAGCAAGAACCCGATCAGCGACGCCGACGTGCAGAAGGAATACGAGCGCGCCAAGGCGCAGACCGGCGCGAAGGAGTACAAGGCGCGCCACATCCTGCTCGAGAGCGAGGACGAGGCGAAGGGCATGATCGCGCAGCTCAGGAAGGGCGACAAGTTCGAGGACCTGGCGAGCAAGAACTCCAAGGACCCGGGCAGCAAGGAGCGCGGCGGCGACCTCGACTGGAACGTGCCCGGCGCCTTCGACAAGCAGTTCTCCGACGCGATGGTCAAGCTGGAGAAGGGCAAGTACACGGAGACGCCGGTGCGCACGCGCTTCGGCTTCCATGTCATCAAGCTCGACGACGTGCGCGAGACCAAGTTTCCGGCGCTCGCCGACGTGCGCCAGCGCATCCAGCAGCAGCTGGTGCAGAACAAGGTCGAGGGGCTGATCCGCGGTCTCAGGGCGAAAGCGAAGATCGAGTAACCGGAGTCGACATGGCAAGGAAATACGGGAAGAAGGCGCAGCGCAAGGTCAGGCAGGTCATGCGCGAGCGCAAGCGCGGCACGCTGCGCAGCGGCCGCTCGGGAAAGAAGGTCACGAGCCGCAAGCAGGCGATCGCCATCGGCCTGTCCGAGGCGCGCCGTGCCGGCGCGAAGGTGCCCAGACGCCGGAAGAAATCCTCCGGGAAGAAGAAGTAGCGCCCGGCCGGCGCTTCCAGGTGGTGCGCGGCAACCTCCTGGAGGAGCCGGTGGAGGCGATCGTCAACGCGGCGAACGGCCACCTCGCCCATGGCGGGGGCGTGGCCGCGATCATCTCGCACGCGGCCGGATTGGGGTTTCAAGAAGAATCCAATGCTTTAGTCAGGCAGTCTGGTCCCTTCCTGACTGGCGCGGCCGTGGTGACGAGCGCGGGGAAGCTCCCCTTCAAGGGCGTGATCCACGCCGTCGGGCCGCGCTACGGCGAGGGCGACGAAGAGACCAAGCTCGTCGATGCGCTCTCGTCCGCCTTCCGGCTGGCGCGGGAGCGCGGCTGGAATAGCGTGTCGTTTCCCGCTGTTTCCAGCGGCATCTTCGCCGTGCCGCCCGAGATCTGCGCCCGCGCCTACCTCAGGGCGGCGCGCGCCTCGCCGCTCGGTAAGGTTCGGCTATGCTTGCGCGACCAACCCGTCATCGACGCCGTCCTGGAGGAGATGTCCAAGTGAAGAAGGTTCTCGTTCTGTGGCTTCTGGTCGCCGGCACGATGTTGCCCGCCTACGGACAGCAAAACCTCGAGAAGGCCGCCTTCGCCGGCGGCTGCTTCTGGTGCACCGAGGAGGCCTTCGAGAAGGTGCCGGGAGTCGTGTCGGCGGTGTCGGGCTACATGGGCGGCAAGGTGAAGAACCCGACCTACGAGCAGGTCTCGACCGGCCGCACCGGGCACACCGAGATCGTCGAGGTCACCTTCGATCCGGCCAAGGTGAGCTACGAGAAGCTGCTCGACGTCTTCTGGGTGAACCACGATCCCACGTTCGACGACCGGCAGTTCTGCGACCTCGGCTCGCAGTACCGCCCGGAGATCTTCACCTACACCGACGAGCAGAAGCGCCTCGCCGAGGCCTCCAAGGCGAAGTGGGAGAAGCAGAAGCCCTTCCGCCAGCGCCTGCTCACGCCGATCACGCCCAGGGGCGAGTTCTGGCCGGCGGAGCAATACCACCAGGACTACTACAAGAAGAACGCCCTGCAGTACCGCTTCTACGTCACCGGCTGCGGGCGCTATTCGCGCCTCGACAGCCTGTGGGGGCCGCTGCGCAAGCAGCAGTAGCTACTTCTTCGCGCGCTCCTTGCCCAGGCGCTCGGCCTTCTGCATCTCGTGCTTTTCCTGCTCCGAGCCGGGCTCCGCCTCGCGCGCGGCCTCGTCGACCTTGCCCGCGTCGATGAATTTCTTCGTGCGCTGGTTGTAGTCCTTGGTGCCGCTGTAGCTGCCTTCGCCCTCGACCTTGCCCTGCTCCTTGTCCTTGTCCTTTTCCTTTTCCGCCATGGCCGGAATCTCCTTTTGAAGAACTCCGGCAGCGCTGCAAGCGCCGTGCCCGTCTAGAACTTGCGCACCCGCTCGACCTCGCCGACGCGCCCGCCGACGAGGGTGATGGTGGTGGTGAAAGGATCGGCGCTGGTGGGCAGATAAGTCCAGGTGCGCACCTCGAAGCCGCCGCGCCCGCGCCTGCTCACGGGCGTGGTGCCCTGGTCGGCGATGAAGTCCGGCTCGCCGGCGACGCTCAGCAGCTCGCCTTCGCTCATGCCGCGCTGGATGCTGATGTACTTGCGAAAATCGAGGCCGCGCACGGGCTTGGGCGCGTTCGCCGCGCGCTCGGCGGGGGCGCGCGCGTCGGCCTCGTCGCGGCGGCGGATGCGCTCCTCCATGCGCTCGCCCTGGCAGCGCACCGTGTAGCACTCCTTGCTGTCCGCCGCCGGCGCGCCGGGCTGCGTGTCGATATCGAGCTTCGTGGCCTTGACGCCGGCCGGCGGCGGCGAGTTCGAGTAGTGCACCGTGCCCTTCGCGTCGACCCAGCGATAGACCTGGGCATGGGCTGCGGCGCTGCAAAGGAGAAGGAAGAGGAGCAGAAACCTCATCTCAGTCGTAGCGCCCGAGCCGCACCATGGTCGTTCCCGGCTTCAGGTGGCGCACCGAGGGCATCACCAAGACGCAGTCGTCGTAGGGGGTTTTCCAGGCATGCTCGCCGTCCTGCGCGACGAGCGTGCCTGCCTTCGGAACCACTTCCAGGCCTTTCCAGGGACGCGCGAAGCGGAAGGCCATGCTCTTCGCCACCACCGGCTCGGTGACGCGGATGACCCTCTGCTCGAGCGGCGGATAGCGCTTCCCGGTCATGCCGGCGACCGCGAGAAACCTGGCGCAGGTGTCGATCGCCACCTCGACGGAGCTGCGCGCCCAGTGCTGGCCGCACTCGATGAGCACCGCGGTGCGCGGGCTGGCGGGATCGGAGAAGGCCCCCCGCTCCATCATGCGCAGGCCCGCGGGGTGGCCGGTGTCGAGCATGAGGTCGGCGGGCGCGCCCATGCGGCGCGCGAGCGCGACCGACTTCTCGCTCCTCGCGCATACCATGATCGGCCGGCAGGGCTCGTGCATCGAGTGCAGGTCGAGCAGCAGGTCGGCGGCGTCGACGAAGCGGCGCAGCTCGCGCGCGCGGCGCAGCTCGGCCGAGTCGCGCGCGCCCAGCAGCACGTCGTCGCTCCAGACGCGGTTGTAGTCCTCGTCGATGTAGCGCGAGCGGTCGGGATCCTCGCGCGAGAAGCGCGCGAAGGCGGCGACGTTGGCGAAGGCGAGCACCAGCCGGCCTTGCTGCGGGGAAATGTCCTGCCTGAAGAGCGTGTCGAGGGCGATGGCGCCGCAGAACTCGTTGCCATGGGTGAGCGCCTGGATCATCACGTTCGGCCCGGGCTTGCCCGAGTCGAGCACGTGCACGAAGTCGACGCCGGCGTTGCCGCGGCGGTAGCGCTCGATGTCGGGCGGATCGATCTCGATGGGATAGTTCATCGGAAGTCCAGAATGGCTTTTAGAACCTCGGAAAGGTTGGACTGGAGACGCGAAAATCCTGGCGACTTCGCCAGCGTCCGCTCGTCCATGTAGAGGCGCTTGTTGATCTCGATCTGCAGGCTGTGGCGGCCGGCCTTCGGGTCGGAATAGGCGCGCACCAGCTCCACGCCCTTGTACGGATCGTTGACCTTCACGCCGTAGCCCATGCCGGCGAGCGCGGCGCGCACGAGCTCGGTGAAGCGCGGGTCGCAGGTGGTGCCGTCGCGGTCGCCGAGGACGAAGTCGGCGCGCACGCTGCCCTCGCCCTCGGTGCTCTGCCTGCCGGCCACGGAGCGCATGGAGTGGCAGTTGATATGGAGGACCCTGCCGAAGCGGCGGTGGGCGGCGTCCAGATGCTCCTTCAGCTTCTCGTGATAGGGGACGTGGAAACGCTCGATGCGCGAGCGGACCTTCTCGACGCTCAATCTTTTCCGGTAGATCGGGCGGCCGTCCTCCAGGGTGCGCCAGATGAGCGCCTTGCCGATCTTCGCCTTGCCGCTCGGGCGGTACTCCCAGGGCCAGTCGCCTTCGATGAGCTCGAGATCGACGTCCCCGGCGTGCCGGTTCGGGTCGAGGTAGGTGCGCGGGAAGGCGGCGGCCAGCAGCGGCGCGCCGAGCTCGCGCGCCCCGGCGTAGAGCTCGTCCACGTAGCAGTCCTCGGCCTCGCGCAGCTCCGCCTCGGTAACCGCGGCATCGAAATCGGCGGGAAACTCCCGGCCGGAATGCGGAGAGTCGAGGACCAGCGGCACCATCGCGGTAGGATAGCCGAATGCAGGCGTACTACGCGCAGCGGGCCCGGGAGTACGAGCGCATCTACGACAGGCCCGAGCGACAGGCGGACCTGGCGCGGCTGCGCGGGGACGTGCCGGCGCTCTTCGGCGGCGCGCGGGTGCTCGAGATCGCCTGCGGCACCGGCTACTGGACGCCGCTCCTCGCCGCGCACGCGCAGTCGGTCCTGGCGGTGGACGCGGTCCAGGACGTCATTTCCGTCGCCCGCGGCAAGCCCTACCCCCGCGCCAACGTGCAGTTCGCCCAGGCCGACGCCTACCGCCTGCCCGCATGGCCGGACAAGTTCACGGGCTGCTTCGCCGGGTTCTGGTGGTCGCACATTCCCCTGGAGAAGATCGATTCCTTCCTGGCGGGCCTGCACGAGCGCCTCGCCCCCGGCGCGCGCCTCGCCTTCCTCGACAACCTGTACGTGGAAGGCAGCAGCACGCCCCTCGCGAGGCGCGACGACGCCGGCAACACCTTCCAGGAGCGCAGGCTCGCCGACGGCAGCCGCCACGAGGTGCTGAAGAACTTCCCGGCCGAGGAGGATCTCCAGGCGCGGCTCGGCCGGCTCGGCTCGGAGGTGCGCGTCACCCGCTATCAGTACTACTGGCTGGCGACCTATCGCATAATGGCCTGAGAGGAGAGACCCCATGACCCCGGCAAGCCGCATTGCCGCCGTGCTCTGCACGGCGATTCTTGCGTTCAGCGCGCAGGCGCAGGACCTGCGCATCGGCCTCGCTTCCGAGCCGACCTCGATGGACCCGCACTACCACAACCTGTCGCCCAACAACTCGCTGCTCAGCCACGTCTTCGAAAGCCTGGTCGACCAGGACGAGCGCCAGCGCCTGCAGCCCGGGCTCGCCGAGTCGTGGAAGGCGATCGACGACACCACCTGGGAGTTCAAGCTGCGCCGCGGCGTGAAGTTCCACGACGGCACGCCCTTCACCGCCGACGACGTGCTCTTCAGCTTCGAGCGCGCGCCGAACGTCGAAGGCAGCCCGGCGAGCTTCGGCATCTACTCGCGCGGCAAGACGCTGGTCAAGGTCGACGACCACACGGTCCACTTCAAGACCGCCGCGGCCTACCCGCTCATGCCGAACGACGTCTCGCAGATCTTCATCATCTCGCGCAAGCACGGCCAGGGCGCGCGCACCCCCGACTACAACTCGGGCAAGGCGGCGGTGGGCACCGGCGCCTTCAAGTACGTCGAGTACACGCCCGGCAACCGCATCATCCTGCAGAGGAACGAGGGCTACTGGGGCCCGCGGCCGCAGTGGGCGCGCGTCGTGTTCCGCGGCATCAAGTCGGCGCCTTCGCGCGTCGCGGCGCTGCTCGCCGGCGACGTCGACATGATCGAGCAGGTGCCGGCCGTCGACATGGAGCGCCTGAAGCGCGACCCGAACCTCTCGATCGCGCAGATCGTCTCGAACCGCATCATGTACCTGCACCTGGACCATTTCCGCGACGACTCGCCCTTCGTGAAGGCGAAGGACGGCGGCGCGATCAAGAACCCGCTGCGCGACCCGCGCGTGCGCACCGCGCTCTCGAAGTCCATCGACCGCGACACCATCGTCAGCCGCGTCATGGAAGGCGTCGCCATCAAGGCCGGCCAGCTCCTGCCCGAGGGCTTCTTCGGCGTGAGCAGGAAGCTGCAGCCGGTGGCCTACGACCCGAACGGCGCGAAGAAGCTGCTCGCCGAGGCCGGCGTGCCCAACGGCTTCCGCCTCACCATCCACGCTCCCAACGACCGCTATCCCAACGACGCCAAGATCGCCGAGGCCATCGGCCAGATGCTGACCCGCGCCGGCATCGACACCCAGGTGGTGACGATGACTTCCGGCGTGTTCTTCCGCGAGGCCTCGAGCGGCGGGCCGGACAAGACGCCGAAGTTCAGCCTGATCCTCGCCGGCTGGGGCTCGGGCACCGGCGAGACCTCCTCGCCGCTGAAATCGCTGCTCGCGACCTTCGATCCGAAGAAGGGCATGGGCGGGGCGAACCGCGGGCGCTACTCCAACCCCGAAGTGGACAAGCTGATCGACCAGGCGCTCGCCACCGTGGACGACGCGAAGCGCCAGGACCTGCTCGCGCGCGCCGCCGAAGTCGCGGTCGAGGACGTCGGCATCATCCCGCTGCACTACGTGGTCAACGTCTGGGCCATGCGCAAGGGCTTCAGCTACAAGGCGCGCGCCGATGAGTACACGCTCGCCGGAGGCGTCACCCGGTCCAACTAGGGCCAGCGGATGGTTTTCGTCATCCGGCGCATCCTCCAGAGCGCGCTCGTCGTTCTGGTGATGTCGCTGGTGGTGTTCGTCGGCGTGAACGTCGTCGGCGACCCGGTGCACATCCTGATCTCCGACGACATGACGAAGGAGGAGGTCGACCGCTTCGTGCGCCAGCTCGGCCTGGACCGGCCGCTGCACGAGCAGTACCTGCACTTTCTCGCCAACGCGGCGCGCGGCGACCTCGGCAACTCCTTCGTGCACGGCGAGCCGGCGCTGAAGCTGATCCT
>CBDDRQ010000125.1:0-3515 GCA_965233125.1 uncultured bacterium
GGTCCAGTGCTCGGGGAAGAACTTCACCTTGCCTTGCGCGACGGCCTCGAGCCCCGCTTTCGCGGGCTTCTCCATCGCCACGAACCACTGGTCGGTGAGCATCGGCTCGACGATCACGCCGGTGCGGCCCGAGCGCGGCACGCGCAGCTTGTAGGGCTTCTCCGAGACCAGGCAGCCTTGCGCCTGCAGGTCGAGGACGACTTTTTTCCTGGCGGCAAAGCGCTCGAGGCCGCGGTAGGCCTGCGGCGCGTTGTCGTTGAGGTGCGCGTCCAGGCGCAGGATGCCGATCGGCTCCAGGCCGTGGCGCTTGCCGACCTGGTAGTCGTTGAAGTCGTGCGCCGGGGTGATCTTCACGCAGCCGGTGCCGAACTTCGGGTCGACGTACTCGTCGGCTATGACCGGGATCGTGCGCTCCGTCAGCGGCAGGCGGACACGCTTGCCCACCAGGGATGATAATCTTTCGTCTTCCGGGTGGACCGCCACGGCAACGTCGCCCAGCATTGTTTCCGGACGGGTTGTCGCGACGACGAGGGAGCCCTTGCCGTCCTCGAGCGGATAGCGCAGCTCCCAGATCTTGCCATCCTCTTCCTCGGTGTCGACCTCGAGGTCGGAGACCGCGGTGCCCAGCACCGGGTCCCAGTTCACCAGACGCTTGCCGCGATAGATGAGCCCTTCCTCGTAGAGCCGGACGAAGACTTCCACCACGGCCCGGGACATCTTCGCGTCCATGGTGAAGTAGCCGGCGTTCTGCCCCTCCGTGTCGGCGTAGGACCAGTTCGCCGAGGCGCCCAGGCGGCGCATCTGCCCCATGATGGTCGCCCCCGACTGGTGCTTCCACTGCCAGACGCGCTCGACGAACTTCTCGCGGCCGAGGTCGTGGCGGCTTTTCCCCTGCTCCTCGAGCTGGCGCTCGACCACGATCTGGGTGGCGATGCCGGCGTGGTCGGTGCCCACCACCCAGCTGGTGTTGCTGCCGCGCATGCGGTGGTAGCGGATGAGCGCGTCCATCAGCGTCTGCTGGAACGCGTGCCCCATGTGCAGCGTGCCGGTGACGTTGGGCGGCGGGAGCTGGATGCAGTACGCGGGCTGCTGGTGATCGCGGTGCGCGAACCAGCCGGCGGATTCCCAGCGCCGGTACCAGCGCTGCTCGACCGCAACGGGATCGAAGCTCTTGTCCAGCACTGCCGTCAGTCTTGCTTGGGCGGGGCGAGCGCGTGCGCGACCGAGGCGGCGACCGCCTCGCGCACCATCTGGGTGACGCTGGTCTTCAGCTCGGCGTGGGCGCCCTCGAGCGCCTGGCCGACGATGCGCTCGAGCTCGGGGGCGACGCGCGCCAGCACCGCGCGCTCGAGCTCGCGCGCTAGCGCTTCCAGGGCGGCGGCGTCGACCGCGCGCCGGGGCGCTCGCTCGTCGGCGACGATCTGGGTGAGCACCGGCAGGTCGGCGCCGCCGGGCTCGCGCGCGCGAGAGACCAGCGCGTCGACGCGCTTCGCCAGCGGATCGGGCTGCTCGTCACTCATGGAGATCGTGGCTCGCGATACGGTAGCCGCGCTCCTGGTAGAAGCGATAGCGCGCGCGCGCGGCCTTCTTGTCCTCCTCGTCGGCCGCAACGACCTCGAGGAGGCGCTCGAAGCGCTCGAAGTGCGGCGGGCACTGCGCGCCGAGGTTGAGCAGCACCTCGCAGCCCGGCGGCGTCTCGTCGCCGGCGGCGATCAGCACCGGGGTGTCGGCGGCGAGCGGGTCGTGCGCCAGGCAGTGCGGCACGAAGCCGATCGCGGGCCAGGTCCACAGCATCTTGTCGATGCGGCTCGCCGTCTCGGGCTCGGGCGCGTACACGAGCAGGCGCTGCTTCTGCGCCAGCGCCTTGCCCGCGAGCCGGCAGGCGACCTGCAGCCGGTCGGGGGCGTTGAAATAGAAGTCGATGCTGGTCACTTCTTCCCAGAATGCCGCAAGGCATAGCGGACGAGAAGCGGCACCGGGCGGCCGGTCGAGCCCTTCTCGCGCCCGCCCTTCCAGGCCGTGCCGGCGATGTCCAGGTGCGCCCAGCGCTGCTTGCGCGTGAAGCGCGCGAGGAAGCAGGCCGCGGTGATGCTGCCGCCGGGCCGGCCGCCGATGTTCGCCATGTCGGCGAAGTTGGAGCGCAGCTGCTCCTGATAGTCCTCCCACAGCGGCATCTGCCAGACGCGGTCCCAGGCGTCGCCGGCGGCCTCGCGGATCCCCGCGGCGAGCTTGTCGTCGTTGGCGAAGAGGCCGGTGGCGACATGGCCCAGCGCGATCACGCAGGCGCCGGTGAGCGTGGCGATGTCGATCACCGCCTCGGGCTCGAAGCGCGCCGCGTAGGTGAGCGCGTCGCACAGGATGAGCCGCCCCTCAGCGTCGGTGTTCAGGATCTCGACCGTCTGCCCCGAGAGCGTGGTGACCACGTCGCCGGGCTTGGCGGCGGCGCCCCCGGGCATGTTCTCGCAGGCGGGGATCACGGCCACGACGTTCACCGGCGCCTTCATCGCGGCGAGCGCGTGGATCGCGCCGAGCACCGAGGCGGCGCCCGACATGTCGTACTTCATCTCGTCCATCTCGCCGGCGGGCTTGAGGGAGATGCCGCCCGTATCGAAGGTAATGCCCTTCCCCACCAGCGCCAGTGGCTTCCTTCCCTTGCCCGCGCCCGAGTAGCGCAGCACGATCAGCTTGGGCGGCTGGTGCGAGGCGCTCGCCACCGCGAGCAGCGCGCCCATGCCGAGCTTCTCCATGTCGCTCTTCTCGAGGACCTGGAGGGCGAGCTTGAACTGGCGCGCGATCTTGCCCGCCTCGGCGGCGAGATAGGCGGGGGTGCAGATGTTGGGCGGCAGGTTGCCGAGCGTGCGCGCGAGCGCCGCGCCCTCGGCGGTGGCGATGGCCTCGCGCAAGGCGCCCTGGAGCGCGGGGCTCGAGGAAACGGGCAGCGTGACCGCGGCGAGCGCGGGCGGGCTGCCCTTCTTCTGGGTCTTGAGCTGGTCGAAGCGGTAGAAAGCCTCGCGCAGGCCGAGCACCGCGTGGCGCACGTTCCACGCGACCGGCCGCGCGCCGACCTTCAGGTCGACGAGGTAGAACGCGGCGTCCTTCGCGCCAAGATCGCGCAGCGCCGCCGCCGCGCCGCGCACCGCTTCGCGGAACGCGCCTTCCGCGAACTCCTTGCGCTCCCCCAGGCCCACGAGCAGCACGCGCTCGGCGGCGACGCCGGGCAGCCCGCGCAGGAGCAGCGTCGCGCCGGCCCTGCCCGGCAGGTCGGGCAGCGCCTTGCGCAGCGCCCCGCGCGCGGCCTTGTCGACGCGGCCGGCGCTCGGCGAGAGCTCCTTGCTGGCGTAAACCCCGAGGACCACGCAGCCCGTCTTCGCCGTCTCGGGCGAGAGGGCCTTTATGCTAAATTGCATTGCGAAAGTATCGCATGACACGGGCTCTCTTTCCCACGTGATCTTCCATAGGGCGCTGCTGAGGGAATTCGCCGGACTCGCGGGCGCGGTGTTCATGACGCTGTTCGC
>CBDDRQ010000126.1:0-6861 GCA_965233125.1 uncultured bacterium
CAAGTCCTATCACGTGCACGTGGGCGGCCGCGGCGGCGCCTTCATGCAGGTGGAGATGAAGGACATCGAGGCCGGCACCAAGACCAACCAGCGCTTCCGCACCGAGGACAAGGTCGAGCGCGCCTACGTCGACGCGCGCGACATGCAGTTCCTCTACAAGGACGGCGACAGCTACGTCTTCATGGACAAGGAAAACTACGAGCAGCTCTCGCTGCCGGCGGACTTCCTCGAGGGCCAGTCGGGCTACCTGCTGCCCAACACCGACGTGCAGATCAACTTCTACAGCGGCCGCGCCATCGGCGTGGAGATCCCGCCCTCGGTGGTGCTGACCGTCGTCGACACCGAGCCCGGCATCAAGAACGCAACCGCCACCACCTCGTTCAAGCCGGCGCGGATGGAGACCGGCATCACCGTGCAGGTCCCCCCTTTCGTCAACAACGGCGAGAAGATCAAGGTCGACACCGCCGAAGGCAAGTACATGGAGAGAGCCTAGGCCGGGTCTTCCGGAATGGGTACGATCGTACCCATTTCAGGCTTTTCGAACCCTGTTTTCATGGCCGACAGGAGCTGCTGGGCCTCGCGGTAGGCCACGCTCTTGCGCAAGTCCCGCCCGCCTTTCTTCCGCATCGCTTCCAGCCGTTCCGGGTCCCTGAAAGGAACCTCTTTCAGGGACTCCAAAAGCGCATCGCATCCTTTGGGGTCGTTGCAGAGAAGCACCATGTCGCAGCCCGCGGCGAGCGCCGCCCTCGCCCGCTCCGGCGGCCCGCCGGCCACGCAGGCGCCTTCCATCGACAGGTCGTCGCTGAACACCAGCCCCTGGAAGCCGAGCCTGCCGCGCAGCACTTCCTGCAGCCAGAACCTCGAGTAGCCCGCCGGCTCGGCGTCGGCCTGCGGGAAGATCACGTGCGCCGGCATCACGGCCGCGAGGCCCGCCTCGATGGCGCTGCGGTAAGGCAGCACGTCCTTGCGGAGGATTTCCTGCAGGGCCCTTTCATCTTTCGGCACCGCGACGTGCGAATCCGCGGTGGCGAAGCCGTGGCCGGGGAAATGCTTGCCCACCGCGGCCATCCCGGCGTCTTTCAGTCCTTTCAGAAGCGCAGAAGCAAGAGCGGCGACGGCCGTGGGATCGAAATGCAGAGCCCGGTCGCCGATCACGCTGCTGCCGCCATAGTCGAGATCCAGCACCGGGGTGAAGCTGAAGTCGACCCCGTGCGCGCCGAGCTCGGCCCCGATCGTGTAGCCGACGGCGTGCGCCGCGGCCCTGCCCTGCTCCCGGTCCCGGTCCCAGAGCCTGCCCAGCTCGCGCATTGGCGGTATCGCCGTAAAGCCCTCGCGAAAGCGCTGCACGCGCCCGCCCTCGTGGTCGACGCAGATCGGCAGCGCGGGCTCCCGCAGTTTCTCAATCTCAAGATTCAGATTCGCAAGCTGCTCCGGGTTCTCGTAATTGCGGGCAAAGAGGATCACCGCCCCCGCGGCCGGATGCCGGATGCGCTCGCGGTCTTCGTCCGTGAGCACCGTACCGAGGACGTCGACCACTGCCGGGCCCGGCGGCAGCCTTACTTTTCGCATTCCAGGATGACCGTGGCGAAGGCCACGCCCTTCTCGTCGGAGAGAGACACGTGGGAATGGCTGATCTTTTTCTGCTGCAGGAGCTGCTGCAACGCAGGGGTGAATTCCAGCACGGGCTTCCCCGACTTCAGGTTGGTGACCCAGACGCCGTGCCAGTTGGCCGGCGCGTGGATGCCGGTGCCCAGTGCCTTGGTGAACGCCTCCTTCGCGGCGAAGCGCTTGGCGAGGTAGTTGGCCGGCAGGCGATGCTTCGCGAAGCGCGCGAGCTCGGGCTCGCACAGGATGCGCCGCGCGAAGCGCTCGCCGAAGCGCTCGAGCGCCTTCTCGATGCGGCCGATCTCGACCACGTCGGTGCCGACGCCGTAGATCATCGCGCGGCTTGCGCCTGGCGCATCAGGCTCTTCATCTCGCGCACCGCCTCGCGCATGCCCACGAAGAGCGCGCGGCTGACGATGGCGTGGCCGATATGCAGCTCGCGCACCCCCGGCAGGCGGGCCACCGGCTGCACGTTGAAGTAATTGAGCGCATGACCGGCGTTGAAGCGCATGCCGAGCGAGCGGATGGCTTCGCCCGCAGCTTGAATTTTCATGATTTCAGAAAGAACCGCAGAACTCTCGGCATCGCGCCCCTTCGAGTGGAACGCGTGCGCGTACGGGCCGGTGTGGATCTCGCACACCGAGGCGCCGATGCGCTTGGCCACCTCGACCTGCTTCAGCTCGGCGTCGATGAACACGGACACGACGATGCCGGCGGCGGTTAGTTTCTCCACTTGTCCCCGAAGGATTCTTTCCTGGGAAACAACATCCAAGCCGCCCTCGGTGGTGATCTCGTGCCGCCCCTCGGGCACCAGCATCGCCATCTCCGGCTTGAGGCGGCAGGCGATGGCGACCATCTCGTCGGTCGCGGCCATCTCCAGGTTGAGCTTGATGTGCGTGAGCTCGCGCAGGCGGCGCACGTCCTCGTCCTGGATGTGACGGCGGTCCTCGCGCAGGTGCACGGTGATGCCGTCGGCGCCGCCGAGGTGCGCTTCCACTGCGGCCCACACCGGGTCGGGCTCGTAGGTGCGGCGCGCCTGGCGCACGGTGGCGACGTGGTCGACGTTGACGCCGAGCTCGATCATAGGTCGTTCAATTCTCTCAGGACCACGCGGGTATGCAGCGTCTGCCCGTGCAGGCGCGCGCCGATGAGCAGCCGCATGAGTTCGCGCGCCTCGTCGCGGGTCTGCGCCCGGGCGTAGTCGTCGGCGGCGAGGTCGAGCAGGGTCTGCCCGCTGACGCTCAGGCCGGAGGAGGCATTGCGCAGGGGCATCGGGCCACGGTCCGGTTCGTAGGCGTAGCGCCGCGCCGGGTCGATCGGCTCGCCGCTCGCGGCGTCGCGCTCAAGCAGCGGAGCATAGCCGAGCTCCGCCAGCAGCCGTTTCTCGAAGGATCTGAGCACTCTGCCCTGCTCCGCGCCCCCGGCCAGCAACCTCAAGCATTCCCCATAAACATCGAACAGCGCCTCGTGCGGGTCCTCGCGCGGCAGCAGCCGCAGCAGCAGCTCGTTCAGGTAGAAGCCGCACATCAGGCCGCGGCCCGAGAGGGGCTGCAGCGCGCCCGACCACTCCGCGCCGCGGAGGTTGGCGAGATCGGCCGAGCCGCTCCAGGAGAGCTGCAGCGCGTGGAAGGACAGCAGCACCCCGCGCATCGCCGAGCGCGGGCGGCGCGCGCCGCGCGCGAGCAGCGACACACGGCCGAAGCGGCGCGAGAAGGCCTCGACGATGAGGCTCGTCTCCATGTACGGGTAGGTGTGCAGGACGTAGCCCGGCTCGTGGTCGGCGCGGCGCTTCATTCGTAGCCCAGCTGGCGCAGGACGCGCCGGTCGTCGGTCCAGGCGCGGCGCACCTTGACCCAGGTCCCCAGGTAGACCTTGCCGCCGAACAGGCGCTCCATGTCCTTGCGCGCGGCGGTGGCCATGCGCTTGAGGCGCTCGCCGCCCTCGCCGAGCACGATCGCGCGCTGGCTGTCGCGCTCGACCAGGATGGTCGCCTCGATGCGCCGCAGCCGGCCCTCCTGCTTGAAGCTCTCGATCAGCACCTCACAGCGGTAGGGCAGCTCCTGGCCCATGGCCTCGAAGAGCTTCTCGCGCAGCAGCTCCGCGGCGAAGAAGCGCTCGTCGCGGTCGGTGAGCTGCTCCGCCGGGTAGGCCGGCGGCCCCTCGGGCAGCGCCTCGGCCAGCACGCGCAGCAGCTCGTCGACGTTGCGGCCGGTCTTCGCGCTCACCGGCACGACTGCGTGGAACTCGCGCAGCCTGGCGAGACGGTCCAGGAATGGAATCAGATCGAACTTGCGAACCAGATCCACCTTGTTGACCACCGCGATGACGCTCTGCGAAACCGGGATGCGCTCGAGCACCGCCCGGTCCTCGGCGCCGATGCGCGTGGCGTCGACCACGAACAGCACCACGTCGACGTCGCGCGCCGCCTCGTTCACCCGCCGGCTGAGCGCGCGGTGCATCACGCTCTTCGTCTGTGGCGGCGCCCCCGGGGCATCGACGAACACGTACTGGCAGCCCGGCCGGGTCAGGATGCCGGTGACGAGGTGGCGCGTGGTCTGGGGCTTCGCCGACACGATCGACAGCTTCTCGCCCACCAGGCGGTTGAGCAGGCTCGACTTGCCGGTGTTGGGGCGGCCGACGAAGCCGATGGTGCCGCAGCGGGTCACTTCGCCAGCTTCTCCAGAACGCCGTGCGCGGCGGCCTGCTCGGCGCGTTGCAGCGAGGTGCCGGTGCCGACGGCCGCAAGGCCCAGCTCGGCGAGCGTGCATTCCACCTCGAAGGAGCGCTGGTGGGGCGCGCCGCGGGTTGCGACTACGCGGTACTCGGGCAGCTTGCTGCCGCGGGCGTGCATCAGCTCCTGCAGGCGCGTCTTGGCGTCCTTCTCCGCCTCGTTCGGGTCGAGGCCCTCCAGCAGCGGGCCGAACGCGTGCAGCATGGCCTTGCGCGCCGCGCCGTAGCCGCCGTCGAGGAACACGGCGCCGAACAGCGCCTCGACCGCGTCCGCGAGCACCGAGGGCGTGACCGGGTGCCGGGCGCCGACGCGGAGATGCTTCGTCATCTCGAGATGGCCGGCGATTCCGGCGAGGGACTCCTCGCGCACCAGGCGCGCGCGCATGAGGGTGAGCCGGCCCTCGGCCAGGCGCGGGAAGCGCGCGTAGAGCTCCTCGGCCACCGCGCAGCCCAGCACGCCGTCGCCGAGGAATTCCAGGCGCTCGTAGTCGCCGGCGCCGGCGCTGCGGTGGGTGAGCGCCTGCTCGAGCAGCGCCGCGTTGGTGAACCGGTGTCCGAGCCGCTCCTCGAGCTCCGCGCGCCCGCTCACTGCCCCTTCGTATCGGCGGTGTAGTCGATGTACAGGCCGACGTTGGGGAACAGCTGCACTTCCTTGCGGTAGGTGAAGGCGATCCCCATGTGGTTGCCCTCCTTGGTGATCTCGAGGTCGGTCGCCCGGATCGAGGTGACGTTGTCGACCTGCGCGCGCGCCTCGAACGCGTTGCGCACCATCTGCGGCGTGTTGAGCTGCTGGTCGCGCGCAATGGACTCGATGGCGCTCTTCGCGCTCGCGTACTCCAGGTAGGACGGGATCACCTTCATGGCGAACAGCGCCACCACCACCAGGACGAACAGGATGAGGATGAGCCCCATCAGGCTGATGCCGCGCTGCTTGGTTTTCATTTTGGACCCCCTGTCAGCGGAACGCGCCGAAGCGCCCGAGCTCGTTCAGGTTCAGCCAGATGAAGAACGCCTTGCCGACGATGTTCTCGTCGGGGACGAAGCCCCAGACCCGGCTGTCGCTCGAGTTGTCGCGGTTGTCGCCCATCACGAAGTAATGGCCCTGCGGAACCGTGCACGCAACGCCGCTGCTATTGTAGTTGCAATTGCCCGAGAACGGGAACGCGCGCCCGGGCATCAGCGCCGCGGGCGCGTCGTCCTCGAGCAGGATCTGGTGCTCGACGCCGTTGAGCGTCTCGACGTAGCGGCGCGAGAACTGCATGCGCTCGCGCGCCAGGTAGTCCGAGACCTGGCGCAACGGCACCGGCCGCCCGTTGATCGACAGGCGCTTGCCGCGGTACTCGACGAGGTCGCCGGGCAGCCCGACCACGCGCTTGATGTAGTCGAGCGAGGGGTCGTCCGGGAAGCGGAACACCATCACGTCGCCGCGCCCGGGGCTGCCGAGCTCGACCACCTTCCGGTTGGCGACCGGCAGGCGGATGCCGTACGTGAACTTGTTCACGAGGATGAAGTCGCCCACCAGGAGCGTGGGCACCATCGAGCTCGACGGGATCTTGAAGGGCTCGACCAGGAACGAGCGCAGCAGGAACACGATCAGGATCACCGGGAAGAAGCTGATCGAGTACTCGACCCACCACGGCTGCTTCCCTTGTCTTCTTTTCCTGAGAAGGATCTTGTCGAGGAGCCAGACGGTCCCGGTCACCACCAGCAGCAGCAGCAGGAACGCGGCGAAGCTCAACTGCCGCTCCGCTGCAGCACCGCCAGGAAGGCCTCCTGTGGGATCTCCACCGAGCCGACCTGCTTCATGCGCTTCTTGCCCTCCTTCTGCTTCTCGAGGAGCTTCCGCTTGCGCGTCACGTCGCCGCCGTAGCACTTGGCGAGCACGTTCTTGCGCAGCGCCTTGACGTTCTCGCGCGCCACGATGTGGGCGCCGATGGCGGCCTGGATCGCGACGTCGAACATCTGCCGCGGAATCAAGCCCCTCAATTTGGAGACGAGCTCCCGTCCGCGGTGCTGCGTGCTCGCCCGGTGCACCATGGTCGAGAGCGCATCCACGCGCTCGCCGTTCACCAGGATGTCCAGGCGCACGACGTCGGCGGCGCGGTATTCCTTGAAGTCGTAGTCGAGCGAGCCGTAGCCGCGCGTCGCCGACTTCAGCCGGTCGAAGAAGTCGAGCACCACCTCGGAGAGCGGCAGGTCGTAGGACAGCACCACGTGGCGCGGCGAGTAGTGCAGGTTGGTCTGGCTGCCGCGCTTCTCCTCGCACAGCGTGATCACCGGGCCGACGTACTCCTGCGGCACGAAGATCTTGGTGGCGATGACCGGCTCGCGGATCTCCTCGATGGTCTCCATGGGCGGCAGGCGCGAGGGGTTGGAGACCTGCTCCACCGTGCCGTCGCGCAGCTTGATCTCGTAGATCACCGAGGGCGCGGTGGTGATGAGGTGCATGCCGTACTCGCGCTCCAGGCGCTCCTGCACGATGTCCATGTGCAGCAGGCCGAGGAAGCCGCAGCGGAAGCCGAAGCC